>CAYQKN010000329.1:0-1504 GCA_964417885.1 uncultured Burkholderiales bacterium | reverse complement strand
AGCGCTTCATGCTGGCCGCCGCCGCGGTCGGCGCGCTGTGCAAGCGCAACGCCTCAATTTCCGGTGCCGAAGTCGGCTGCCAGGGGGAGGTCGGCTCGGCCGCCGCGATGGCCGCCGCCGGGCTGGCCGCCGCGCTGGGCGCCAGCAACGAGCAGATCGAGAATGCGGCCGAAATCGCGCTCGAGCATCACCTCGGCATGACCTGCGACCCGATCGGCGGACTGGTGCAGATTCCCTGCATCGAACGTAACGCGATGGGCGCGGTCAAGGCGATCAACGCCTGCTCGCTGGCGATGCTGGGTGACGGCTCGCACATGGTGTCGCTGGACCAGGCAATCGAGACCATGCGCCGCACCGGCTCGGACATGCAGAGCAAGTACAAGGAGACCTCGCTCGGCGGCTTGGCGATCACGGTATCGGTGCGTCTGGTCGAGTGCTAGCCGTCGGCGGCCGGCTGCAAAAAGACGCGGCGTCAGGCGGCCAGCGCCAGTTCCCGCCCGGCCAGCAGCCAGGTATGCATCTCACCCTTGCCCTTGATCTCGACGTCGCCGCGCTCCTCGAGCTGGAATTGCTCGTTCAGTCGCTGCCGCGTGGCCTCGGTCATCTGCGCGCGTCCGGCCAGGCCCTGCGACTCCATGCGGCTGGCGGTATTGACCGCGTCGCCCCACAGGTCGTAGATGAACTTGCTCTTGCCGATCACGCCCGCCACCACCGAGCCGCTGTGGATGCCGATGCGCAGCTGCAGCGTGAAGCCGTACAGCTGGTTGAAATGCGCCAGCGCGTCGAACATGTCCAGCGCCATGTGCGCCGCGCGGCCGGCATGATCGGCCACCGGCAGCGGCACGCCCGCCACCGCCATGTAGGCATCGCCGATGGTCTTGATCTTTTCCAGCCCGCGCTCGGCGGCGATGGTGTCGAACAGCGAGAACACCTCGTTCAGCATCGACACCAGTTTCTCCGGGCTCATGGTTTCGGATAGCTCGGTGAAGCCGACGATGTCGGCGAACAGCACCGTCACATCGGTATAGCTGTCGGCGATGATGCCCGGCTCGGTTTTCAGCCGTTCCGCCACCGACGGCGGCAGGACATTGAGCAGCAGACGCTCGGACACCCGCTTTTCCTCCATCACTTCTTCGTAGAGCCGCTTCGTTTCCAGGTGCAGCAGGCGCACCTCGAGCATGTTGTAGACCCGCATCAGCACTTCGGCGATGTCGAACGGCTTGCTGATGAAATCGCGCGCCCCGGCTTTCAGCGCGCGCAGTTTCTGCTCCGGCTGGGCGGTGATCACCAGCACCGGCAGGTAGCCGTCGTGCTCGATTTCCTTCAGCCCCTCCATCACCGCGAATCCGTCCATCACCGGCATCATCAGGTCAAGCAGGATCAGGTCGTACTGGATCTGGCTGTGGATGTCGCACACCTCGGTCGGGTCGGTGGTGGAGGCGACGAAGGTATAGCCGGCATTGCGCAGGATGCGATCCAGCAGCAGCACGTTGGCTTTCTTGTC
>CAYQKN010000328.1:0-1505 GCA_964417885.1 uncultured Burkholderiales bacterium | reverse complement strand
GCAGCGGACCGGTTGGATTGGCGGAAACAAATTCAACCATCACCTTGCGGCCCGCACCGTCCGTGCCAGAGCCGAACTCGTCACCAGCCGCAAATACCGATTCGACGACGCGCGTTTCGGCTGCCGGCGCCAGACGTATGTTGATAAAACCCGGACCGGCAATTTCCGGCTTGCCCGCCAGCAGGTCGGAGGCGGGCAATGCCCCGACAATCGCCTCGGCGATGTCGCGCGGCCTGGCGCCGAGCTTCTTGGCCAGCTGCAGCGCGCTATTGACGGCAAAATGCCCGTGATCAGGGTTCTTCGGCTTGTCGACTTCGATCACAAACGGCGGGTTGTCGTCGCGCAGCGCCGGGTAGGCTGAGAGCAGGGCTTGCTGGAACAGCGCGGCGACCGCGCGCTTGTTGTCGATAAATGCGACCGGGGGCATGCTGGAGACTCAAAAGTTAGTCGCTGATTATAGCCGGACGGTCATGCCGCCGCGAGGTTGCCGGCGCAGCGGCGTGCTTCGATTGCCGCGTTTTGCAGGCAAACTCCAGCACCGGCGCGCCTTGCAGGCCAAAATATGCCGGAATGGCGCACCAGTGCTTGACTTGTATCGCGCGGACACGAACAGCCGCTGCATCCCGAACAGGCTGGAACAATTTCCCGCGACGCCGGCTAGCCGGATCGTTCGATGTCGTCCGCTGCGGCAGCGCCAAATCGCTGGTGCGCATGGGGTTGCGGCACATTGAGGATGTTCGCAACCGCTGTTTCGGCCAGCAGCGCCAGCTCGCGCCGCGTGTGTCCGCTGGCAGCAATCGGCGGCGCAAAGGTGATCTCGGCAATGGTGGATTTCTGCCGGATGATCAAACCGACCGATTCGGCAAAACTGATTTCACCGATGAATGCCATCGCCCGGCTGCGCTCACCGTCGCTGGCGCGGTAGCGGATGACCGCCGGCGCAAGGGTCGCGGCATTGGCCACGGCCGGCTCAAACAGCGAGGTGTGAAATTTCAGCAGCCGGTCGCCGCCGGTGGTGGTGCCCTCGGGGAAGAAACCGATGGTGGCGCCCTCCGCCAGAACAGCATGCATCACCTCGTTGATCTTGGCGGTATCGCTGCGCCGCGCGCGACGGATGAAGATGGTGCCCGCCCGGTCGCTGAGCCAGCCGGCGATGGGCCAATCGCGGATTTCCGACTTGGCAATGAAACGCGCGGGATGGGCGGCGCTGATGACAAAGATGTCGACCCAGGAAACGTGATTCGCCGCGATGATCAGGTTACGCGCTGCCGGCGCCGGGCGCGCGCCGTGTACCGACAGCACGATATTCAGGATACGCAGCAGCTTGCGGGCCCACCAGCCGGTCAGGCTGGCGCGCCGTGCCGGCGATACGCGCGGATAGAGCATGCCCACCAGCACCAGACCACTCGCGACATGCGCCAGCAGCCTCGTCCAGCGCAGGATGCGGACCAGACGGTGCGTGTCATTCGGATTGGGCGCAAGTGCATCCCGGGCATCTTTCATCC
>CAYQKN010000327.1:0-1509 GCA_964417885.1 uncultured Burkholderiales bacterium | reverse complement strand
AGCGCCTTGATGATTGGCACCCCCCCTGCAACGGCGGCCTCAAAGGCGACCATCACACGGTGTTTTGACGCGGCGGCAAAAATTTCGGTGCCATGTTTGGCCAGAAGTGCCTTGTTGGCAGTCACCACATGCTTGCCGCTGGCGATCGCCAGCAGCACCAGATCCTTGGTGGTCGTATCGCCGCCGATCAGTTCGCAGACGATATCGATATCCGGATGGGTCACCAGTGCGTTGGCATCGGCGAGCATCTCGATGCCCTCCAGCGAGACCGTGCGCGGCTTGGTGAGATCCCTGGCCGTTGCGTGGGTAACGCGAATCTCGCGCCCGGCGCGGCGGGCAATTTCCTCGCGGTTGCGTTTGAGCACTTCTATCGTGCCGGAGCCTACAGTACCGAGGCCCAGCAAGCCGACATGGATCGGTTTCATGGTGCGGATTTCTTCAGTGGCTTGGAAAAATGGAATGACGGGATGGTCATCCCCTCGCGAAAGTAAAACTTATGGGCCTGCTGGCGCTGACATCCGGAATCTAGCGAAAACGTATCGCACTCGCGTGTGGCCGCCAGCGCTTCCATATATTGCATCAGCATGCGGCCGACGCCGCGCGAGCGCGCCGCCTCGTCGGTCACCAGGTCGTCGCAGTAAAGATCTCGCCCGTTGTGAGTTTTCTCCAGCAAGCGATAAACCGTCAGGCCGCGCACGACCCCGCCATCGACGCATACCGCCATTTCCGCACCACCGGCAAATACCTGCTTCATCCTGCCCACGTAGTCCGCCGACAGATGGGGGCGCAGTTGGCGGTGAACGGCTTCCGCGCCCCGCAGCCATTCAAGTTCAATAATTTCGCCGATGGCGTTGGTAATGGAGATGATTTTCATGTTCTTTGACGAGAACCCGCTGGCCACAAATACGACTCGGCGCCCAGCAGTCTGGGTTGGCAGGCTGGCCCATCCCAGCGAGCGCGTACGTCCGCTTACTTAAGCAATCCGTCCTTGCGGAACATTTCCTTGATTCCGCGAACTGCCTGGCGGGTCCGTTCGGCGTTTTCAATCAGCGCAAATCGAACGTGGTCGTCGCCGTAGTCACCAAAGCCGATACCCGGTGACACGGACACCTTCGCCTCAGCCAGCAATTTCTTGGCAAACTCAAGCGAACCCATCGCCCGATACGGCTCAGGGATCTTGGCCCAGATGTACATCGTCGCCTTTGGCTTGGTGGTTACCCAGCCCGCCTCAGCCAGCCCCTTGTGTAGTACGTCACGGCGACTCTGGTACTCAGCGGTAATTTCGGCCACGCACTCCTGCGGCCCGTCCAGGGCGGCAATCGCCGCCACCTGGATTGGCGTGAAGGTGCCGTAGTCGTGGTAGCCCTTGATACGCGCCAAGGCAGACACCAGTTCCTTGTTGCCGACCATGAACCCGATCCGCCAGCCCGCCATGTTGTAGGACTTGGACATGGTGAAAAATTCCACCGCCACGTCGCGCGCGCCGGGTACCTGCATGATGGACGGCGC
>CAYQKN010000326.1:0-1539 GCA_964417885.1 uncultured Burkholderiales bacterium | reverse complement strand
CGTTGCCACCCGGCAGCCCGCAAAACACCCCCACACGAGACGGTCCTGGCCGCGCGACGCTGGCCCGTCAGCACGCGGGCCGGGGAAGATGCAGCCAAAACCGGCCAAGCGGACCCATTTCCAGGCCGATCCCAAAAGCCAAACCCCAGCACTGGCGCGGCTTTCCAGCCATTTTTGGCTGGAAAGCCGCGTATTTATTGGGCCTCCAAAATCTTAAGGTTTCACATGAGGTTTCACACCATTTTGGGGCCGCTTTTGGTGCTTTAACTCCTTGTTTTATCGTGCGAATTTGAACAAAAAAAATTACTGTTGCATTTCCATTAAATCGCACGATATAGTGGCGCCTGACCCATGTAGGCACTAGATGTTGTGTGGGCTGTGGATACTTCTGTTCCCAATCAAGTAGATAAGTACGGGACGCACGGTGGAAAAGTTGTGGGCAGTTTTCCTTTCCCCGTGTTCGGCCGCCGAAAAAAAACCGGACCCCGCCGCCAGGAAGTCGCAACAGTCAATGCATGGAAACCACAACAAACACCTGATTTCATTACAAAAAAGACGTCCATAAGGAGACCCCCCCATGCGACTGGCATCCGATATTCATCCGGCGAATCCCGCAATTGGCCTGACCGCAGCAGCTGTGAACAACTCGAATACCGATTCTGCCGAATCGAGATACTCGGATTACAAGATCATTCGTCGCAATGGTTCTGTGGCCCCGTTTGAGCCGAACAAGATTGCCGTCGCCGTCACCAAGGCGTTCATCGCCGTCAACGGCGGGCAGGAAGCCGCCAGCGCGCGCATGCGCGACATGGTCCAGCAGATCACCGGTGCGGTGGTCAACGCGCTGCTGCGCCACAAGCCTTCCGGCGGCACCTTCCATATTGAAGAAGTGCAGGATCAGGTCGAGCTCGCGCTGATGCGCGGCGGCGCGCACGAAGTGGCGCGGTCCTATGTGCTGTATCGCGAGAAGCGCACGCTGGAGCGCGCCCAGGCGCGCGAACAGGCCAGCGCCATCGCCGGCGAAGTGGCCGGCATCAACGTCACCATCAATGGCGGTCATCGCCCGCTCGATGTTGCGGCGTTGTCGACGCTGATCGAATCGGCCTGCGATGGCCTTGGCGAATTCGTCAACCCGAAGCAGATCCTCGAAGCCACCCTGCGCGACCTGTACGACGGCGTGCCGCAGGAAGAAGTGTTCAAGGCCGCCACCATGGCCGCCCGCGCGCTGATCGAAAAAGACCCGGCCTACACCAAGGTGTCGTCGCGGCTGCTGATGCACTCGATCCGCAAGGAAATCCTCGGTGAGGAAGTGATGCCGGGCGACATGGCCGAGCGTTACGCCGACTATTTCCCGCAATACATCAAGCGCGGCATCCAGGCCGAGCTGCTCGACGAGCGGATGGCGCAGTACGACCTGAAAAAACTCGGCCAGGCGTTGAACGCCGAGCGTGACAACCAGTTCACCTACCTCGGCCTGCAGACCCTGTACGACCGCTACTTCATCCACATCGACGAGCAGCGGATCGAACTGCCGCAGGC
>CAYQKN010000325.1:0-1566 GCA_964417885.1 uncultured Burkholderiales bacterium | reverse complement strand
CAGTGTCTGCATCACTGCCGGATCGGCCGGCGGCTGCCGCCAGGTGAAGGCGAGGATGCGGGTGGGGTGAAACGTCGGCAGACGGCGGCCCGGCTGTGCCCTCACGAAGGACGGCTTGACATCCATGCCGGCCACCTCGACCGCCCCGATCTTCACGACGGCGAGCGTCCCGGCCGGCGCGGCCTGGTTGGTGTAGGAGACGCCGGCCGTGGCCAGCGCCCCCTTGGCCACGTCGCAGGACGAGGTGAAGGCGGTCTTGCCGACCGGGTCGAACTGGAAGGCGCAGTCGGCGGGGTCGGCGATCACGGTCACCGGATGGGTCGCGGTGGCGGCGGCGAGCGCCGGGTTGGCGGCGGCGGTGAGCGCCTTGAAGATCGGGAAATAGGTCAGCACCGCCAGGACGCAGCCCAGCATGATGATCGGCTTGCGGCCGATCTTGTCCGACAGCCAGCCGAACACCACGAAGAACGGCACCCCCAGGATCAGGGCGAAGGCCACCAGGGTGTTGGCCAGGGCCCCATCGACCTTCAGCGTCTTCTCCAGGAAGAACAGGGCGTAGAACTGGCCGGTGTACCAGACCACCGCCTGGCCGGCGGTGAGGCCCGCCAGCGCCAGGAAGACCAGCTTGAGGTTGCTCCGCTCGCCGAAGGCTTCGGTGAGGGGCTTTTTCGATGTGGTCCCCTCGGCGATCATCTTCTGGAAGACTGGGCTCTCGTTCAGTTTCAGGCGGATCCATAGCGAGACCGCCAGCAGCAGAGCCGAGACCAGGAAGGGGATACGCCAGGCCCAGGCCTTGAAGACCTCCTCCCCCAGCAGTGTGCGGACCACAAGGATGACGATCAGGCTGAGGAACAGGCCGAGGGTCGCGGTGGTCTGGATCCAGCTGGTGTAGAGGCCGCGCTTCCCCGGGGGCGCATGCTCGGCGACATAGGTGGCCGCCCCGCCGTACTCGCCACCCAGCGCCAGGCCCTGGATCAGACGCATGATGATCAGGGCGACGGGAGCAGCCAGGCCGATCTGGTCGTAGCCGGGGAGCAGGCCGACGGCGAAGGTCGACAGCCCCATCAAGAGCATGGTGACCAGGAAGGTGTTCTTGCGCCCCCACAGATCCCCCAGCCGGCCAAACACCAGGGCGCCGAAGGGACGGACCGCGAAACCCGCGGCGAAGGCCAGCAGGGCGAAAATGTAGCCGGTGGTCTCGTTAACGCCGGAGAAGAAGTGCTGGGTGATGAACCCGGCCAGGGACCCGTAGAGGTAGAAGTCGTACCACTCGAACACCGTGCCCACCGAGGCGCCGGCGATCACCATGGTGTTGCCGCCGCCGCTCTTGCCCTGAGCCATGCCGCCCTCCCCCGAAGCCTGGGGAGAGCCTAGCTTCAAATCATCGGGTGTCGACCACCGCGCGCCAGATCGGCTGACTTAGTGGCCTTCGACCCCCGAGAGCTCACCCATGGCGCTCTGCAGGTAGTTCTGTTCGCCCAGCTGGCGGACCAGGCTGAGCTGGGTCTCCAGGAAGTCGATGTGCTCCTCGGTGTCGGTGAGGAGCTCGCGCCGCATCTGACGGGT
>CAYQKN010000324.1:0-1576 GCA_964417885.1 uncultured Burkholderiales bacterium | reverse complement strand
CCACGTCATGGTAGGAACCGAAGTGCAACGTCACCTTCACATCCACCACCGGGTAACCCGCCAACACACCGGCCGGAAGCGTTTCACGCAGGCCTTTTTCCACCGCCGGAATGAATTCGCGCGGCACCACGCCACCCTTGATGGCATCAACGAACTCGAAGCCCTTGCCTGCTTCCTGCGGCTCAACCTTCAGCACGACGTGTCCATACTGACCGCGGCCACCGGATTGCTTGACGAACTTTCCTTCGGCATTTTCAACCGTGCCGCGGATCGTCTCGCGATAGGCCACCTGCGGCTTGCCGACGGTGGCTTCAACGCCAAATTCGCGCTTCATGCGATCGACAATGATCTCGAGATGCAACTCGCCCATGCCCGAAATAATGGTCTGGCCGGATTCCTCGTCCGAGCGAACACGGAACGACGGATCTTCCTGAGCCAGCCTGCCCAGCGCGATACCCATCTTCTCCTGGTCAACCTTGGTCTTCGGCTCGACCGCCTGGGAAATAACCGGCTCCGGGAACACCATCCGCTCCAGCGTCAGGACCGCTTCCGGATCACACAGCGTTTCCCCGGTGGTGACGTCTTTCATGCCGATACAGGCGGCGATGTCGCCGGCCCGGATCTCTTCGATCTCAACACGATTGTTGGCATGCATCTGCACGATACGACCAATGCGATCCTTTTTGCCGCGAATCGGGTTGTAGACCGTATCGCCCTTCGACAGCACGCCGGAATAGACACGCACGAACGTCAACTGCCCGACAAAGGGGTCGGTCATCAGCTTGAACGCCAGCGCGGAGAACTTTTCACCGTCGTCAGCCTTGCGCGTGGTCGGTTGCTCATCTTCGGTCATACCCTTGACCGGCGGAATGTCCGTCGGCGCCGGCATGAAGTCGATCACGGCATCCAGCATTGCCTGCACACCCTTGTTCTTGAACGCAGACCCGCACAGCATCGGCACGATTTCGCTCTTGATGGTGCGCTCGCGCAAGCCAGCCTTGATCTCGGCTTCGGTCAATTCGCCGCCCTCAAGATACTTGTTCATCAGTTCTTCGTTTGCTTCGGCGGCACTCTCGACCATCTTGTTGTGCCATTCCTTGCAGGTCTCGACCAGGTCGGCCGGGATTTCGCCGTATTTAAACGTCACGCCCTTGTCGTCTTCGTTCCAGATGATCGATTTCATCTTGATCAGATCAACGAGACCCTTGAAATTTTCCTCAGCGCCGATCGGCACCTGCAACGGCACCGGATTGGCCTTGAGGCGGGCGCGCATCTGCTCGTATACCTTGAAGAAGTTGGCACCTGTGCGGTCCATCTTGTTCACGAAGGCAAGGCGCGGCACCTTGTATTTGTTGGCCTGGCGCCACACCGTTTCGGACTGCGGCTGAACGCCGCCCACCGCACAATAGACCATGCAGGCACCGTCAAGCACCCGCATCGAGCGCTCAACCTCGATCGTGAAATCGACGTGCCCGGGGGTGTCAATGATATTAATGCGGTGTTCCTGGAAATTATTGGCCATGCCCTTCCAGAAACAGGTGGTGGCGGCGGCCGTGATGGTGATGCCGCGCTCCTG
>CAYQKN010000323.1:0-1606 GCA_964417885.1 uncultured Burkholderiales bacterium | reverse complement strand
CCGACGCGCACGGCCGCCACGGCATGCTGGTGTAACAGGTCTTGCGCTGGTTGGGGGCCGGGTCACCGCCGAAGGCCGTGTTGGAACAGTTGGCGCCATTGGTAAAGCGCAGCGTCTTCCACGATTTCCCGGCGCCGTAGGTCACCGACGCGGTACCGGAGAAACGGCAAACCTCGCCCTCCTTGGCACAGGCCTGCCAGGAACCGCCGGAGGACGGCTGGCCACCAAGTGACGTCAACAGCGAACTTGCTCCCGCCGCGCCGGTTGTTGCCGCCAGCGCCAGTGCTGCAACCCATCTTGCCAGTCTGGAAACCATCACACTCCCCTTTTTCGGTGAACTGCCATCGGTGAACACGGACCGGCACGCGCGTTGCCCCGGTAACATGATGCGTTACCGGCGGAGGCGGCGAAACCCGCTGTGCGTTGAATGCTACCGGAGAACCCGCGGCATCGTGTTGAGTTGGCGCAAGTTCACAACCAGCACCAGTTCGACCTGCCTGCGACACGCGCATGGCGGCGGGCAATGTCCGCCGTTTTGCTCCAGTGCGCGGAAATCCTCGTTGGCCAGGTGTGCCCAGTAAACGCCGGCCAACGCCGGTTGTCCGCCGACAACGGTGGAGATCGTGTGTGCGACAGTTCACGCGCGCCAGCGTCTTGACCGCCTGCCGTAACTGGCAGATAGTGCCTTGGCGCGCAACGCCGTACATGGCGGGAAGTTCGCAAGGATTACATTCAAGAGAACCGACAACGGTCAATTTCCCGGAGGTAGACATGACCCGATCAATTAGCCGCGCGGCACTGCTGGCCGCCCTGGCCTGTTTTGTTCAGCTGTTCTCACTGCCGGCGCTGGCGCAGGCTTTTCCGAACAAGCCGGTCAAACTGATCGTGCCGTGGCCGCCGGGCGGCTCGACCGACGTCACCATGCGGGTACTGGCTGAATCGACGTCCAAACACCTGGGCCAGCCGATCGTGGTCGAGAACCGGCCCGGCGCCGGCGGCACGCTGGGCGTGGTGGCATTGCAGTCGGCGATGGCGGATGGCTATACCATCACCCAGGTACCGCTGGGCGTCTTCCGCCTGCCGCACACCACCACCGTCAATTACGATCCGCTGAAGGACATCACCTACGTGATCGGCATTTCCGGCTATACCTTCGGCACCGTGGTGCCGGCCGATTCGCCGATCAAGACCATGCAGGAATTCGCCGCCTACGCCAAGGCCAATCCGGGCAAGCTGACCTACGGCTCGACCGGCATCAGCACCGCACCGCACCTGATGATGGAAGAGTGGGCGCTGGCCGAGGGCCTGCAACTGAATCACATTCCCTACAAGGGCAGCGCCGACCAGATGGCCGCCCTGCTTGGCGGCCACGTGATGGCGGGCGCCGATGCCACCGGCTTCGGTCCGCACGTCGATGCCGGCAAGCTCAGACTGCTGGCGACATGGGGCGAGCGCCGTACCAAACGCTGGCCGCAAGTGCCGACGATGAAGGACCTCGGCTACGGCATCGTGTCCAACTCGCCCTATGGCATCGGCGCGCCGAAAGGCACTGACCCGGCGATCGTGAAGGTGCTGCACGACGCGTTCAAGAAAGGCATGGAAGAAG
>CAYQKN010000322.1:0-1610 GCA_964417885.1 uncultured Burkholderiales bacterium | reverse complement strand
CGATTTGCCCAGGCACACCGTCAGCACGTTGCGCGGGATGCGGAAATATTCCACTGTGCGAGCGAGCGCAAACGAATTCGGCGGGATGATGCAGAAGTCGGACTTGATGTCGACGAACGAATTGGGATCGAAATTCTTCGGGTCGACGATGGTCGAGTTCAGGTTGGTGAACAGCTTGAATTCGTCCGAACAGCGAATGTCGTAGCCGTAGCTCGATGTGCCGTAGCTGACGATGCGGTGTCCGTTCGCCTCGCGCACCTGGCCCGGTTCGAACGGCTCGATCATGCCGTGCTCCTGCGCCATGCGGCGGATCCATTTGTCGGCTTTGATGCTCACGCTGTGCTCCCCTGTGTTAACCCTGGTACAAGATCAAAGAAACCTCGGCGCCGAGGTCGCGCATGGCGACCAGCGACTGGTATGCCGGCGAATCATGCCATCGTTTTGCCGCCGCCAGATCGGCGAACTGCAGCGCCACGATCTGGTCGTGGTCCGCGCAACCGCTGAAAACGCCATCCAGCGCACCGCGGAACAGCACCGCGCCGCCGTATTGCTCGATGGTGGCGCCGACACGCGAGCGGTAATTCTCCCAGGCCGCCGCATCCTTGACGCGAATCCGGCCGACGCAATAGGCCGCCACCTCACGCCGCCATGCTATTTGTCATACGGCGGCTCCAGGTGCTCCGCATAGTACGCAATGGCGCGGCGGTACTTCTGTGTTTCGGTGTCCGCGGTCTGGTCGGCGATGTGAGTCAGCAACAGCCGCATCGCTTCGGCATGGTCGCCAAGGTTGTACTGCGTCAGCGCCAGGAAAACGTCGAATTCCCTCGCGTCAGGATATTCCGCCGCGCCCTTGTGTAGTACGCGCACCGCATCGCCGAAGCGCTCGACGCAGCGGTAGGAACTGCCCAGCCCCAGCAGGGCGCCGCGCAGGTCATCACCGGCGAGCCCGCACTGGATCGCGTGCTCGTAGAAGCCGATCGCCTCGTCCTCGACCCCCTGGTGGTCGTAGGTGCAGGCCAGCTCGTAGTTGATCCGGGCATGGTCCGGGTTCGCGTTGTACAGGTCGAGCAGGATGGCCAGCGCCTCGGTGTGCTGCAGGTCATTGCGCAGGGCGACGGCCCGCTCAATGGACGCTTCCAAACTCTGCTGGCCGGGTTCGCTCACGTGTTCTGGATCACGATTTTGGGGAACACACTGGAACGGTCCTGCGATTGCTTGGCAATCTTGGCCGCGCATTTCCGGGCGATGTCCCTGTAAATGGCGGCAATCGGGCCGTCCGGGTCCGAGACCACGGTGGGTTTGCCGCTGTCGGCCATCTCGCGGATCTTGATATCCAGCGGCAGCGAACCGAGCAGCTCGATGTCGTAATCCTTGGCCATCCGGTCGCCGCCACCGGTGCCGAAGATATGTTCCATGTGGCCGCAGTTGCTGCACACATGCATCGCCATGTTTTCGACAATGCCGATGATCGGCACGCCGACCTTCTCGAACATCTTCAGTCCCTTGCGCGCGTCGAGCAGCGCGATGTCCTGGGGGGTGGTGACGATGACGGCGCCGGTGACAGGCACCTTTTGGGCCAGCGTCAGCTGGATGTCGCCGGTGCCGGGCGG
>CAYQKN010000321.1:1254-1613 GCA_964417885.1 uncultured Burkholderiales bacterium | reverse complement strand
GCCGAGTACCCCAGCGTCGAGGCATTCGTCGGCCTGATGCGGCATCCCGACTACCGGGCGGCCATGGAGCACCGGCAGGCGGGCGTTGCCGACTCCCGGCTCGTTCGCCTGGCGGCCGCGCCGCCCGGCGACCGGTTTCTGTCCGGCCGGGAACTGCCGCGGCGAGGCTGAAAGGCCTCGCCGAAAGACATCCGCCGACGTGCCGCCGTTCCTACTTCAGGTACCAGCCCCATTTCTCCGCCCGGTCGAAGGCGGTGACCTGCTTGACCTGCCGGTAGGCGTCGAAGCCCCACTTGCCGAGTTCCCGGCCGATGCCGGAGCGCTTGTAGCCGCCCCACGGCGCCTCGGTGAAGGTCGGC
>CAYQKN010000321.1:0-1136 GCA_964417885.1 uncultured Burkholderiales bacterium | reverse complement strand
CGGCTTCCTCCTCGGTGTCGAACGGATTGACGCAGACGACGGGACCGAAGATCTCCTCGCGCCAGATCCAGCTCGACAGCGGCACGTCGGCGAAAACGGTCGGCTCGACGAAATAGCCGGTATCGCGGCCGGCCGGGCGTTTTCCGCCGGCGACCAGGCGCGCGCCCTCGGCCTTGCCGCGCTCGATCGCGCCGAGAACCTTGGCATGCTGGCCCGCCGAAACGATGGGACCGAGCAGCACGCCCTCCTCCATGCCGCCGCCGATGCTGATCCTGGCTGCCTCTGCCGCCAGGCGCTCGAGCAGCGGCGCGTAGAGCGGCCTCTCCACCAGGATGCGCGAGGTCGCTGAACAGACCTGGCCCTGGTTCCAGAAGATGCCGAACATGATCCACTCGACCGCCTTGTCGATGTCGCTGTCGGCGAAGACGACGAAGGGCGACTTGCCGCCCAGTTCTAGGCTGATCGCCTTGATGTCGGCGGCGGCGGCCTGCATCACCTTGCTGCCGGTCGGCACCGAGCCGGTGAAGGCGACCTTGTCGACGCCGGGATGTCCGGCGAGCGGCGCGCCGGCTTCCGGGCCGAAGCCCGTAATCAGGTTGAAGACGCCCTGCGGCAGGCCCGCGGCCTCGGTGATCCGCGCAAGCTCGACCGCCGCCATCGGCGTCAGTTCGGACGGCTTCAGCACCATCGTGCAGCCGGCGGCGAGCGCCGGCGCCACCTTCCAGGCGGCCATCAGCAGCGGGTAGTTCCACGGCACGATGGCGCCGACCACGCCGAGCGGCTCGTGCACCACCTTCGAGGTGAAGCGCGCGTCGCCGAGCGGGATCGGCATCGGCCCGGCCGCCTCGGCGGCCTCCGCCATGTCGGCGTAGTATTCGAAACAGTAGGCGGCGTCGCCGACGTCCCACAGCGCCTCGGGCAGCGGCTTGCCGTTGTCGCGAACCTCCAGCGCGGCGAGCTCTTCCTTGCGCTCGGCGATCAGCCGGCCGATGGCGCGCACGATCGCGGCGCGCTCGCGTCCGCCCATGCGCGGCCAGGGACCCTCGTCGAAGGCCCGGCGCGCCGCCTGCACGGCGCGGTCGACATCGGCGGCCGTGCCGCGCGCGGACTCGGCGAAGGGCGCCTCGGTCGCCGGG
>CAYQKN010000320.1:0-1624 GCA_964417885.1 uncultured Burkholderiales bacterium | reverse complement strand
AAAGTCGCCGACATGTATTCCAAAAAACGCCCTGCCAACATCGCTCGGCCGCGCCAAATTGCTATGTATCTTGCCAAGGAGCTAACACAAAAGAGTTTGCCGGAAATTGGTGAATTATTTGGTGGGCGTGATCATACGACCGTCCTGCATGCGGTACGCAAGGTTGCTTCTGATCGGGCGAAAAATCCCGAATTGAACCATGAATTGCACGTTCTTGAACAAACTCTAAAAGGTTAAAAGATTGCTCAATGATTGTTACTGCTGTTTGAAAAGCTGTGAATAACTTTGTTGATATTGTCGACGTCGGGGGCATGCATTGCAAATATGCGTCATGCTACGGCGCTGACCATCGAGAAGTTGCCCTAATTCGGATCGAATTACCCGAACTCACCTGGTCTTGATTATTGGGAAGGGGCTTCTTTTCTGTCAGAATAGAAAATCTGGGTGCTATGTTTTGCAGTCTTGGCAGTCTATTGAGGTCGTCGTAAGTCAGTTAAATTAAACCCACACTATATAGAAGGATTGTTTTATGCAATTGGTCAAAACCCAGCGAGAAATTCTCCTGCGGCCACTGCAAATCGTGAGCGGTATTGTCGAGCGTCGGCATACGTTGCCGATTCTGGCCAATATCCTCATTCGCAAACAAGGCGGGCGTGTATCGTTTCTTTCCACCGATGTTGAGGTGCAAATTACGACGCACACGGAAATTGGCAACGGCGGTGAAGACGTTACGACGACTGTTGCTGCACGCAAGTTGCTCGATATTTTGCGTGCTTTGCCCGATTCGCATGATGTTTCTTTAACGTTGGCGAACAAGCGCATGACCGTGCAAGCTGGCAAATCGCGCTTTGCTTTGCAGACACTGTCCGCTGAAGAATTTCCCACGGTGGCGCAAGCTAAGCATTTCAACGCCACCGTCGTGCTGCCGCAAAAAATCTTGAAGCATCTGTTTGATATGGTGCACTTTTCAATGGCGCAACAAGATATTCGCTACTATCTTAACGGTCTTCTATTAGTCGTAGAAGGAAATAAAGTAATGGCCGTCGCCACTGATGGGCATCGGCTTGCTTTTTGTCAGATCGAAACCGAACAAGAGTTTCCTCGTCAAGAAGTCATTATTCCGCGCAAGACGATTCTCGAACTGCAACGCCTTCTAGAGGATGTCGAAGACACCGTTCAAATCGAGATTGCCAATAATCAGATCAAGCTTACCTTTGCTGATATCGAATTGATTTCCAAATTGGTTGAAGGCAAATTTCCGGATTACACGCGTGTAGTGCCGAAGGGGTACAAGAACGATTTTACAATCGGTCGTGAACAGCTGCTGCGTTCTTTGCAACGTGCCGCGATCATGACAAGCGACAAATTCAAAGGTATACGCTGGGTCGTTTCCCCTGGTAGTCTGAAAATTAGTTCTACCAATGCTGATCAGGAAGAAGCCATCGAAGAGGTGGAAATCGATTACGGTGGCGATAACATCGACATTGGTTTTAACGTCACCTACTTACTCGATGTACTTAACAATCTCAAGAGCGATCAAATTAACGTTTCTCTTGGGGATGCTAATTCCTCCGCATTGATCACGGTACCTGATGACTCAGACTTTAAGTATGTTGTGATGCCA
>CAYQKN010000319.1:0-1643 GCA_964417885.1 uncultured Burkholderiales bacterium | reverse complement strand
CATCATGATCAGCGGTACGGTGACCGATGCCTCGGGCCGTATTCTCAGCGGCCAGACCGTGACGGCCTTCTGGCACAGTGTGCGTCATGCCAATCCGCTGTCCATAGGCCTGAACTGCGCCCTGGGGGCCAGCCTGATGCGTCCCTATGTGCAGGAGCTGGTCAAGGCCGCACCTGACACCTTCATCAGCTGCTACCCCAATGCCGGCCTGCCCAATCCCATGAGCGACACGGGTTTCGACGAAACGCCCGAGATCACCAGCCGTCTGGTGCATGAGTTCGCGGCCGAAGGTCTGGTCAATATCGTGGGCGGCTGCTGCGGCACCACGCCCGATCACATTGGCGCCATCGCCAAGTCGGTGCAGTCCACGCCGACGCGCAAGCTGTTCTATCCGGCAGAAGCCTGATTCGGTAGGGATTCTTAGTCAAAAAGGGCTCTGGCGCTTTCCCATCAAGCGCTGGCAGCTCTTTTTTTGATAGTTCGCTGCCGGGGCGGCACAATGGCCTGATTCTGGCTTTGATGCTCAAGCACCGATGACCGCATGACTGCGCCCCTGCAACCGATCGCCCCTGTTCTGCCCGTGTCCATCCCCACGGGGCAAGCGGCTGCGTCGACCGGCAATGTGGCCGCAGTCAGTGCCGCAGGCGTACCCGCAGCCCAGCAGGAGCAGGCTGCTCAAGCGGCGTCTCCGGCAACCAGCATCGTGCAGTGGTCGCCGCAAACCTTGCAGAACCTCAAGCTCCAGGCTTTTGAGCATCTGATTGCGCAGCTGGCCCTGCAGGTGCAAGCCCAACCCGGGGCGCCTGCGGCAAGCTGGCCCAGCCAGGGTCTGCCAGCGGCCGTGCAGCAGTTTGTGCAGAACCTGCTGGCGCAGGTGCAGGTCAACCTGCAGGGACAGGCCCAGCCATTGCAGCTGTTGGCGGGCCAGCAGGGATCGGTGGCGCTGATGCAGGCCTTGGCGCAGGCCGCGGTGTCTGGCGCGCAGCCGCCCAGCTCGGCCTTGCAGACGGCAGCAGCCCTGTCGCCCACGGCCGCCGTGGCGCTGGAGCAGGCGCAGCAGGGCACGACTGCGACGCCCGCTGCCGCTGTCACTCCACGTTTGCCTCAGTTACAGAACTGGCTGGTGCAACAGGGCATGCTGGTCACGCCGCAGGGTGAACGTGGCTTTTCCCTGACATTGCAGGTGCCTGCCGCCTGGGCGCAAGCTGTGGGCGCGGCATCCACCCAGGCTGTTCAGGGGCAGGGGCCGGCCTTGCGTTTGCCCGTGGTGGATCTGGGGGCGTTGAGCAGCGGCCCATTGGCGCTGGTGCTGCAGCCGCAATCTTCAGCGGCGGCCACCCCACTCGCCACCAGCGCCTTGCTGTGGCTGGAGCTGCAACCCATCGCTGCGACCTCCGCCCAGGTGACGCCCGCGCAAATAGCCACACAAGCGGCCGGTCTGCCTCTGGCCATGCCTGCGCCTGTGCTGGCACAGGAAGTGCAGCAGCTGTTGCAGAACAAGTCCGATCCCTGGCTGATGATGGCCGCAGCTCAGGCCGCCAATGCCCTGCCCGTGCCGCGCCGCAACAGCGAGCATCGATCACATCTGTGCAGCACCGAAGGCTGCCAGTACCAAGGACTGGCACCCTGCGCACAGCCGTTTT
>CAYQKN010000318.1:0-1653 GCA_964417885.1 uncultured Burkholderiales bacterium | reverse complement strand
CCTCCCGCGATTTCGCTGGATAGAACGACTAGATAACTTACAAGTCATTATATTTGGCGATATAACGTTCGATTTGCGGCAGGTCAAAGGCGTGGCGAAAAGGATAAGGCGGTGTGCTTACCGCAGCTTGCTGCATACCCGGGAAAGCGCGGCAGGTGGCCAGCAGGCGCCCATTTGCCGGGCTCGCAAGAGAAAACTCCAGCACTGGCGCGGCGTTCAGGCTAAGAATGCCTGGAAAATCGCGCCAGTGCTGGAGTTCGCCCTGGTGGTGAGATTCGAGATGGGCGCGCGAATGCACCCCACCGCAAAATGTAAGCGACTACTCGCTGCGGCGCGCAAGCAGCAGGTTCAACGCTACCATCACCACCAGGAACACCACACCAAACAGCCCGGCGATGGTCAGCAGGATGTCGCGTGCGGCGGCATCCTGTTCAAATGCCGGCACCACGATGATCTGGGCGCCGACAATCTGGTTGTGTTTCCACCCATATCCGCCCTTGTCGCCGTAGATCTGGCGCATGGTCGGCGGCGACCGGTCCGGCGTGTCGTGGCAGGCGAGGCAGGCCGGATTGGTGATCTGGATCGGCCTCGCCACGTAATAGAAGCGGCTCAGGTTGCGGAAGATTTCGCCCGACGTTTCCTTCAGTGACGGGTCATCGACGAAGCGGCCGATGATGGCGCGTTCCTGTTCATCGGCGAGGTCGCGCGGATTGGTCGGGTCCAGCACCGCTTCCTTGTATTTGAAGTTGTTGAACTTCTTGCGGAAGCGCTCAAAAGTCTCGGTGGCGGCAAAAGCCGGCACCGTCTGCGGCAGGAATTTCTGGTCGAGCATCGGGTCCAGCTGCGGCTTGATCAGATCAACCGTGTAGCTGCGCACGGCCAAGGCGCTCTCCATCAGGATGGTGGCCTGCTTGACGACATGCTCGTTGTTCTCCTTCTTCAGCAGCTGGTTCAGGTACCAGCCGCCGCCGGCGGCAAAGATGAGGAAGAGGGTGATCAGGACCAGGTTGGCCTTGAGGCGGAGATTCATGCGATTTCCTGTTCTATATGAATAAGGTAATGCGCGGCGCAGGGCGCCGGCGTGCAGTGGCGGGGGGTATACGCGGACAGGGACGGGATTGGATGCGGCGGACAGGCGGGTTGCCGGTAATAACAGTTCAGACTGTTGGGGCCAAGGCTGGCCATGCCGCGCACAATGCGCCGCCTGTTTGGGCGCAAGAAGTTGAAATCAGATAGCCGGGTTTCGCGCGCGGGCGCATGCGCCCGCGCGCTGGAAATCTCTGCCGTGACGCGCCCAACGCCGGCGGCCGCCTGGATACCCGGAGTATCGGCCGGCCATATTTCTGACCGACGGCGTCACCGGTCACCGCCGGGCGGGCAAGACCCCCGCTGCATCCGGCATCGCTGTCAGCAACGAACCCATATCGCTTACCCGGTCGGCTCCAGGTCGCGCGTGACCACTAGTAGGTCATGCAAGCCGCGTTCAATATCCCCGCCGCAATCGAAATCGCGCCGAGGAAAAAGCCTGCCGACTGCTTGCCCGCCGGGATATCCACCGCAATGGTCGGCAGCGCGATGCGGGCGATGACGAATACGAGCAACTGCACCAGCAGCGCAATCGAGCCCCAGATGGCGGTGTCGATCGGGTTGACG
>CAYQKN010000317.1:0-1666 GCA_964417885.1 uncultured Burkholderiales bacterium | reverse complement strand
GCAGGACGCCATCATCGGCTACCTGCTGATCGGCACCGACAACACCGCGCGCAAGCAGGTGGAAGAGGAGCGCATGAAGCTCGACCAGCGGCTGCGCGACCAGCAGTTCTACACCCGCTCGCTGATCGAGGCCAACAGCGACCCGATCATGACCACCGATCCGCAGGGCATCATCACCGACGTCAACAAGCAGATGGAGGCGCTGACCGGCTGCACCCGCGATGAACTGATTGGTGCGCCGTTCAAGCAGTATTTCACCGATCCCGAGCGCGCCGAGGCCGGCATCAAGCGGGTGCTGAGCCAGATGAAAGTCTCTGACTATGAGCTCACGGCGCGGGCGCGCGACGGCAGGGAAACGGTGGTCTCCTACAACGCCACCACGTTCTACGACCGTGACCGCAAGCTGCAGGGCATGTTCGCCGCCGCGCGCGACATCACCGAACGCAAGCGCCTGGACCAGGTGCTGCAGGAGAAAAACATCGAGCTGCAGGGTGCCAAGGTGGTGGCGGAACAGGCCAACCGCTCCAAGTCGGATTTCCTGTCGAGCATGAGCCACGAGCTGCGCTCACCGCTCAATGCCATCCTCGGTTTCGCCCAGGTGATGGAGTCCGATACCCCGGCGCCGAGCCCCGGCCAGCAGGAAAGCATCGGCCAGATCCTGCAGGCCGGCTGGCACCTGCTGAAACTGATCAACGAAATCCTCGACCTGGCGCGGATCGAGTCGGGAAAGATGTCGATGTCGCAGGAGTCGGTGTCGGTCGAGGAAGTGATGAACGAATGCCAGGGCATGATGGACGTGCAGGCGCAAAAGCGCGGCATCCAGATGTCGTTTCCGGTGTTTGACGAGCCGTGCCTGGTCCAGGCCGACCGCACCCGCCTGAAGCAGGTGCTGATCAACCTGCTGTCCAACGCGGTCAAGTACAACTGCGCGCAGGGCACCGTCGACGTCAAGGTCGGCAGCCATGCCGCCGGCTGGGTGCGGATCAGCATCCAGGATACCGGCGCCGGCCTGCCGCCGGAGCAGCTGGCCCAGCTGTTCCAGCCGTTCAACCGGCTGGGGCAGGAAGGCAGCGGCGAGGAAGGCACCGGCATCGGCCTGGTGGTGGCGAAGCAGCTGATCGAACTGATGGGCGGCGTGATCGGCGTCGAGAGCGTGGTCGGGCTGGGCAGCGTGTTCTGGTTCGACCTGCGCGCGGCCACGGCAAGCGATGCTGCGACCGAGCCGGAGGCGCCGCGCGCACCGGCGCGTGCCGCCGCCGACGGCGCGCCCGGCCGCACCGTGCTGTACGTGGAGGACAACCCGGCCAACCTGAAGCTGGTGGCCCAGATCATCGCGCGCCGCCCCGACCTGGAACTGATTTCCTCGGTCACCGGCATGCTCGGCGTCGAACTGGCGCGCGAGCGGCAGCCGGACGTGATCCTGATGGACATCAACCTGCCCGACATCAGCGGCATCGATGCGCTTGAAATCCTGCTCAACGATCCGCTGACGTCGCACATTCCGGTCATCGCCATCAGCGCCAACGCCATGCCGCACGACATCAAGAAGGGCATGCAGGCGGGTTTCTTCCGCTACATCACCAAACCCATCAAGGTTGGCGAATTCATCGACACGCTGGATACGGCGCTGGCGCAGGCGGCGTCCGGCGCCGTCCTGCACGCCTGA
>CAYQKN010000316.1:0-1669 GCA_964417885.1 uncultured Burkholderiales bacterium | reverse complement strand
AAGCAACGCACGCAGGATTTCCTGTCCAAGATCCTTCACCATTAGTTACATCTTTGGTACCGGAAAAGCGGGGCCGTGTGCCCCGTTTTTCATTTGGGCGCGTTGTTTCCGCTAACATGCCGCTTATACCTTTTGGATCGCAGCTAATGAACAAGACATTGCTGGCAATTTTGGGCGTGCTGGGTGCGGTGATCGGCACCAGCTGGTACCTGTTGCGTCCGCCAAGCGAGGCGGATGTGATGGCGGCCGCCCGCAGCGGAACCACCAAATCCGCGGCCGCGACAACCGGCACCTCGAGCGTGCTGCCGCTGGAAACCCTGCAGAAGAGCACGCCGGTGCGCATTGCAGCCGCAAGGCCGGTGGTTCCGCTGAAGAGTCTGCTGGCGCAGGAGTTTGAGAAAGCCCGTTTGCTCAAGCCGTTTTACGATCGATACGCCGCCAACCCGGAAGGCGCCGATGGCGAGACCCGATTTTTTGCCGCGCTGGCAATGGAACGCTGCATCGGCCGCGGCAAGGGAACGACCGGTCCCAGCGAGGCGGAAAAGGCGCGCTTCCAGAATCGTCTAAAGGAAAATGACCCCGGCAATGCACAGCGTGTCGAGGCGTTCAATCGCATCACCGAGTCCTGCGAGGGATTCGGCAACGTCAATATTTCCGCCGCCGAGATCGCCAAGCTGTATCGCGAAGCCGCTGCGCAGGGCAATCCGGCCGCCAAGATTGCCGTCGCATCCGACCAATACCGGGAGCAGGCGCGCAATGCACGCGGCATCGAAGAGCGCCGCATGTCAGAGGACCAGCTGTCGATGGTTCGCGACGCGCTGGCATCGGGCGACCCGTTTGCCATTGAGCGCGCCGGCCAGTTGCTGTCCTGGGGGACCTCCCAACTGGCGGACCGGCGCGTGGGCCCAAATGGCGACCCGTTCACGCCGCGCGAATGGGCACCGGCATGGCAGCTGGCCGCCTGCGACCGCGGCGCCAACTGCGGTACGGACTCGTATCGGGTTCTCAATGGCTGTGCGTACAACGGCGCCTGCGGCTACGACAATCTCGAAACGTACATGCAGTTCAACGAATTGCCACCGAACGTCTATGCCGCTGCCATGCAGAACCGCGCCGTGATCCTTGACGCCATTGCCCAGGGTCGATGGGACTGGCTCGGCATTGCGCCCGGCATGGGCCGCACCGTTGCGCCGACGCCGGTTGCAGCCGGCACCAAGGTGCCGACACCGGCCAAGCGCGGCGGCTAGCAGCCGAATATACCGGTCGGTCGTTGGCGAGCGCTTGTGACCTGGTATCGCCGCGACGGCGACACACTGATCGTGTCGGTACATGCGGCACCGGGTGCCAAGCGAACCGGGATCCAGGGACTCCACGGCGAGGCGCTGAAGATCCGCATTGCTGCAGCCCCAGTCGACGGGGCGGCCAATGACGCACTGCAGAAATTCCTCGCGCAATGTTTCGATGTGCCCCTGCGAAACGTGGTCCTGATCGCGGGTCAGAGTTCGCGCAGCAAGCGATTCGCCATTCAAGGCTCCATCATTGACCCGGCGAGCGTGCTGTCGTAGTCCCCGCCGGCCGCACCGAATACCAGACTCCAGCACCGGCGCGCCTTCTAGGCCGTTTTCGCCCGGAAAGCCGCGCCAAATGGCGATCTGCGTTTTTTGCGTGG
>CAYQKN010000315.1:0-1669 GCA_964417885.1 uncultured Burkholderiales bacterium | reverse complement strand
AAGCAACGCACGCAGGATTTCCTGTCCAAGATCCTTCACCATTAGTTACATCTTTATGTCTGGAAAAACGGGGCCGTGCGCCCCGTTTTTCATTTGTGCGCATTGTTTCCGATAACATGTTGCATACACACTTTCGATCGTTACCAATGAACAAGACATTGCTGGCAATTTTGGCGGTACTGGGCGCGGTGGTCGGCACCAGCTGGTACCTTTTGCGGCCGCCCAGCGAGGCCGATGTGGTGGCGGCTGCCCGTAGCGGGACCGGCAAACCAGCGGCTGTTGTGTCCGGCACCGCAAGTGTGCTGCCGCTCGAAAACCTGCAAAAAACCACGCCGGTGCGCATTGCCGCTGCCAGGCCCGTGGTTCCGCTGAAGAGTCTGCTGGCACAGGAATTTGAGAAAGCCCGCCTGCTCAAACCGTTTTACGATCGATACGCGGCCAATCCGGAAGGCGCCGATGGCGAAACCCGTTTCTTTGCGGCGCTGGCAATGGAACGCTGCATTGGCCGCGGCAAGGGAACCACCGGGCCGAGCGAGGCGGAAAAGGCGCGCTTCCAGAACCGCCTCAAGGAAAATGACCCCGGCAATGCCCAGCGTGTCGAGGCATTCAATCGCATTACCGAGTCCTGTGAAGGTTTCGGCAACGTCAATATTTCCGCCGCCGAAATCGCCAGGCTGTACCGCGAAGCCGCCGCGCAAGGCAATCCGGCCGCCAAGATTGCTGTTGCCTCGGATCAGTACCGGGAGCAGGCACGCAATGCACGCGGCATCGAGGAACGCCGCATGTCGGAGGACCAGCTGTCGATGGTTCGCGACGCGCTGGCCTCGGGCGACCCGTTTGCCATAGAGCGCGCCGGCCAGTTGCTGTCGTGGGGGACCTCCCAGCTGGCAGACCGGCGCGTGGGACCAAACGGCGACCCGTTCACGCCGCGGGAGTGGGCTCCCGCCTGGCAACTAGCGGCCTGCGACCGCGGCGCCAATTGCGGCACTGACTCGTATCGCGTTCTCAATGGCTGTGCCTACAACGGCGCCTGCGGCTATGACAATCTGGAAACCTACATGCAGTTCAACGAGTTGCCACCGAACGTCTACGCGGCCGCACTGCAGAATCGCGCCGTGATCCTCGACGCCATCGCGCAGGGCCGGTGGGACTGGCTCGGGATTGCGCCCGGCATGGGCCGCACCGTTGCGCCGACGCCGGTTGCAGCCGGCACCAAGGTGCCGACGCCGGCCAAGCGCGGCGGCTAGCAGCGGACACCAGCCGCCGGTCGTTGGCAGGCGCTTGTGAGCTGGTATCGCCGCGACGGCGATTCACTGATCGTGTCGGTGCATGCGGCGCCGGGCGCCAAGCGGACCGGAATCCAGGGCCTCCACGGCGAGGCGCTCAAGATCCGCGTCGCCGCGGCTCCCGTGGAGGGCGCGGCCAATGACGCCCTGCAGAAATTCCTCGCGCAGTGTTTCCATGTGCCCCTGCGCAATGTGGCGCTGGTCGCGGGTCAGAGTTCTCGCAGCAAGCGATTCGCCATCCAGGGCTCAACCATTGATCCGGCAAGCCTGCTGGCGTAGTCCCCGCCGGCCGCACCGAATACCAGACTCCAGCACCGGCGCGCCTTCCAGGCCGTTTTCGCCCGGAAAGCCGCGCCAAATGGCGATCTGCGTTTTTTGCGTGG
>CAYQKN010000314.1:0-1675 GCA_964417885.1 uncultured Burkholderiales bacterium | reverse complement strand
AAAAACCCGCCTGAACCGGCGGGTTTTTTCATGTGGCAAGCGCTGGTCCATCGCCTCGCGGCGATCGACCGGTGATCAGTTGCGCGGTGCGGGAACAGGAACCGGAACCACCACGATGGTTTCGTTGCCCTTCTTGCCCGGGTCGCCCTTGGCGCCGGTGTCGCCGGTGGTACCCGTCGCGCCGGTGCTGCCGGTTGCACCGGTATTTCCGGTGTAACCCGTGCTGCCGGTGCTGCCGGTATTGCCGGTTGCACCGGTTGCACCGGTTGCGCCGGCCGGGCCCGGTACCGTCACCACAGTCGGCGGCGGGGTAACAACCGTGGTCGGGCGTTCGCAGGCGGTGACGCCCAGTGCCATTGCCACGGCGGAAAGCAGAATTGAATATTTCATGGAGAATCCTCTTGATGAATGGATGAATGCCGTCCGGCGGAATCGCACGACGGCGCAGAAAGCTGGTGACAGCATGGTATGCAGGATCGGCGCGCCCTTCCGTTCGCTGGCGCGCATACCCGGCAGATAGCGCTTGCCTGCGCCGGCCGCCGCCGGGTGCCACCTAGGCCGGCAACTGCTCGCGCGGGGTGCGGCGCTGGTTGATCAGCCAGAACGTGGCCACCGCCGCGGCCAGCAGGAACGGCATTGCCGCGTAGTTCAGCATCTCCCAGCCGTTGGCCTTCAGCAGCAGGCCGGAGGCAAACGAGGAGGTGGCCGTGGTGCAAAACACCAGCAGGTCGTGCAACCCCTGCGCGCGGGCCTTTTCCGCCGGCAGGTAGCATTCGGTGACCAGTGTCGAGCCGCCGACGAACATGAAATTCCAGCCCAGGCCCAGCAGCACCAGCGACCACCAGAAGTGCGCCACGCTGACGCCGGACAGCGAGACCGCGAGGCACACGCCCATGATCACCGCGCCCGCCAGCATGATCCTGAGCACACCGAAGCGCTGGATCAGGCTGCCGGTGAAAAACGACGGCGCGAACATGGCGATGACATGCGCCGAAATCACGTTTGCCGCGTCACCGTACGGGTGGCCGCAAAGTCCCATTGCCAGCGGCGTGGCGGTCATCAGCAGGTTCATGATGCCGTAACCGAAGGCGCTCGAAATGACCGCGACCACAAACACCGGCTGCAGGGCAATGGTCCGCAGCGGCCGTGGCGGCGCGGAGGCAACGCCGGCCTTGATTTCGGGCATCCGCAGCAGGCTCAGTATCAGCACCGTCAACAGGCAGAACACCATCAGCGAGGCGTAGGACGCGAGGAACTCGGTCGGCGCCAGGTGGCGTGTCCACTTCGACAACGCGGGGCCGACGATGCCGCCGACCAGGCCGCCGGCAACCACCAGCGAGATCGCCTTGGCCTTGAAGTTTGCCGCCGCCGCATCGGCGGCGGCGAAGCGATAGAACTGGCCAAAGGCCCCGTAGATGCCGAGGATGAAGGTACCGAGGCAGAGCATGGCCATGCTTTGCAGGTAGACGCCCAGGGTGGCGACGGCGCCGCCGATCAGGCCGGCCAGCGTGCCCGCCAGGAAGCCCGCGCGCCGGCCGATGCGCTGCATCAGGTTCGATGCCGGCAGTGCGAACAGTGCCGAGCCGATGATCTGCGTGGTCACCGGCAGGGTGGCAAAGGATTTGTCCACCGCCAGCTGGTAGCCGACCAGCCCATTCAACGCAATCAGGGTGAC
>CAYQKN010000313.1:0-1678 GCA_964417885.1 uncultured Burkholderiales bacterium | reverse complement strand
GGCCTGCTGGCCGATGGCCGCCTGCTGGCGCTGAACAGTTACGAGAACCGCGTCTACCAGGTCGGCATCGAGGACGCCACGCCGCTGATTGCCAAGTTTTACCGCCCCGGGCGCTGGAGCGACGCGCAGATCATCGAGGAACACGCCTTCACGCTGGAACTGGCCGAACGCGAGATCCCGGTGGTGGCGCCGCTGGTCATCGGCGGCAGGACACTGCACGAGTTTGACGGCTATCGCTTCAGCCTGACGCCGCGGCGCGGCGGCCGCGCGCCGGAGCTGGACAACCCGGACGTTCTGGAATGGATGGGCCGGTTCCTTGCGCGCATCCACGCCGTCGGCGCCATCGCGCCGTTCGTGCACCGGCCGCTGCTCGATATCGCCGGCTTCGGCGACCAGCCGCGGCAATGGCTGCTGACGCATGATTTCATCCCCGCCGACCTGCGGGAGACGTGGCTGTCGGTGATCGACCAGGCGCTGCTGGGCGTGCGCGAATGCTTCGAGCGCGCCGGCGCGGTGACCAACATCCGCCTGCACGGCGATTGCCACGCCGGCAACGTGCTCTATACCGACGCCGGCCCGCACTTTGTCGATTTCGACGATTGCCGCATGGGGCCGGCGATCCAGGACCTGTGGATGCTGCTGTCGGGCAGCCGCGAGGAGATGACCCGGCAGCTGCGCGACGCGCTCGAGGGCTACGAGGAATTCGCCGATTTCGACCGGCGTGAATTGCACCTGCTGGAAGCCCTGCGCACGCTGCGCCTGATCCACTACTCGGCGTGGCTTGCGCAGCGCTGGGACGACCCGGCATTCCCGCTGGCCTTTCCCTGGTTCAATTCGCAGCGCTACTGGCAGGACCGGGTGCTGGAGCTGCGCGAGCAGGTGGCGGCGATGCAGGAAGGCCCGTTGCATCTTTGAACGCGCCAACCTCCGCGCTGCCGATCGCGCCGCGCTTCTCGCTGGTGATCCCGGCCTATAACGAAGCCGCCTTTCTGCCGCAGCTGCTCGATTCGGTCGATGCGGCCCGCGCGCGTTACCGCGGTGGCGCCGGCGCCATCGAGGTGGTGGTCGGCAACAATGCCTCGACCGACGCCACCGCCGAGATCGCCATGGCGCGCGGCTGCCGGGTCGCCCAGGTCGAGAAACGCGCCATCGCCGCCGCGCGCAACGGCGGCGCGGCCATCGCCCGCGGCGAAATACTCTGCTTCATCGATGCCGATTCGCGCATCCATCCGGAAACCTTCAATGCCATCGACGAGGTGATGCGGTCCGGCCGGGCGGTGGTGGGCTCGACCGGCGTGCACCCGGACCGCTGGTCGCCGGGCATTTTCTTCACCTGGCTGATCGCGGTGCCGCTGGTGCGGCTGCTGCGGATGGACGCCGGCGTGATGTTCTGCCGCCGCGCGGATTTCGAGGCCATCGGCGGCTACGACGAGCAAATGCTGTACGCCGAGGACGTACGGGTGCTGGTCGACCTGAAACGGCTGGGACGCGCGCGCGGGCAAACGTTTGTCCGCGCCAAGGGCGTGTTGGCCATCACGTCAACCCGCAAGTACGACAAGCACGGCGACTGGCATTACCTGACGGTGATGCCGCGCATCGGCTTCTGGATGCTGATCGACAAGAATCGCTGGGCACACTTCGCGCAAAAGTACTGGTACGAGGATCGCTAGCGGCGCCT
>CAYQKN010000312.1:0-1705 GCA_964417885.1 uncultured Burkholderiales bacterium | reverse complement strand
GTGCTGAAAGATAAGCAGTCCAGTTTGGATCTGTGCACATGAGAGACCTAATTCTACTTTGTCAGTTTGCATTTCAACCTGATCGACCAAGGATTTCAGCTTGACGCCGGTATGCAGAATCCATGGCACTTCGTCGTCGTTGGTGGCGTTCGATGATGGATTGGACGAGATCTTCGTCGGAGTCGATCTTGCGAGGTAGGCGATGACGCAGCATCTCGACCACATCGCGGCAGGACAACAGTTGCGCCGTCTTCCGGTTGGCCAGTCGCTCCTTGGCCAAGAACATCAACGCGATCATCACCAGGGTCATGTGGTGATGCCAACCGTTCCAGAGACGCACCTGATAGTCGGCCATGCCACATTGGCTCTTGGCGTCCTCAAACGCCCGTTCGACGAAGTGACGGGCCGCCTGCATCATCGCCAGATGGCGCAACGAGGCGTTCGCTTTGGCGTTGGACAGACAGAACTTGAGTTTCGATCCATCCAACTCGCGGCGCACCAGCAGATGCCATTGACGTGCCTGGGAGGCTCGCCCGTCCCAGACAAACACCCGGGTCTTCAGGTACTCGGCCATGACCGCGCCCTTCTCGCCGTCACGTACCGACAATCGCCGCCAGGCCGATGTCGGCTGCCGCTGTGCCCAGTCGGTCACCGTTTCGGCGCTCGCTTGCGTTACCAGGCGTGTCGGCTGGCGGCCCTTCCTGCTGGGACAGCGCCCGGGCATCGCCGGGGCCGGATCCTCGAGATAGATGGCTTGATTCGAATGCACCTCGGCGAGGAAGACTTCACGTGCGTCGTCAAGATCGCGCAAAAGCCAAGGCAGGTGGCCGTAGCCGCCGTCAAACACGCTATAGGCAAATTGCAGCCCCGCCCGGCGAGCCCGCATGATCATCGCAAAGGCGATTTCTCCCTTGGTCCGAAAAGCCCGTGCGTCCTCAGGAATGCCCGCTTGCCGGCAACGGGCCTCATCGCGTGTCCATGGTTCCGGCAGGTACAGTTCTTCATCGACCAGTGCCGCCACGTTCTCGCAGGTGATGGCGGCGAAGACACCGACTTGGCTGTTGTCCGTCTTGCCCAGCCGCCCGTTCCATTGCCGGGCCACACCGGCGGACATCTCGCCCTTCTTGGCAAACCCGCTCTCGTCGATGACCAAGGCACACGGGCCGAGGCTGCCGAAATGCGTGTTGGCATCGATCACCAACCGTTCATAGACCGCGCACCGATCCCAAGCGGATTCGCTCAGCATGTGGTGCAGGCGCTGGTAATGGGTGTCCGCAACGACTTCGGCCATCTGCTCCATGTTGGCCTTGCGCGACTGAAACAGACCCCGGACGTAGCGTATCGCCGCCTGGTCGACCGAGCGCGTAGCGCTGGAAAAACAGGGGACGTACGCGGAGAAGTGCGATTCAAGGTGCTCCAGGGCGGAGCGGACGATAGCAGTAATGCTATCCGCGTATTTGAGTTGACATGGCCATTGACAACTCCGTGTAATTCACATTTATAAACAACGTGTTGCATTATATCAGATAGCTACGGAAAAAAGTGGTTTTCTAATCCGACAAAGTAGAACTAGTCACTCGATGCTGTTCAACTCCGCGGAGTACCTTCTCGCATTTCTGCCGGTTAGCTTTTTCATTTATTTTTGGCTCAACGCCCGCCGCCTGGCGGTCGTTTTCAGCGTTGCCCTGGCCGCCTACACGGCGCA
>CAYQKN010000311.1:0-1714 GCA_964417885.1 uncultured Burkholderiales bacterium | reverse complement strand
GCGTGCTGGTGGCGGCGCTGGCATTTGCTCGTCTGAAGGAAGGGCATCGGCACGCAGAAGAAGTGTAGCGCGCTCCCCGGCCTGGGCGATTTGACAACTCGCCGAAGACAAAGCCTAGTCGGCCATCACCGTCCGGTTGGCAGCCCACATGCGCAGCTGGTCAATTTCCTCGGCACGGATGACCGACAGCGGGCGAGTCGCGTGGGCTTCACTCACCAGGTGTTCGGCGGACAATGCGGCGCCGGTATCGTGGGCTTCATACATGGCGGAGACAATAACCTGTTCAATTTCGGCGCCGGCAAATCCTTCGGTGGCCGCAGCCAGCTGTGCCAGGTTAAAAGCCGCCGCATCGAAACCGCGCTTGGCGAGGTGGATACGAAAGATGTCTTCCCGCACTGCCGGCGTCGGCAGGTCAACGAAAAATATTTCGTCAAACCGGCCCTTGCGCATCAACTCCGGCGGGAGGCGCGAAATGTCGTTGGCAGTCGCCACCATGAAGACGCGGTGCCGCCGGTCGCTCATCCAGGTCAGCAGCGTGCCCAGTACGCGCCTCGACACGCCGCCATCGGTGTCGCTGCTGCCGGTGGCCAGCGCCTTTTCGATCTCATCCAGCCACAAGATGCTTGGCGCCATTGCCGCCGCCGTCTCCAGCGCCTCGCGAAGGTTGCGCTCGGTTTCACCGTGAAACTTGTTGTACAGCGCGCCGATGTCCAGACGCAGCAGCGGCACCGCCCAACTGCCTGCCACTGCGCGCGCGGCCAGGCTCTTGCCGCCTCCCTGCACGCCCAATAGCAGCACGCCTTTCGGCGGATCCAGCTTTACCGTCGTTGCCTCGCCGACAAATGCGGCGCGCCGCTGGCCCAGCCACTTCTTGAGCTTTGCCTGGCCACCGACGTCGGTCAGTCGTGCGATGTCGGTAACCAGCGTCAGCACGCCGCCGCTTGCAAGTGACTCGTGCTTGTGACGCATCACCCGGGCGACATCATCCATGTCGATCGCGCCGTCATCCTCCATGCATTGCCGCACCAGCCGGCGTGCGTCGTCCTTTGTCAGGCCAACCAGGTGCTGGCACAGCATTTCCAGCGCAAGCTGTTCGCCGGTCGGTTTTTGGCCATCGTTGTTGTGCGTCCAGTAAGTGGCTTCTTCATTGACGATCTTGCGAATCTCGGCTGCATCCGGCAGCGACAGGCGAAAGGTTGCACTCATGCGCTGCAACTCGGGCGGCAGCTTGGCATCGGAACCAACGAACACGAGCGTGCGGGCAACGCGCTGGTAGTCGATCGCGATCTCACGAACAAGCCGCTGGTTGATCGGGTTGTCGAGATAGGGGTGGGCGTCCAGCAGCACGTAGACACCGTTCTGCGAGCTCCGGTGCAGGTGCTTCAGGGCATCGGACAGATCGTTGCTGACCGCTACCGGCTCTGTGCCGTTGCCTCGCCTGATGCCGTTTACGACGCTCCAGACGAACAGCGGCTGGTCCTCCAGGTTGCAGACTTGTTCGATCAGCCGCATGAAGCGAACTTCTTCCGGTGTTTCGACGATTAGCACGGGAAAGCGCGAGCGTACCAGCAGCGTCAGTTCACGCTGGTCGTCTTTCAGAGTCTTGCTGATCATTGGGTTCCCTCCAAACGCGCGGATTCGCCGGGTCATGGCGCCCGGAACGTCACCACCAGCACATCGCGCCACGCCGGCTGCGACGGGTCGACCGGCTCCA
>CAYQKN010000310.1:1482-1722 GCA_964417885.1 uncultured Burkholderiales bacterium | reverse complement strand
AGCGTGCGGGTGGTCGCGCTCACCTGGGGCAGGATCTCCTTCATCGTGCCTGTGAACGTCTGGCTGGCGTCGGCCTGAAGCACCGCCGTCACCTTCTGGCCACGCGTGAGCCGCACGGCCTGCGCTTCAGGTACTTCGGCCACGGCCCAGACGCGTTCGAGGCCGGCGATGCGGAACAGCGTCATGCCCGGCGACACCGCCACGCCTTCACGCACGCCGAGCTCGGCGATGACACCGCCG
>CAYQKN010000310.1:0-1472 GCA_964417885.1 uncultured Burkholderiales bacterium | reverse complement strand
AAGGGCATTCGCACCGGCATCGTCACCGAGCGCTTTGGCGGCCAGGTCAATGACACGCTGGACATCGCCAACTACCCCGGCCTCTCGCACACCACCGGCCCCGAATACGCCGGCGCGCTGGAGCGCCACGATCTCGTTCAAGGGCCCGAGCCACTCCGGTGCGAAGACCGTGCCGAGCACCTGCCCCTTGGCTACTCGCTCCATGGGTGCGCGAACGGCGAGCTGCTCCAGAAAGCCTGCCGTGCGGGTCTGCACGGCAACGCTGAGGCGCTCGTCGAACTGCACGGCGCCGACCGCGTCGAAGGTCGAACTGACTTCCGTCTTCTTCACCACGGCGGTGCGGATGCCCAGGTTCTGCTGCACCTGCGGGCTGACCTTGACGCCCGAGTCGCTCGCTTCGTCGGCGTAGACCGGCTGCAGTTGCATGTCCATGAACGGCGACTTGCCCGGCTTGTCGAAGCGCTGGCCCGGCACCATCGGGTCGTGCCAGTAGAGGACCTTGCGTTCGCCGGCGGCTGATGCCGAAGAGCCCGCCGCCGATGTCTGTGTCCCGCCTTGCGAGCCCGACGTCGCACGGCCGAGGTAGAACGCCCCGCCGCCGATCAGTAGCGCCGCGGCCGCGGCCAAGATGGAAAGCTGGACGCGGCTCATTGCAGGGCTCCCTGGGCAATCGGCTTGAAATTGAGTTGGGCCTGGACCTTGGCGAGATCGCGTCGCAGGTTCAGGACCTTGCGCTGCGCCTCGACCTCCGCATGGCGTGCCTCGAACACCATCACCAGGCTCGCCTGGTTCGAGCGGTAGGCCGCGAGCGTGGCGGCGGTGCGCTGCTTCAGCGGCTCGACGACCGCGGCCTGCAGGCGGTCGATGCGTTCCTGCAAGCGTCGGGCGTCGTTCGCCAGCGCCGCGTACTCGCCTGCGGCGGCACGCCGGGCCTCTTCGGCGTCGGCCTCGGCCTTGTCCACCAGCGCCTGCTTGGCTGCGGTCTCCCGGTCCTGGCGCGCATCGGGCGCCACCGGCAGCGGGATGCTGACGCCGATCGACACCAGGTCGGGCCGACCCACCCGCTGGCCGTACGAGACCTCGTAGCTCCAGTTGGGCTTGCGGTTGAGGCGCGCGACCTCGACCTCCTGACGCGCCACCTCGATGTCGCGTTGCCTTGCGACCACCAAGGGGTGCGCGGTAACGAAGCCCTCTTGCGCCGGCGCGACCGCGAGCCGAGGTTCCGACAGTTCAACGCCCGACACCCCGGTCCAGCGCTGCAGCGTGGCCATGAAGCCGCCCTTCTGCTGCAACAGGTCTGCGGACTCGTCCTCGGCGGCGCCCAGCGCACTCGCCAGGCCGAGCACCTCGGCACTGCTGCCCGACACGGTGGCCAGGCGCCCCTTGCCGGCCTCTAGTTCCTCCCGAACATGCCGCTCGGTGAGCGCGGTGAGCCGGGCCGAGGTGGCCTCGGTGAGGCCGAGAGGCAGGCC
>CAYQKN010000309.1:1078-1733 GCA_964417885.1 uncultured Burkholderiales bacterium | reverse complement strand
GGGTGCGCTCGGCCTCGGTGGCCGCGCTGCGCAGCACGGTGAGGTTCGAGCGGAGCGACTCGATGCCGGTGGCCAGGCTGCTGGTGCCCTCCGGATCGCCGGGCACCTTCGGGGCGTCGGGCACGAGTGCCGCGGCCGAGGTGGCGAGGGTGTCGAGCTCGGAGGTGGTCTCCAGCCACACCTGGCGGTCGGCGGTGGGCGAGCCCAGGTTGGCGGCGGCCTGCTCGAGGCGGCGGGCGGCATCGCCGGATCGGCGGGCGAGGTCGCGGGCGCCCCAGTTCCACTTGGCAGCGCCGTTCTTCCTGCCCCGCACCACGGCGAGCACGGCGACGAGGATGGCGGCGAGCACGAGGACGGCGATCAGCACCCAGATCCAGGGCGAGACGCCCGACGTCGAACTACCGGCGTTGTCACCGTTGATGGTGGTCGTGGGCGCCACGGTGGTGCCGGCGGCTGCCGTCGTGGTCGTGGTCTCCTTGGCCGTCGTCGTGGTGGTGGCCCGGGTGGTGGTCGTCGTGGGTGCCGTGGTGGTGGTCGTCGGCGCGGCGGTGGTGGTGGTGGTGGGGGCGGCCGTGGTGGTGGTCGTGCCGCCCCCGCCGGAGGTGGGGGTGCTGGCGGCATGTCGGTTGCACACTGGCCGCAAGTAGATTTCGCA
>CAYQKN010000309.1:0-1068 GCA_964417885.1 uncultured Burkholderiales bacterium | reverse complement strand
GGGGGCGGCGGTGGTCGTGGGGGTGGGCGCGGCGGTGGTGGGGGGGGAGCCGCCCCCGCGGGAGGGGGTGGTGCTGGCGGCCTGGGTGGTGGGCGGCGACGACGACGTGGTGGTCGACGCCCTCTCCGTGGTGGTCGTGGTCTCCTTGGCCGTGGTCGTCGTGGACGCCTCGGTCGTGGTGGTGGAGATCGACGGCAGGGTGATGCCCGAGCCGTTTCCGGCGGTCGACCCGCAGGCGGCGAGTTCGACATGGCCGGCCGCGGCGAAGATCGCACCGCACACACCGCTGCCCGCGGCCAGGCGCTCGTTGGCGGCGTTGACGATGGCGTCGGCCGCGACGCCCTGCTCGTCGAGGCGGGTGATGTCGCCCACGACGACCCGGGTCGAGGTCATGGGGCCATGATGCGCACGTCGCGGCCGGTCGCCTCGGGTGCGAGCAGGTCGAGCAGCCGGGCCCCCTCGCGCTCGATCCCGGCCCGGGTGGCCTTTGACGGGCGAGGCGCCCACAGCTCGACGTCGACGGCGGCCCGTCGTGTGCCGCGCTCGATCCGCCAGGTGCCGGCGACGGCGCCGTCGACCAGCACCGTCGCGGGCTGCATCCCGTTGAGGGTGGCGAGCCGGGAGCGGTGCTCCTCGGGGATGACCCGGCGCCGGTCGGCGTGGCTCAGGATGAGGTTGTCGAACTCGCCGAGGAGCCGCACCGGTGCGTCGACGTCGGGCCCGGGGCGGGGCGCGTCGGGCAGGTCGTGCAGCACGACACCGTCCTCGTCCTCGAACGGCACGAGCTCGTCGGTCATGGCCGCCACGACGGGAGCGAGCCGGGTCAGCCCGCTCCACGTCTGCACGTCCTTCACCGACGCCGGGCCGAAGGCGGCGAGGTAGCGGCGTACGACCTCGTCGAGGGGCATCGGCCCGGGCAGCTCGTCGGGACGCACCGGTGGGGTACCTCCCGCGACCCACGAGGCGAACGTCGTCACCGTCGGCGCGCCGGTGCGGCCCCACACGCCTCGGGGCGGGGTCTGCACGATCGGCACCCGGTTGCGGACGAGCGTCTCCAGTTCGCCGACG
>CAYQKN010000308.1:0-1733 GCA_964417885.1 uncultured Burkholderiales bacterium | reverse complement strand
GCTTCGTTGCCATGATGATCCTCGATTCCCCGCGTACGTTGATTGAACGTTCCCCGAACTTTATGCGGCCGATTTGCTGGCTTCGGCAGCCGACGTGACCGACACGACCTCGCTGGTGGCGAGCACCTTCTCGATGGCGAGGAGCAATCGCGCTCCGCCGCTGGAGGTGGCGATACCGAGGAGATGGTCGGTGGGCACGTCGGCGCCGAACGAGGGCGGCGGCTCCACCTGGTCGGCCTTGATGTTCACCACCTCGCGCACGCGGTCGACCACGATGCCGACTTCCATCTTGTCGACGCTGACCACGATGATGCACGTGTGCCTTGTGGGCACGGTGGCGGGCATTCCGAACTTGCGGTGCATGTCGAACACCGGGACGATCTTGCCCCGCAGGTTGATGACGCCCAGCACCACGTCCGGCGTGCGCGGGACCCGCGTCACCGGAATGAGCGCCATGATCTCGTGCACGTTCTCGATGCGCACGCCGTACTCTTCTTCCCCCAGGCCGAAGGTCAGGTACTTTCCCCCTACCGTCGCGCCATGCTCGCTGCTCGCCATGCCATCCTCCTTCACGCCGCGTTGACCCACCCGTTGGTCTGGTGCGCCAATGCGACCAGACCCGGGGGATCGAGAATCAGTCCCACCCGACCGTCTCCCAGGATTGCGCCGCCGGCGACGCCGGGGACCGTCAAGAGGGAGCTCGCCAAACCCTTGCTCACGACCTGCTGCTGGGTGAGCAGCTCGTCGACCAGGAAGGCCGAGCGGCCTTCGCCGTAGTCCACCACCACCACCAGCGCCTTGGTCGGGTCTTGCTCGGCGCCTTCGATATCGAAGATGTGGTGCAGCCGGAAGACCGATACGAACTCGTCGCGCACCCGCACGAACTCGCCGCGGCCGGCCACCTTCGACAGCATGTCTTTGGTGGGGCGGAAGCTGGTGCGAATGGCCACCGTGGGCAGGATGAAGCGCTCCTGCCCGACGCGAACGAGCATGCCGTCGGTGATCGACAACGTGAGCGGCACGTGGATGGTGAATGTGGTCCCCTTGCCGAGCACGGTAGTGGTCTCGATGCGACCCTTCAGGGCTTCGACGCCCCGCTTCACCACGTCCATGCCCACGCCGCGGCCCGAGATGTCGGTGACGGTGTCGCGGGTGGAGAAGCCCGGCTCGAAGATGAGGTTGAGCACCTCGTCCTCGGTCATGGCGGCGTCGGAGCGAATGATGCCGCGCTCGATGGCCTTGGCGGCGATGGCCTTGCGGTCCATGCCCTTGCCGTCGTCGGTGAGGCGGAGCACCAGGTGCCCCCCGGAGTGGAAGGCCGAGAGGCGAACCGTGCCTTGCGCGGGCTTGCCGGCGGCGATGCGTTGTTCCTTGCTCTCGACGCCGTGGTCCACCGCGTTGCGCACCATGTGCACCAGCGGATCGGCGATCACGTCGACCATGTTGCGGTCGATCTCCGTCTCGTCGCCGTCGGTGAAGAAGCGCACGTCCTTTTCGGTGCGCTGCACCACGTCGCGCACCACCCGGTTGAGCTTCTGAAACGTCGACTTCAGTGGCACCATGCGCAGGCTCATGCTGAGGTCCTGCAGCTCGCGGACGATCTTGGCGCCGTGGGCCACCTTCTTCCGGAACTCCTCGTGCTTGGGCATCACCAGGACCGGGTCTTGCGAGACCATCGATTGCGCAATGACCAGCTCGCCCACCATGTCGATGAGGCGATCGAGGCGGTCGGT
>CAYQKN010000307.1:0-1735 GCA_964417885.1 uncultured Burkholderiales bacterium | reverse complement strand
GGCCGCAGCGCGGCGATGTCGAAGCGCTCCAGCATGCGCAGCATCTGCAGGATGGCGATGCCGCCGGAGGACGGCGGCGGCATGCTGCACACGCGATAGCCGCGGTACGGCCCGCACACCGGCTCGACGCTGCGGGCGCGGTAATCTCGCAGGTCATCTTCGCCGAGATGGCCGGGATTGGTGGCGTGACCGCGCACGGCGGCGACCATGTCGCGGGCGATGTCGCCGCGATAGAAAGCGTCGGCGCCTTCCCTGGCGATGCGCCTGAGCGTTGCCGCGAATGACGGATTGCGCAGCGTGCTGCCGAGCGCCCTGGGGGCGCCGTCGGCTTCGAACAGGTAGGCGCGGGTGGCGGCCTGGTTGCGCAGCAGGCTGTCGTTGGCCAGGTGCAGGTGGAGGCGCGGCGACAGCGGGAAGCCCTTTTCCGCCAGTTCGATCGCCGGCTCGAACAGCGTGCGCCATTCCAGCCTGCCGTGGCGCGCGTGCGCCATCTCGAGCGCCCGCAGCACGCCCGGCACGCCGACCGAGCGCCCGCCCACCACGGCGTCGGCAAATCGCATCGGCTTGCCGGATTTGTCGAGGAACAAATCGGGGGTCACACCGGCCGGCGCGGTCTCGCGGCCGTCATAGGCCACCAGTGCGCGCTTGCCGGCATCGTAATGCAACAGGAAGGCGCCGCCGCCGATGCCGGAGGCGTGCGGCTCGACCAGCCCCAGCACCATCTGCACCGCGATGGCCGCGTCGATCGCACTGCCGCCCCGGGCGAGCATTTTCAGCCCGGCCGCCGTCGCCAGCGGATGGGCGCTGGACACCATGTCGTGCTTTGCCAGCGCAAGTTTCTTGGCCGTGATCGCCGACGGCCGCTCCGGCATCGGCGGTGTGGCCAGCTGCGCGCGGGCATGGGTGGCAAGCGCCAGCAGCACGCCGCCGAGGACCGACGTGGCGATCCGCAGAGCGTGCGCGCGCGGCGGCGGGTTCAAACGTTCAGGCACAGGTACTTGATCTCGAGGTAATCCTCGATGCCGTACTTCGATCCCTCGCGGCCGAGGCCGGATTGCTTCACACCGCCAAACGGCGCCACCTCGTTGGACAGGATGCCGGTGTTGACCGCCACCATGCCGGATTCAAGCGCTTCGGCGACGCGAAACACGCGGCCGACATCGCGGGCGAAGAAATAGGACGCCAGACCGAACTCGCTGTCGTTGGCCAGCGCGATGGCTTCCGCTTCGGTGTTGAACTTGATCAACGGCGCGACCGGGCCAAAGGTTTCCTCTTTCGACACCTTGGCCGACATCGGCACATCGGTCAGCAGCGTCGGCTCAAAGAAGCGCCCGCCCAGCGCACTGCGATAACCGCCAACCAGCACCTTGGCGCCCTTGGCCACGGCATCCTTGACGTGGCTTTCCACCTTGAACAATCCCTGCTCGTCGATCAGTGGCCCGACGTTAACACCCGCATCGGTGCCGCGTCCGACCTTGAGCGTGGACAGGCGCGAACGGAATTTTTCGGCGAAGGCATCGTACACGCCGGCCTGCACGTAGATGCGATTGGCGGTGACGCAGGTCTGGCCGGCGTTGCGAAACTTGCACATCATCAGCGCGTCGGCCGCGGCATCGAGGTCGGCGTCATCGAACACCAGGAAAGGCGCGTTGCCGCCGAGTTCGAGCGAGAGTTTCTTGATCGTGTCCGCGCTCTGGCGCATCAGGATGCGGCCGACCTCGGTCGAGCCAGTAAA
>CAYQKN010000306.1:0-1750 GCA_964417885.1 uncultured Burkholderiales bacterium | reverse complement strand
CTGGTGCGGCTTTCAGGGCAAAAATGGCCGGAAAGCCGCGCCAGTGCTTGAGTTTGTAAATTGAATTTCCCCGCCGACGCCCACAAGGCTGGGCTGCGGACCCTCTCCACGAGCACAACTCTTTCACGAGGCACAATGAAGTCAGTCCTGATCATCGGCGCATCGCGCGGCCTGGGCCTTGAATTCGTGCGGCAATATCGCGCCGACGGCTGGCTGACCCTCGGCACCTGCCGCTCACCGGAGCAGGACGCGCTGTTGACCAGCGCCGGCGCCACCGCGCTGCGGCTGGATGTGCGTGACGCCAACAGTTTCGCCAACCTCGGCAAGGCGCTCAGCGGCACCAGTATCGACGTTTGCATCTACAACGCCGGCGTGCTCGGCCCGCAGAACACCGGTGCCGTGCCTTGCAGCAAGGCCGAGTTCGATACCGTGATGCACACCAACGTGCTCGGCGCGTTGCGCGCCATTCCGCTGGTCGCCCCCGCCCTGGTGCGGACCAAGGGGACCTTTGCTTTCATCTCCAGCCGCATGGGCTCCATCGGCCTGCAGACCACCGCCACCCGCGTGACCTACCGCGCCAGCAAGGCGGCACTCAACGCGGTGGTGAAAACCGCCGCGATCGAATGGGCGCCGCAAGGCATCACCTGCATTTCCCTGCATCCGGGCTGGGTCAAGACCGACATGGGCGGCAGCGACGCCGACATCGATCCGCCGACCAGCATCAGCGGCATGCGCACGGTGATCGCCAAGGCGACCACGGCGGACACCGGCAAATTCTTCAACTACACCGGGGAGGAACTGGCATGGTAAAGAAAACGTTGGTGGCAGGGATCACGATCGCGCTGGCGATGGCGCTGACCGCCTGCGGCAAGAAAGAAGCCCCGCAGACCGCCGAACAGGCCAAGGCCGAGAAGGACGCCGCGGCCAAGACGGTGCGCGAGAATCCGGTCTACGGCGATCAGGTCAAGGCGATGGACAAGGCCAAGGCCGACACCGAAGCCGCGGTGAAGAAACGCGAAGAGGCGGTCGGGACGGCCGATGACAAACTCAAGTCCGGCTACTAGCCGCGACGCCTTGCACACGCAGCGCCGGAGCGGGAAATGCTGATGAAAGCCACCAACGATTTCTACACCGAAGAACAGCGCATGATCCGCGACATGGCACGCGAGTTCGCGCAGAACGAACTCGCCCCCCATGCGGCGCAATGGGAAAAGGACAAGTGGATTCCCGATGCCGTGGTCGCGCACATGGGCGAACTGGGATTGCTCGGCATGGTGGTGCCCGATGAGTGGGGCGGCAGTTTTTCCGACTACACCGCCTACGCGCTGGCGATCGAGGAAATCGCCGCCGGCGATGCGTCCACCTCCACGCTGATGAGCGTGCACAATTCCGTCGGCTGCGGGCCGATCCTGGCCTGGGGCAGCGAAGCACAAAAGCGCGCTTATTTGCCTGACCTCGCCACCGGCAAAAAAATCGGCTGCTTCTGCCTGACCGAACCGCAAGCCGGCTCGGAAGCCAACAATCTCAAGACCAGCGCGAAACTGGTCGACGGAAAATGGGTGCTGAACGGCGCCAAGCAGTTCATCACCAACGGCAAGCGCGCGCATCTGGCCATCGTGTTCGCCGTTACCGATCCGGAACTCGGCAAGAAAGGCCTGTCGGCTTTCATCGTGCCGACCGACACCGCCGGTTTCAACGTGCAGCGGCCGGAGAACAAGCTGGGCATCCGCGCCTCCGATACCTGCGCCAT
>CAYQKN010000305.1:1447-1755 GCA_964417885.1 uncultured Burkholderiales bacterium | reverse complement strand
CGATCTCCGCGCTGATCCACGCCGCCACCATGGTCACCGCCGGCGTCTTCATGGTCTGCCGCCTGTCGCCGCTGTTCGAGATGTCGCAGACCGCGCTGTCGTTCGTGCTGGCCATCGGCGCGATCACCGCCTTCTTCATGGCGCTGATCGCCATCGTGCAATACGACATCAAGCGCGTGGTGGCCTACTCCACCCTTTCGCAGCTCGGCTACATGACCATGGCGCTCGGTGCCGGCGCCTACTCGGCCGGCATCTTCCACCTGATGACGCATGCCTTCTTCAAGGCGGTGCTGTTCCTGGGTGCGGGC
>CAYQKN010000305.1:0-1437 GCA_964417885.1 uncultured Burkholderiales bacterium | reverse complement strand
ACCTACATCACGGTGCTGATTGGCGCGCTGGCCAATGCCGGTTTCCCGCCGTTTGCCGGTTTCTTCTCCAAAGACACCATCATCGAGGCGATTCACGCCTCGCAAACCCCGGGTGCCCGCATCGCCTACTTCGCGGCGCTGGCCGGCGTGTTCATCGGTGCGCTGTATTCGTTCCGGCTGGTGTTCTTCGCCTTCCACGGCAAGGAGCGTTTTGGTGAAGCCGCGCATGCGCATGATCATGGACACGGCCATGACGATCACGCCGCCGCCAAGCACGACGACCACGCGCATCACGGCCTGGCGCCGGGCCAGAAGCCGCACGAGTCGCCGTGGGTGGTCACGCTGCCGCTGATCCTGCTGGCGATCCCGTCCGCGGTGATCGGCTGGATGACGATCGAACCGATGCTGTACGGCGGCTATTTCGGCAGCGCCATCGCCAGCACCGCGACCATGGCGGAACTGAAACAGGGCTTCCACGGCGCCTGGGGCATGGTGAAGCATGGCCTGATGACGCCGCCGTTCTGGCTGGCCGTGGCCGGCGCCGCCACCGCCTGGTACTGCTACATCCTGAAGCCCGAGGTGCCGGCAAAGATCCGCGCCGCCTTCGCACTGCCGGTAAGAATCCTCGAGGAGAAATATTTCCTCGACCGTTTCAACGACTGGTTCTTTGCCAGCGGTGCGCGCAAGGTCGGCCAGGGACTGTGGAAGTTCGGCGATGTCACCATCATCGACGGCATCATGGTCAACGGCACCGCCAATCTGATCGGCTGGTTCTCCGGGTTCGCGCGCAAGGCACAGTCGGGCTACCTGTATACCTATGCCTTCACCATGATCATCGGTGTGTTCGCTTTCCTGACCCTGGTCTACATCAAGCTCGGCTGAACCACGTCAATCTGACTACGGCGACAAGTTAAAACAACATGCAAAGCAGCTCAATCACCTTAAGCCTGACCATCTGGGTCCCGATCCTGGCGGGCGTTCTAACGCTGTTTCTGAATGGCGACCGGCAGAAAAATTCGGCGCGCTGGCTGGCGCTGATCGGCAGCATCGCCGGCCTGCTGGTGGCGATCCCGCTGTGGACCTCGTTCGACAACGCGACCGCGGCGATGCAGTTCGTCGAGCGCACCGCCTGGGTATCGCGCTTCAACATCCACTACGCGCTGGGGGTCGACGGCATCTCGATGCTGTTCGTGCTGCTGAACAGCTTCACCACGGTGCTGGTGGTGATCGCCGCGTGGGAATCGATCCAGGAAAAAGTTTCGCAATACCTCGCCGCGTTCCTGATCATGTCCGGTCTGGTCAACGGTGTCTTTGCCGCCACCGACGCGATCCTGTTCTACCTGTTCTTCGAAGCCATGCTGATCCCGATGTTCCTGATCATCGGCGTCTGGGGCGGGCCGCGCCGGGTGTACGCGGCGGTCAACTTCTTCCTCTACA
>CAYQKN010000304.1:0-1793 GCA_964417885.1 uncultured Burkholderiales bacterium | reverse complement strand
AGTCAAGCCTAAAACTGTAAAAACAAAACTTACCAAAAGAAAGTAATTCTCCCTTGCTAACGTTTGCGGGGATATTTGTTCAACTATTTCATTACTGTGGATAATTTCCTTTTCGGCCTAAATCTGTTTCCTATTCATAATTAAATTTTATATTGCAGCCTCGTGTAAAAAAGACACAATATGAGTTTTACTAAATATTCCGTTCCGTACCCCGTTGACCAGGCTTATACTAAGAAAGTTGCTTATTTCTCAATGGAGTTTGCCACTCACCAGCCCTTAAAGATATACAGTGGTGGTTTGGGTTTTCTTGCAGGGTCTCATCTTCGCAGTGCTTACGAACTCCGCCAGAACATGGTGGGTATCGGTATTTTATGGAAATATGGCTATTATGACCAGGCCCGCCACCAGGACCAGACCTTACAGGTGACCTGGTATGAAAAATATTACAGCTTCCTGGAAGATACAGGCATCAAGTTCCAGATAAACGTACATGAACATCCTGTTTGGGTAAAAGTCTATTACCTGAACCCGGAGACCTTTAAAACGGCTCCGCTGTTCTTATTATCTACCGATGTTCCCGAGAACGATTATGTTTCTCAAACCATTACCCATCGCTTGTATGATGCGAATGCGGCTACCAAAGTGGCACAGTTTATTTTGTTGGGTGTGGGTGGTGCCAAACTGATGGATGTGATCGGGTTCAATCCTGAGTTATATCATTTGAATGAGGCGCATGGTTTATCCGCTGCTTTTTATCTCTATAATAAGTATAAGAACAATATTGAAGAAGTAAGAAAACGCCTGGTGTTCACCACGCATACACCGGAAGAAGCCGGGAATGAGAAGCATGATATCTATCTCTGCCATAAGATGAGTTACTTCTGCGGTCTCTCGGTTGACCAGGTAAAAAAACTGACTGGTAACCCGGATGACCAGTTTAATCACTCACTGGCGGCATTGCGCTTTGCCAAATTAGCCAACGGGGTGTCGCAACTGCATGGGCATGTATCTAGAGCTATGTGGGGACGCTATGAAAATATCTGCCCGATCATTTCCATTACCAATGCGCAGAACTGGCGTTACTGGGCCGATAAACAATTGTACCGCTTCATGGAAGCCGGTGATGATTATGGTATTGATGACCGCAAAAAATATTTGAAGAAAAGGGCTTTTGAGATTGTTGCTGATCAAACCGGCAAGATATTTAACCCCGATGTGTTCACCATTGTCTGGGCCCGTCGTTTTGCCGGGTATAAAAGAGCCAGCATGCTGACAAGCGATGAGGAACGTTTCGAAAAATTATTGAACAATCCCAAGCACCCGGTGCAGATCATCTGGGCAGGAAAACCTTACCCGGTAGATCATCCAGCCATCAGTGAGTTCAACCAACTGGTGCATATCAGTAAGAAATATAAGAACGTAGCGGTGCTGACAGGGTATGAACTGGCATTGTCAAAAAGATTGAAGCAGGCTGCGGATTGCTGGTTAAATAATCCAAGAGTGCCGAGAGAAGCTTCAGGCACCAGTGGAATGACCGCAGCGATGAATGGTGCGATCAATTTTTCTACCGATGACGGCTGGATACCGGAGTTCATTAATCACGGGCATAACGGGTTCGTGGTGCCGAAAGCAGACTATGCCCGTATGGCTACCCATGAACAGGACCAGTATGACCTGAATAAACTCTACGAGATATTGGAGAAAGAAATTCTTCCGTTGTATTATAACAACTATAATACCTGGCGCCAGGTGATGAAGAACGGAATGCAGGATGTACGCTTCCAGTTTGACAG
>CAYQKN010000303.1:0-1793 GCA_964417885.1 uncultured Burkholderiales bacterium | reverse complement strand
CGCGCCTCGGCCGGCACCGCACGCCAGCGCCATGACACCTGCAGCGCGACCGCCACCGGCGCCTTGCGCGGCTCGCGCACGCCCCAGGCGAACAGCGCCACGCACAGCAAGCCGGGGATGGCCGACACCAGCAGCACGTCCTTCAGGTTGGAGGAAAAGAACGCAATCACCAGCGCGCCCAGCAGCGCGCCGCCGACCGCGCCCAGGTTGTCCATGGCGCGATGGATGCCGAACGCCTGTGCCAGCCGCGCCGGCGGCGACAGGTCGACGATCAGCGCATCGCGCGGCGCATTGCGCATGCCCTTGCCGACCCGGTCCAGCGAGCGGATCGCCACCACGTGCCACCACACCGTCGCCAGCCCCAGCAGCGGCCGCATCAGGTTGGATATCAGGTAACCGCTGACCGCCAGCGGCTTGCGGCGGCCACCCATCGCGTCGGAAAATCGGCCCGCCCACAGCTGCATCGCGCACGCCACCGCATTCGCCAGCCCTTCCACCAGCCCCAGCACCAGCGGACCGCTGGCCAGCGTGGTGGCCAGCAGGATCGGGATCAGCGGCGTCACCATCTCGGTAGCGATGTCGTTCAGCAGGCTGACGGCGCCGATCACATAGATGCTGAGGGGAAGGCGGGCGGCCAGTGACTGGGCGGGGGTTGCTGCGGCCGGTGGCGCGGCCTCCGCACCGTCACTGCGCGGGGAGTTAGGCATCACTGAATTTTACGCGTAAAATCCGCAGCTTCAGTCTCAAAACCCGCCCTCGTAGCTCAGTGGATAGAGCATCCCCCTCCTAAGGGGAGGGTCACACGTTCGATTCGTGTCGAGGGCGCCAACCAACCGCCGCGGGCAAGTCTGGCGTCAGCGCTCCACCCGCGCAAGATAAAACCATTCATTGCCGGGCTCGGATTTTGCATCCGGAAACATGATGAAGCCGTCGGCTTCCGCCTCGACCCGCGTGCCGTCGTAGCGGGTGCCGATCAGGTCGCCCTTCACCAGCCGGTCAAAACTGGCCCACGCGCGACTGAATTGGTCGTCGGCGTGCCAGCGGTCGTGCACCTCATACATGTGCAGTTGTTCGAATTGCTTCACTTCCTGGGGCGGCGCGCCATTGCTGATGCCGAGGAATGCGAGCGTGTTGAGAATGGCGCGGTAGCCGACCTCGGGCGAGGACGGATGCTCGTGCTGGCCGCATTCCAGCGTGATGGCGTAGCCGCCGACCGAGCGCATGTATTCGGTGGTGCCGACGCCGTAACGCGGATCGGTGTTGAGCGGGTTCGCCGCCTGGCCGGTGATGCTCGCACGCGCCAGCCGCCGCTCGACCCCTCGGGCATAGGTATCCAGCCAGCCGTCGACAAACCGCTGCACGCCAAGGTGCCGCGCCATCGCGCGTTCGGCATCGAAGTGGCGGAACGGCTGCAGCGGGCCGTCGTTGTTGACCGGGCCCAGCATGGCGAAGGCCTGGTTGTCGGCGCGGGTCGAGTGCAGGTCGAGCAGCACCTCGTGTTGCGCCAGCAGCGGGCACAGCCAGTTGGCGATGCGGTCCTCGAAGTCGACCGGGTTGGCGATCGGCCCCAGATTGCGATTCAGGTTGCGGTCCCCCGCGCGCTCACCGCGCGCATAGGCCAGCGGATTGGTGACGGGCACAAACGTCACCAAGCCGCCGGTGATGGCCAGCCGGCCCTGTTCGATGTCCTGCAGCACGCGGCGGATCGCCTGGGTGCCGCAGGTTTCATTGCCGTGCACCGCGCCGGAGACGATGAGCTTCGGCCCGGGTTGCTGACCGCGAAAGGTGATGGA
>CAYQKN010000302.1:0-1806 GCA_964417885.1 uncultured Burkholderiales bacterium | reverse complement strand
CGGGCGGGGAGACGCGTCGGCCATCAATGCCATGGTCTATGTCCGTGGCCACGGGGCCGACTACGAGCAGTGGGCGGCACTGGGCAACCCCGGCTGGTCATACGACGAGGTGCTGCCGTTTTTCAAGCGTGCGGAAAACAACGAGCGGTTGTGCGACGACTACCACGGCCGCGGCGGGCCGCTGAACGTGGCCGACCTGCGCAGCGGCAATCCGTTCCAGCAGCACTTTCTCGATGCCGTGCGGCAGGCCGGGTTCCCGCTCAACGCTGACTTCAACGGCGCCGAGCAGGAGGGCCTGGGGATCTATCAGGTCACGCAGATCAACGGTGAACGCTGCAGCGCGGCGCGTGCATACCTGCATCCGCTGCTGTCTGACACGAGGCGCCGGTTGAACCTGGAAGTGATCACCGGCGCCACCGCCGAGCGCATCCTGTTCGACGGCCGGCGCGCCACCGGTGCGGCGGTGCGCTACCGCGGCGAGCTGATCCATTTCACCGCCACGCGCGAGGTCATCGTCTGCGGCGGCGCGATCAATTCGCCGCAACTGCTGATGCTGTCGGGCATTGGCGATGCGGCGCAGTTGCGGCAGCACGGCATCGAGCTGGTGCATCACCTGCCGGGCGTCGGCCTGAATTTGCAGGATCACCCCGATTTCATTTTCGGTTTTGCTTCGCCGAGCACCGAGCTGATCGGCTTCACCCCGGCCGGCATGCTGCGCATGCTGCGGGAAATGTGGCGCTACGGCTGGCGACGGCGCGGCATGCTCACCACCAATTTCGCCGAGTGCGGCGGATTCCTGAAGCTGTCGCCGGCATCGCCGACGCCCGATATCCAGCTGCACTTCGTTGTTGCCCTGGTCGAGGATCATGCGCGCAAGCTCAATTACCGCCACGGCTTCTCGTGCCACGTCTGCCTGCTGCGGCCGAAAAGCCGCGGCTCGATCCGCCTCGCCTCGGCGCGCGCCGCCGACGCCCCGCTGATCGACCCCGCCTTCCTGCAGCACGAGGATGACCTGGAGCAGATGGTGCAGGCCTTCCGCCTCACCCGCAAACTGCTGCGGGCACCGGCGCTGACGGCGCATGCCAGCAAGGAAATGTTCACCGCCGGGATTGAAACCGACGACGACATCCGCCGCGTGCTGCGCGAGCGGGTCGACACGGTCTACCACCCGGTCGGCAGCTGCCGCATGGGCAACGATGACCTGGCGGTGGTCGATGCCGAACTGCGCGTGCACGGCATCGAGGCGCTGCGAGTGGTCGATGCCTCGATCATGCCGACGCTGATCGGCGGCAACACCAACGCACCGACCATCATGATCGCCGAGAAGGCCGCGGCATTGATCCGCGGCTCGCGCGGCAGCGCGCCAACTGCCGCACCCGCCGCCTGATGTCAGAATAGAACCCTTGTCATTGCCCGGAAGCCCCCCATGATTTTTCTCCTCGCAGGTCTGGTCATTTTTTTCAGCGTGCACTCGGTGCGCGTGTTCGCCGAGGGCTGGCGCACGCAGCGTATCGCCGGCCTCGGCGCGGGTGCCTGGAAGGGCATCTATTCGCTGTGCGCCATCGCCGGCTTCGTGCTGATTGTCTACGGCTACGGCCTGTCGCGGCAGGCGCCGGTCGACCTGTGGATGCCGCCGATGTGGACCCGCCATGCCGCCTCGCTGCTGACGCTGCCGGCCTTCATCCTGCTGGCCGCGGCCTACGTCCCCGGCACCGCGATCAAGGCCCGGCTCAAGCACCCGATGACGCTGGCGGTGAAGTTCTGGGCCATCGCCCACCTGCTGTCCAATGGCCGGCTGGCTGACGT
>CAYQKN010000301.1:0-1832 GCA_964417885.1 uncultured Burkholderiales bacterium | reverse complement strand
ATACGAGTACCTCGTGGTACACCAGCTTTGTCAATTACTACCGCTGCATTCTCATCGAAACGAATCGATGAACCATCTGGCCGCAAGGTTTCTTTAGCAGTACGAACTACTACGGCTCGAATAACTTCCTTTTTCTTGACCGTACCGTTTGGCGTGGCAGTCTTAACACTAGCGACAATAATATCACCAACGCGAGCATAGCGACGACGTGAACCACCAAGTACTTTGATGCACATAATCTGCTTGGCGCCAGTGTTATCGGCAATCTTGAGTCTGGTTTGTGGCTGAATCACTACTTTGCTCCCTTTATAATTACTTGGCCAAGCTTCTTCTCTACAACGAATTTCTTCTGTTTGCTGATTGGTCGAGACTCGGTAATCTCAACAACGTCGCCTACCTTGTATTCATTCTTCTCATCATGAGCCTTGAACTTTGCAGTTGTTTTGTATTGTTTCTTATAGAGTGGGTGTGTCTTGAGGCGCTCCACGGCTACAACAACCGTCTTGTCCATCTTGTCCGACACGACCTTTCCTGTCAGTGATCTACTCATTGGTGTTCTCCGTTTCCTTAGGTTGAGCCGCCTGCACAGTAGTAGCAAGCTGGGTTTGACGCTGCAGAGTTAGGACCCTGGCAATATCTCGCTTGATTGCAGCTATCTGCTTTACATTTGGTGTTTCTTTAACACGCATGTCGATATGAGCCTGAGATAGCTTAGTTCGCAGCTCGACAAGCATAGTTGATAATTCTTTTTCTGATTTAGTGCGCATTTCCTTAACCTTCATGACTATCTCCTGGCTGAGTCTTTACGACAAACTTAGTTTTCATTGGCATCTTCATGGCTGCAAGTCGCATAGCTTCCTTGGCGACTTCTTCCGTCACACCATCCATTTCGAACATGATACGACCTGCCTGAACTTTGGCTACGTAGTGACTCAAAGCACCCTTACCGCTACCCATTCTTACTTCGGCCGGCTTCTTAGTGACTGGTGTATGTGGGAAGATCCTAATCCAAATCTTACCACCACGCTTGATGTAGCGGGTCATAGCACGGCGAGCAGCCTCGATCTGACGAGAAGTAATGCGTTCGTTGGCAGCCGCCTGTAGCCCGTACCGACCGAAGTTAATCTCGGTACCACGAGTGGCCATACCTGCATTCTTGCCTTTGAACGCTTTTCGGAATTTTGTCTTTTTTGGTAGTAACATAATCTTCTTCCCGTAGCCTTATTTCTTATAAACCCATACTTTGACGCCGATAATCCCATACGTAGTCTTTGCTTCGGCAGTACCATAGTCGATATTGGCGCGCAGAGTATGTAGTGGAATACTACCCTGCGAAGCTACCTCTGCACGAGCCATTTCTGCACCATTCAGGCGACCAGCAACTCGGACTTTGGCACCAAGTGCGCCAGCTTTGACAGCACTATCAACAGTCATCTTAATGACGCGCCTAAAGGCGATGCGACGTTCTAGCTGAGACGCGACGTTCTCGGCGATCAGCTGTGCACGAAGCTCTGGCTGCTTTACTTCTTCGATATTCACCTTGATAGCTGAACCGGCGACCTTAACCAAAGCTTTCTTAAGAGCCTCAATACCAGTACCGCTACGACCAATTACTACGCCTGGTTTTGATGAATGAATCGTCACTGTAACCGCACCGGTTGAGCGCTCGATGTCGACAGCAGCAACACCAGCACGGAAAGTGAGTTGCTCGGCAATCACACGACGAATAGCAATGTCGTTAGCCAGGTTCTTCGCGAAGTCTTTTTCGGAAAACCACTTGCTTGACCAAGCCTTATTAACTTGGAGGCGAAAACTTGTTGGATTTACTTTTT
>CAYQKN010000300.1:0-1832 GCA_964417885.1 uncultured Burkholderiales bacterium | reverse complement strand
CCACATCGCGACCTCAGGCCGCCCCGGCCCGGTGGTGATCGACATCCCCAAGGACGTGCAGTTCTCCAAGGGCGCCTACCAGGGCCCCACGGCGGTGAAGCACAATCACGAGTACAGCCCGCGCACCAAGGGCGACGCCGGCAAGGTGGCCGAGGCCGCCGCCCTGATCGCGGGCGCGCGCAAGCCGATCCTCTACACCGGCGGCGGCGTCATCAATGCCGGCCCCAAGGCCGCCCAGCTGCTGCGCGACTTCGCCAAGCTGACCGGCGCGCCGGTGACCTCCACCCTGATGGGCCTGGGCGCCTTCCCGGCGTCTGATCCCCAGTGGCTTGGGATGCTGGGCATGCATGGCTCCTACGAAGCCAACCACGCCATGCACGGCTGCGACGTCATGGTCTGCATCGGCGCCCGCTTCGACGACCGGGTCACCGGCCGGCTGGACGCCTTTTCGCCGGGCTCCAAGAAGATCCATATCGACATCGACCCGTCCTCGATCTCCAAGAACGTCAAGGCCGACATCGGCATCGTCGGTGACGCGGGCTCGGTGCTGGAGGATCTGATCGCGGTCTGGAAGAGCCGCAACCTCGCCACCGACAAGGGCGCCCTGAAATCCTGGTGGAGCGAGATCGACGCCTGGCGCGGCCGCAAGGGCTTCGCCTATGCGCCGGATAGCAAGCTGATCAAGCCGCAGTACGCCGTCGAGCGGCTGTACGAACTGACCAAGGACCGCGACACCTACATCACCACCGAGGTCGGCCAGCACCAGATGTGGGCGGCCCAGTACTATCACTTCGAGCAGCCCAACCGCTGGATGACCTCGGGCGGCCTGGGGACCATGGGCTACGGCCTGCCGGCCGCCGTGGGGGTGCAGATGGCGCACCCCGACGCGCTCGTTATCGACATCGCCGGCGACGCCAGCGTGCAGATGACCATGCAGGAGATCGCCACGGCCATTCAGTACGACCTGCCGATCAAGATCTTCATCCTCAACAACGAGTGGATGGGCATGGTCCGCCAGTGGCAGCAGCTGCTGCACGGCGAGCGCTACAGCCACTCCTATTCGGCCAGCCTGCCCGACTTCGTGAAGATGGCCGAGGCCTTCGGCGGCGTCGGCATCCGCGCCGAGACGCCGGACGAGCTGGACGACAAGATCCGCGAGATGATCGCCGTGAAGAAGCCGGTGATCTTCGACTGCCGGGTCACCAAGGAAGAGAACTGCTTCCCGATGATCCCGTCCGGCAAGGCGCACAACGAGATGATCATGGCCGACGAGACCCGCGACCTCGGCACGATCATCGACGACAGCGGCAAGGGCCTGGTCTAGGCCCCATGGCCCGGACCGGCGGGTGTCTCTGCGGCGCCGTGCGCTATGAGGTGACGGGCGACCTGGCCCCGATCCAGCTCTGTCATTGCGGCCAGTGCCGCAAGGCCCAGGGCGGCCCGTTCGGCGCAAACATCCCGGTGGCGGCGGCGGACTTCCGTCTGGTCCAGGGCGAGGACGCGCTGCGTGAGTACCGCGCCTCTCCCGGCAAGCGGCGGGTGTTCTGCGGCGTCTGCGGCGGCCCGGTGTTCAGCCAGCGCGACGATGCGCCCCAGACCCTGCGCCTGCGGGCCGGCGGCCTGGACGACACCGCTGGCCTGCGGATCGGCCTGAACGCCCAGACCGCCTCGGCCGCCGACTGGTGGCCGATCGACGACGACCTGCCGGCCTACCCCGGCGCGGGACCGGTCTGACTGTGTCGAAGGCCACCCCCGCGACCCTCGCCCTCGACAGGGCAGGCGTCGCCTACACCCTCGCTACCTACGACTACGACCCCGGCGGCGAGCGCGTC
>CAYQKN010000299.1:0-1863 GCA_964417885.1 uncultured Burkholderiales bacterium | reverse complement strand
GAGCCTGATCTATCAGGGCATGCGTTTCTTTCGGCAAGCGCAGCGTGTCCAGCGTAAAGATCTCGATGTCCTTGAAGTCGGTGGCGATGAGGTGGGTGAGCACCATGTCTTCGGCACCGAAGCTGTTGGCAAAGGCGGCGGGCGCGAAATCCCGCTCGATGCGACCGAGCAATTCGCGAAGCCGCGAAACTTTGGTGTCAAGGGGCAGGTCGGGCGTCATCAGGCGGCTTCCGGTACGCGTTTGAGGAACCGGCGCCGGAACAGCGGCAGCGGCTGGTTGACAGAACCCTGGTACACCTCGGAGAAATCCGCCAGGGCCGTGAGCGCATCGTGAATGTCCTTGTCGGCGCGCACGGCAAAGGCGTTGAATCCCACGCGCTGCAGGTAGAACAACTGGTCGCGCAGCACGTCGCCGACGGCGCGCAACTCGCCCCGGTAGCCGTAGCGCGAGCGCAGCAGGGCGGCGATCGAATAGCCGCGGCCATCGGCGAATTTGGGGAAGTTCACCGCGATGACGGTAAACGTGTTCACGGCCTCGGCGATGTCTGCCGGGTCCTGGTTGCTGTCCAGCCAGACACCGAACGGCTGGTTGCGCTCGGCGATGGCGTCGGCCTGCGCCAGCCACACGTTGAGCGGGACGATCAGCTTGCCATCGGGCAGGTGGGCGGCGGCACCGTCGGCCGTGGCCGGCAGCAGTTGCCACTCGTCGGCGACCACGGCGCGGTCGCGGATGATGGTGCGCACATCAGACATTTTCGGTCTCCACGGCGGCGTGGCGCGTGCGGCCTTCGTACACCGCGGCCTTGAAGGGGTCGATGCCAACGCGTTTGACGGTGTCGAGAAACAGCTCGTCCTCGTGGCGCAAGGTCACGTACGTGGTGATGAGCTTTTCGACCACGTCGGCCATCTCGTCCTGTGCAAACGACGGGCCGATGACCTTGCCCAGCGCGGCGCCCAGCCCCTGCGAGCCGCCGATGGTGACCTGGTAGAACTCCGCGCCGTGCTTGTCGACGCCGAGGATGCCGATGTGGCCGACATGATGATGGCCGCAGGCGTTCATGCAGCCGGAAATGTTGATCGCCAGCTCGCCGATGTCGAACAGGTAGTCGAGGTCGTCAAACCGGCGCTGGATGGCCTCGGCAACGGGAATCGACTTGGCGTTGGCCAGCGAGCAGAAGTCGCCGCCGGGGCAGGCGATGATGTCGGTCAGCAGGCCGATGTTGGGTGTGGCGAAGCCGATGCGCTTGGCATCCTGCCAGACCGGGTACAGGTCGGACAGCTTTACGTCGGCCAGGATCAGGTTCTGTTCGTGCGAAACGCGGATCTCGCCAAAGCTGTAGCGGTCGGCCAGGTCGGCGACGGCATCAAGCTGCGCGTCGGTGGCGTCGCCGGGGGCGATGCCGGTTTTCTTCAGCGACAGCGTGACGGCGGCATAGCCGGGTTGCTTGTGACTGAACACGTTGCGCGACACCCAGCGGGCGAAGGCCTTGCTGTCCAGCAGGTGCTTCTCGTATTCGGCATTGACGGCCGGAAGCTTCTCGTAGGACGGGTCAATGAAATGACTGGCGACGCGGTCGATCTCGTCCTGCGTCAGCGTGGAAGGGCCATCCTTCAGGTGCGCCCACTCGGCATCGACCTCGGCGCGGAAATTATCCAGCCCCAGTTCCTTGACCAGGATCTTGATGCGCGCCTTGTACATGTTGTCGCGACGGCCGTAGCGGTTGTAGACGCGAAGGATGGCGTCCAGATAGGTGAACAGGTGGCGGCGCGGCAGCTGTTCGCGCACCACGTGGCCGAGGATGGGGGTACGGCCGAGGCCGCCGCCAACCAGGATATTGAACGCCACCTCACCCTTGGCCGTTT
>CAYQKN010000298.1:0-1883 GCA_964417885.1 uncultured Burkholderiales bacterium | reverse complement strand
ACCCCTAAGTTTACGAACGATCGAGGGTGCCCTGCATCTGCTGCGCCTCAAGCCCGCCGAACACTTCGACGCCGTGGCCCGCCGCTGACGGGGGTAAGGGCGACAACATGGGCAACGAGCTTCGCCTGAGCTCCGACCTCCCGTTCAACAAATGACTCGGTTCGATCCTAGTGGCAAGACTCCCAGTCGAGTTGATCCAGATTCCGCAACAGCACACGAGCCGTCGCGAGCAGCGATTCAGCCCTGGTACGGCTATCGCAGACTTCACACAGGATGAACCCGTCAAAACCGTCACGCGAGAGAGCCTGCGCCAGCGACCAGCGCTCCGCATCGCGCAGTCTCGAACCGAGACGGCAGTGCGCCGCATCGTTGACGAGGATGGACTGCATACCGAGCCGCATCGCTTCCGCCTCGATCTCCGGTCTGATTTCGCCATTTGCCATCGAGTGGTTCATCGCCACCACGCGGAATCCTGCCTCCGCAGCCACGGACAGGCCCGCCTTTATCTCGGCACTGCCGCACTCGAACGCTTCGGCAGTCAGCAGCCAGGCAATACGCCGGTCGTTTACCGCCACGTCAGACCGCCAGTTGCCGCATCAACGCCTCGCGATCGGCGGCCTTAGTGCCATCGCCCGACATCACCACCGCGCCGCGCTCGAGCACGTAGAAGCGCTGCACCAGGCCGATGGCGCGGTGCATGTTCTGTTCGACCAACAGGATCGGGATGCCGTCGCGGCGCAGGCCGTCCATCAGCGTGAATATCTCGTCGACGATCTTCGGCGCCAGGCCTTCGGTGGGCTCGTCGATCAGCAGCAGGCGTGGCCTGCCCACCAGCACGCGCGCCATCGCCAGCATCTGCTGTTCGCCACCCGAGAGCGTGGTGCCCATCTGCTGGCGGCGCTCGCCCAGGCGCGGGAAGCGTGTGTAGATAGCGTCGAGCTGGCGCCGGTCTTCGGCACGGCCGCGGCCGGGGCTCTGCATGAAGCCCAGCACCAGGTTTTCCTCGACCGTCAGGCCCGGGAAGATGCGCCGATCCTCGGGCACGAAGCCGATGCCCTGGCGGCAGATGCGTTCCGACGCGACGCCGCCGATCGGCTGGCCGTCGAACTGCACCGTGCCCTGCGTCGGTGCCACCCAGCCGGCGATGGTCTTCATCACCGTCGTCTTGCCCACGCCGTTGCGGCCGAACAGGCCCACCACTTCGCCGGCATCCACGCGCAGGCTTACACCCTGCAGTACATGGCTCAGACCGTAATGCGTGTGCACATCGTTCAGTTCAAGCATGGGCGGCCTCGCGCGCATCGCCGAAGTAGGCGGCCTGCACCGCGGGGTCGGAGCGCACCTGCAGCGGCGGGCCCTCCGCCAGCTTGGCGCCCTGGTGCATCACGATCACATGGTCCGACAGGTTCATCACCAGTTCCACATCGTGTTCCACCAGCAGCAGGCTCAGGCCGTCGGCGGCCAGGCTGCGGATCAGCGCCTCGGTGTCCTGGGTGTCTGCATGGCTCATGCCCTGGGTCGGTTCGTCCAGCAGCAGCAGGCGCGGGCGAGCGGCCAGCGCCACGGCAATCTCGAGCCGGCGCTGTTCACCATGCGACAGGAAACCCGCCAGTTCGTCGGCCCGCGCCTGCAGCGCAAAACGTTCGATCAGCTCGTCCACCCGCGCCAGCGCCGCGCGGCTTGCCGCGACGCCGCGGAACAGGCCACGGCCGTTCTCGACGAACTGCGCGGCTAGGCGCAGGTTCTCGCGCACCGGCAGTTCGAAGAACAGGTTGGTGATCTGGAACGAACGCGCCAGGCCGGCGGCGAGCATCTTGTCCGGCCGCTGGCCGGTCATGTCCCGCCCTTCGAACAGCACCTGCCCGTCGCTGGGCCGGATGGCG
>CAYQKN010000297.1:0-1903 GCA_964417885.1 uncultured Burkholderiales bacterium | reverse complement strand
TGTGCGTTCCGCCGACGTACCAGGCAAAGTGGTTGTCGGTGCGTTGGTACAGGGTCCCACTTTGCACGCCGACGCCGTAGTTCCCTGCCCCATAAAGCTTTAGCATCTGGCGGGTGACGTCGCCGAATTCAAGTTCTGCGTTGGGGTTGAGACGCATAAATCGCGTATCCACATTGAATGGACCATTGAATCCGGTTTGAGTGACGAAACGCATGCCGCCAGTGGCTTTTGCGGAGAACGTATTGGCCCCGTGGGAAGTGAAGAGCGAACCGCTGGCGTCCGACCATACAAACGCGCCGTCATGTACCGTACCGGTCTGGTTCTGGGTCCATGCTCTAGTGCCAGCAGCGAAGCTCCCCACGCCAGACGCCAAGTTGAGAGTTCCCCCCGGCACCGTCGAATTGGTTCCACTCGCCGTATTGTTATTGCCACCGCCGACCGTGCCGGCCTCTGCTTGCGCTTTGTTGTTGACCCCACCGGCTACGGTGGCGTAGGACGCCAGCGCAAGATTTGGAAACGCCGTTATACCGCCACCGCCCACTGTCGCTGCACGAATGGTCGAACTGCCGCCGCCCGCGTTGTTTTCCTGGCTGCCAAGCATAATATTCGCGCCATCTAATGCATAGTCGAATCGCGCTAACCGGGTGCCGTTCACTATGATCTGCACGGGCTCATTATTGGTGCTGCCAAGAACCGCACCCGTGATTCCGAAACTATTGTTGCCGCCAAGCTTGAAGTAGTTGTTAGTGAGCACGGCAGATGTGGGGTCGACCGCGATGGTACCGGCACCAGTAATGGTGCCCCCGGTCAGCCCGCCGCCGGCCGTGATGCTGGTCACGGTTCCACCGGAATTGGTGTCGTTGTCCGCGCCACACGCCCACGCGCTGCCGTTCCATTTCACTACCTGGTTGTTACCGCAGGCGACCGTGGGCAGCAGTTGGGTGTTTGCTAGGCCGATGGTTCCGCTGGAAGTGATCGGCCCGCCGGTCAGACCCGCGCCGGTGGCGACGCTGGTGACCGCCACCGTCGCGGTGTCGTTATCGGCTGCACACACCCACGCGCTGCCATTCCACTTCACCACATCGTTGCTGGCACACGCCGCGACCGGCAGCAGCTGCGTGTTCGCAAGGCCGATGGTTCCGCTGGAGGTGATCGGCCCACCGGTCAGGCCCGCACCAGTGGCAACGCTGGTGACACCACTGGCCACCACGGCGCCTGTTCCCAGCTGACCGTTGCTGTCGATCACCACGGGCAGCGTATTACCGAGCGCGGGCGAAACGCCGCGGATGCCGGCAATAAAGGTGCGCGTGAGATTCGGCGCGAGCCCGAGGCGGAGAGTGTTCGCGTCCATTGGGTCGCCGGGGTTACCGATGAGGATGTTATCGCCGCCGCCCCCAATGTTCGAGCCGGCGCCGCTACCGATGGCGATGTTGTTGCTTGAGGAGACCGACGCGGAAAGCGTGTTGTAGCCGACAGCGGTGTTGCTGCTGCCCTGCGTGTTTTGCACCAGTGCCGCGGCGCCGATGCCGGTATTGAAGCCGCCAGTGCTGTTGCGGTAAAGCGCTGCGGTGCCAAGTGCGGCATCGAGCGGCCCCTCGGCCAGCAGACCCAGCGCGCTGCCGCCGACGCCGGTGTTGCTGCCGCCGGTAAAGGTCAGGTTGCCTGCGCCGGAACCAAGGAAGACGCTGTCGAAACCGGCATTGTGAAGAAATAGCGTGCCTTCTTTGTAGACATTGCCGGCACTGGGCGTGGAATTGAGCAACGTCAGATTGCCGATGACCTCATTCGGCCCGGGTGGCCCAGCCGGACCGGCCGGACCGATCGCACCCGTTCCGCACGCCCACGCGCTGCCATTCCACTGCGCGATTTCGCTGGCGGCACAGGCGACCGTCGGCAGCCGTTG
>CAYQKN010000296.1:0-1914 GCA_964417885.1 uncultured Burkholderiales bacterium | reverse complement strand
GTCACCATGAAGATGATCAGCAGCACCAGCATCACGTCGATGTACGGCACGACGTTGATCTCGGCCATCGATTTGCGCGGCCTTCTCATTGCAGTCCGACACGCAGATGCAACACTGGCGCGGCTCGCAGGCCAAAAATGCCCGGAACGCCGCGCCAGTGCTTGAGTTTTGCTACAAAAGCCGTCGCGGGCGGCGCACAGCACAAGCGCGATACGGACCCTGGCAGGTTCACGGCCAGCGCCATCAGTGCGTTGCCTGCCGCTGCAGGATGTTGGTGAACTCTTCCATGAAACTTTCGTAGCGGTTCGCCAGCCGGTCGATCTCGGCGGTGTAGCGGTTGTAGGCAATGACCGCCGGAATGGCGGCGAACAGGCCGATGGCGGTGGCGATCAGTGCCTCGGCGATGCCCGGCGCCACCTGCGCCAGCGTGGCCTGCGCCACATTCGACAGGCCGCGAAACGCGTTCATGATGCCCCATACCGTGCCGAGCAGGCCGATGTACGGGCTGACCGAACCGACCGTGGCGAGGAACGACAGGTGCGCCTCGAGGTAATCCAGCTCACGCTGGAACGTGGCCTTCATGGCGCGACCGGTGCCACTCATCAGCGCGCCGATGTCGGCGCCGGCACGGCTCTTCAGCTTCAGGTATTCCTTGAATCCGGCCTCGAATATCCGCTCCATGCCGGCCGGTTCGTATTGGCCGGAATTGGCGCGCTGGTAGAGGCCGACCAGGTCGGAGCCGCTCCAGAATTCGCGTTCGAATTCGTCGGCCTGGACCTTGGCGCGACGCACGGCAAACATCTTGACGAAGATGTACCACCACGACAGCAGCGAGGCCAGCACCAGGATTCCCATCACGATCTTGACCACGATGGACGCCTGCATGATCAGCTGCAGGATGGCGATATCACTGGAAAGATTCAAATTGTTGCCTCCATTTTCTTGCGTACGTCGGGTGGAATCTCGATCGGCTTGAACGCGTCTGCCGACACGCTCGCCACCACCACCCGTGCTTTCACCAGCAATTCCTCGCCGCGGCTGATCTCCTGGTGGAAGGTGCAGCGCACCCGTCCCAGTGCCTCGATCGCCACGCTGATGTTGATCGAGTCATCGAGGCGCGCCGGCTTGACGAATTCGGCCGCGACCTCGCTGACGATGAACAGCATCTTGTGCCGCCGCTCGAGATCGCTGTTGGTGAAACCGAGGTAGCGCAGCCATTCGGTGCGCGCCCGCTCGAGGAACTTGATGTACTGGGCGTGATAGACCACGCCGCCGGCATCGGTGTCCTCGAAATAGACGCGCAACGGGAAATCGAAGGTGAACAGCGGTGATTGCTGGGCATTCCTCAGAGAGAGCTTGGCCATCAGAAAAGTTCCGGCGCCGCGGCGGCGGCCGGGGCGGCAATGCCGAAATGCTGGTACGCGAGCTGGGTGGCCATGCGGCCGCGCGCAGTGCGTTGCAGGTAGCCCTGCTGGATCAGGTACGGCTCCAGCACGTCCTCAATCGTGTCGCGTTCCTCGCTCAGCGCGGCGGCCAGGTTCTCCACCCCGACCGGGCCGCCGGCGAATTTCTCGATGATCGCCAGCAGCATCTTGCGGTCCATCATGTCCAGTCCGATGCGGTCGACATCGAGCATGATCAGCGCCGCATCGGCGGTGGCCTGGTCGACCTGGCCGTTGCCGCGCACCTCGGCGAAATCGCGCACCCGCCGCAGCAGGCGGTTGGCGATGCGCGGGGTGCCGCGCGAGCGCTGGGCGATCTCCCGCGCGCCGTGTTCGTCCACCCGCACATTGAGCAGGCTGGCCGCACGCGAAACGATCAGCTTCAATTCTTCCGGCGTGTAGAACTCCAGCCGCGCCACGATGCCAAAGCGGTCACGCAGCGGATTGGTCAGCATGCCGGCGCGGGTGGTGG
>CAYQKN010000295.1:0-1920 GCA_964417885.1 uncultured Burkholderiales bacterium | reverse complement strand
GGCGCGTTGCGCCTTGTTGTCGCCACGATTGGCAATGAGAATTTTATTGAACATGGATTTCAGTCAGTGCAGGCAATGTGACTTCGGCCGCTCGCTGACGCGAGCTTAACGCGCGCTGCGCGCGGTTAGCCTTCGCCGCAACGGCGGCGCGTTGCGCCTTGTTGTCGCCACGATTGGCAATGAGAATTTTATTGAACATGGATTTCAGTCAGTGCAGGCAATGTGACTTCGGCCGCTCGCTGACGCGAGCTTAACGCGCGCTGCGCGCGGTTAGCCTTCGCCGCAACGGCGGCGCGTTGCGCCTTGTTGTCGCCACGATTGGCAATGAGAATTTTATTGAACATGAATGCGCCCTAAGCGACGAACAGCAACTGGTAAGCGAGCAGCAGCCACATGCAGACCAGCGACAGGCAACTGGTCAGGAAGGCGTAGAAACGCCGCATGACGTGGTTGCTGGTGCAATGGATGTAGCTGTGTGCATAGCGCGCGAGAACGAACACCCAGGCAAAGACCAGGTGCGGCAGGCAGACCAGGCTGGTGGCGAAGATGGTGAGGCAGGCGACATAGAACATCACCGGCACTTCGAACAGGTTGCGGAAATTGTCCGGCGCGCGCGAGTCGGGCATCGCCGCCGCCATTTGCGCCGAGGTCGCCGTCTTCTGCGGATGCAGCCGGTTCTGTTTGTAGAACGTGATGCGCCGCCGCAGCATGGTGGTCGCCACCAGGCATACCAGCAGGAACATCGCCGGCAGCGGCAGCAGGATCAGTTTGGCGTCCATCTAGCTCTCCACGACCCAGCGGGCCTTGCGCTTTTCAAGGAATGCACCGACGCCTTCGCGGCCCTCGTCGCTGGCGCGCACCCGCGCGATGCGCTGCGCGGTGTCCATCACCAGCGGATCGTCGATCGAGCGATTGGCCACGGCGGCGATCAGGCTCTTGCCTTCGCGCACCGCGTTGGGGCTGCAGGCAAGCAGCGCGGTCACCAGCTCGTTGATCCGGTCGTCCATCTCCTCCTCGGTCTGCGCCAGTTCGTGCAGCAGGCCGAGGCGATAGGCCTCGCTGGCATCGAACCGCTCGGCGGTGAGGAAATAGCGGTGCGCCGCGCGCTCGCCGATGGCAGCCATGACGTAGGGAGAAATCACTGCCGGAATCAGGCCGATCCTGGCTTCGGACAGACTGAAGGTCGCTGACTGGGTGCCGACCGCCATGTCGCAGCACGCCACCAGGCCGACGCCGCCGCCGTAAGCGGCGCCCTGCACCCGGGCAATGGTCGGCTTGGTCATGCCCTGCAGCGTGCGCATCAGCTCGGCCAGTCCCATCGCGTCGCGAAAATTCTCGTCCTGCGAATAGCCGGCCATGCGTTTCATCCAGTTCAGGTCGGCACCGGCGGAGAACGACTTGCCGACCGCGGACAGAATGACGACGCGCACCGCGTCATTGGCGTCGAGTGACTTGAAAATGTTGGTCAGCTGCGAAATCAGCAGGTCGTCGAAGGCATTGTGCCGGTCCGGGTTGTTCAGGGTGACGATGCCGATGGCGCCGTCGATTTCGATCAATGTCTGGCTCATCATTACATCCTGAACACGCCGTAGTCGGTTTTTTCGATCGGCGCGTTCATCGCCGCCGACAGCCCCAGGCCGAGCACCATGCGCGTGTCCTTGGGATCGATGATGCCGTCGTCCCACAGCCGCGCGGTGGCGTAGTAGGGATTGCCCTGGTCTTCGTACTGTTTGCGGATCGGCGCCTTGAACGCTTCCTCTTCCTCGGCGCTCCAGCTGCCGCCTTTCAGCTCGATCCCGTCGCGCCGCACGGTTGCCAGCACCGAGGCCGCCTGCTCGCCGCCCATCACCGAGATGCGCGCGTTGGGCCACATCCACAGGAAGCGCGGGCTGTAGGCGCGGCCGCACATGCCGTAGTTGC
>CAYQKN010000294.1:0-1942 GCA_964417885.1 uncultured Burkholderiales bacterium | reverse complement strand
GAGCGCACGCAGGAAGTGCCGGTCACCTCGGTTCGCGCGGTGATGGGCCCGCCGGAACAGCGCTGCTGGGTTGAGCGTCAGCAGGTGGTCGAAGAGCGCGGCGGCAACACCGGCAGCACCGTGCTCGGCGCCATTATCGGCGGCGTGCTCGGCCACCAGGTTGGTGGCGGACGCGGCAAGGACGTCGCCACCGCCGTCGGCGCCGTGGCCGGTGCGGCCATTGGAAACAATGCGGGCCGCGATGGCGGCACGGTGGTCACCGACCGCGATGTCCAGCGTTGCCGCGATGTCGCTGGTGGCAAACCAGCCTACTGGGATGTGTCGTACGTGTTTCGTGGCGTCGAGCACCGCGTACAGATGAGCTCGCCTCCCGGCAGGACCATCATTGTCAACGGTCGCGGCGAACCACGACTGTAGCTCGCCGGCAAGGTGGGGAAAACGGCCATGCGTGGCCGTTTTCCTTTTGTCCGCGAGTGGTGCGCCGGCCTATGACATGACCGTGGAATAGACTGCCTCAATCCGCCGCCTCTTGTTTCGTGCCCTGGAGACCGTCATGCCGGCAATCGTCAGGTTTGTACTTTGCGTTGCGGTCGCCGCCCTGGCGGCGCGGTCGCCGGTTGCCCGCAGCGAGACCTATACGGTCGATACCTCACATGCTTCGCCGCTGACCGGCCTGTGGTGGAACGCCGGCGAATCCGGCTGGGGCGCCACCTTGACGCAACAGTCCTCACAGCTGTTTGTCACCCTTTTCGTTTACGATTCAGCCGGCGCGCCGACCTGGTATACGACCTCGTGCACCATCAGCGGCAACGGCTGCAGCGGCGATCTGCTGCGCGTGCGCGGCGGCGCGGCGGCGACCACGTCGTGGGCCGGCAGCAGCATCGTCGCCAGCCGCGCCGGCAGCATGGCGCTGACGTTCACCAGCAACGACAGCGGCTCGATGTCGTACTCGATCGACGGTGTCAGCGCAGGAAAAATGATCACCCGGCAGGTGTTCGGCCCGCCCGCCCCCGCCATGCCTGGCCTGGCAGGTACCTGGTATGGGGCCATCATCGAGTCCCGCAGCAACTGTGCGCAGGCGCCAAACAACGGCAACCGCGCCACCTATGGCCAGTACTCGATCGGTACCGGTGCCGGCAGCAGCGGGAGTATTTCGATTGCCCTGTCCGCCGTGACCGGATTGCAGTGCAGCTATGAAGGCAGCTTCACCACCGATGGCGCGCGGCTTTCGGCCGGCGGAAACCTGAGCTGTAACGATGGCAAGCGCGGCCGCTGGCAGTCGCGCAGCATGGCGGTGTCGTCACGCTCGTTGTCGCTGGAGCTGGATGTCACGCTCGATACCACCGAGACCTGCAGCGTATTTACCGTGATCGGCGGATCGCGGCTGTGATGCCGGCGCAAACGGGAATCAGCGGACCGCGGACCTGAACACGGCGTAACCCTGACCGCCCTGCTTGGCGGCATACATGGCGGTATCGGCATTCTTGAGCAGCTCCTGCGCCGACTGGCCGTGCTCCGGATACAGCGCGATGCCAACACTGGAATGCATCGTGACCGTGATGCCCTGGACTTCACAGGGTCGCGCAATATTGCCGACCACCTTGGCCGCCATTTTCACCGCCGTCTGCTCATCGATGGCGTCCAGCATCAGGAACAGGAATTCGTCGCCGCTGCGGCGACTCACCGTGTCGCCCTCCCGGACCACCGCCTGCAGGCGGCGCCCGACCATCTGCAGCACACTATCGCCGATATCATGGCCGTGGGTGTCGTTGATTTCCTTGAAATTGTCGAGATCGATGAACATCACCGCCACGCGGCGCCGGTAGCGCCGCGCGTGTGCCAGCGCCTGGCTGAGCCGGTCGCTGAACAGCGGCAGGTTCGGCAGGCCGGTCACCGCATCATGCAGCGCAAGATGCAGCGCCTTCGCCGCCTCGGCCTGGCT
>CAYQKN010000293.1:0-1954 GCA_964417885.1 uncultured Burkholderiales bacterium | reverse complement strand
GTCTCGCCGTCGATGGTGACGAAGGGATAATCGCGCAGGTCCTCGCGGGCCTTCATGTCGGCGGCGGAAACCTTCTTCGGCACCTTCTTTTCCAGCGCCTCGACCTCGGCCGGCCAGATATAGGGCAGATCGTGCTTGCGCAGCGCGATCTCGATCTCCATGCCCGGATCGGCATAGTTGCCCAGCACCTCGATCACGCGCGCGACCGGCTCGGAATTTTTCGCCGGCTGGGCGACCAGCTCGACCATCACCACCTGGCCCGGCTTGGCGCCGCCATCGTAGCCGGGCTCGACCAGCAGGTCCTGGCTGATGCGCCGGTTCTCGGCCACCACGAACAGGACATTGTGCTCAACGAACAGGCGGCCGACCACCTTGCTGTTCTTGCGCTCGATCACCTCGATGATCGAGGCTTCGCGCCGGCCGCGCCGGTCCACGCCGACGGCGCGCACCATGGCACGGTCGCCATCGAGCACCTTCTGCATCTGTTTCGGCCCGAGGAACAGGTCTTCGGAGCCGTCGTCGGGGATCAGGAAGCCGAAGCCGTCCGGATGGCCCTGCACCCGGCCGGGGATCAGGTCGAGTTTTCCCACCAGGCAGATATCGCCGTGGCGATTGGTCATCACCTGTGCTTCGCGCTCCATCGCGGCCAGGCGCCGGTTGAAGCCTTCCATTTCGGCTTCGCTGATGTGCAGGTGGCTGGCCAGCTGGGCCGCGTTCATCGGCACGCCGGCCTGCTCCAGCACCTCGAGGATCAGTTCGCGGCTGGCGACCGGATTGTCGTATTTGGCCTGCTCGCGGGCCAGGTGCGGGTCGGCCCGCCTCGGGGCGGATTTGGCCTGGGAGGGGGAATGGGACGGCTTGTTGTTTTTCTTGGTCAAAAAATATCTTTCGTTACGTATGTGAAAAAATTGCATCCGGAGTGGACAGGATCGTCAACATTGGCTATGATGCGCCCTCATTTTACGCGAACGTTCACTCTTAAAGGGTTCTTTCGCACCATCGCCCAGATGGCGGAATTGGTAGACGCACTAGGTTCAGGTCCTAGCGGTGGCAACACTGTGGAGGTTCGAGTCCTCTTCTGGGCACCAAACATATAACGGTCAGCGAAAGCTGGCCGTTTTTGTTTGGTGGCCGGAAAGCCATGCCCTGCGGCATGGCGTGGGGACGAGAAAGCCGCGCCATGCAGGGCGCGGCGGGGTCGCGCGAGCGCAGCGAAGTGTGACCGAGTCCTCTTCTGGGCACCAAACATATAACGGTCAGCGAAAGCTGGCCGTTTTTGTTTGGTGGCCGGAAAGCCATGCCCTGCGGCCTTTCGCGAGGCGAAAATGCGACGCCGTTCAGGCCACTAACGACCCCGCCACCAGTGCCGCGCCGTGTTCGACCACCCCGGCGCCGAATAACCGCCCCGCCCCGTCCCCCAGCCGTGCCTGGCAAAACGCGTCCGCCACCACGCCATTTCCGGCCCGGATCAGCACTGCCGCCTGCAGGCAAATCGCCATCTGCTCGACAATACCGCGCGACCTCACTTCGATCTGCTCCACCGCGCCGATTGATTCCGTCAACGCCGCCACGGCCCGATCGAGCAGCGCCGACTCGCCTTTCACCGACGCATATTCGGCCAGCAGCGCCTGCCGTGTCGCCGGTTCCCTGGCCAGCGCGCGCAGCACATCCAGGCACTGGATATTGCCGCTGCCCTCCCAGATCGCGTTCAGCGGCGCCTGCCGGTACAGCCGCGGCAGGATCGATTCCTCCACGTAGCCGGCGCCGCCGAGGCATTCCTGCGCTTCGTTGACGAACGGCGGGCAGCGTTTGCAGATCCAGTACTTGCCGATCGCGGTGGCGATGCGCGCAAACGCGGCCTCGACCGGGTCGTGCGGGGAGCGATCGACCGCGCGCGCCACACGCAGGGTCAGCGCCATCGAGGCTTCCGATTCGAGCGCCAGGTCGGCCAGCA
>CAYQKN010000292.1:0-2007 GCA_964417885.1 uncultured Burkholderiales bacterium | reverse complement strand
GGCGAATCCGGGCCGGTGCGCGAATCCGGCTCGCGCCTGACCATCGCCCGCGCCGCGCGCGATTGTTACCTGATGCTGGCCTACACCTGGAAGTTCGAAGCCGACCCGCACGAAGGCATCCTGCTGCTGGGCTACGACGAGGCGGCGCGCGCCGCGACGGCGGCGTGGGGCGACTCCTGGCACATGAGCAAAAAGATCATGCACTGCGCCGGGACCATCACCGGCGGCGATGCCTTCGTCGTGACCGGACACTACGAGGCGCCGCCCGATCCCGACTGGGGCTGGCGCATCGCACTGGAAGTCCATGGCGAAAATTCGCTCGCGCTGGTGATGCACAACATTTCACCGGCCGGACAGGAAGACCTGGCGGTGCGGGCGGTGTTTGCGCGCACCGGTTAGGCGGTCATTTTTTAAACTGAAACTCCAGCACTGGCGCGGCTTCTGGCACGAAAATGCCCGCAGAGCCGCGCCAGTGCTGGAGTTTCGTTTTGCCGCGCTCGCTACTGGCTGGTCCAGCCACCTTCGATCGGGATCGCGGTACCCGTGATGTTGTGCGCGATCGGGTGGCATAGCCAGGCGGCGAGCTGGCCGATTTCGGCCGGTTTCGAGGTCCGCAGGCTGGGCTGTTTCTCGCGCAGCAGGTCGCGCACACCGGCCTCGCGATCGCCGTTGAAGTTTGCCGCGCGCGCCGCGACCTGCGGTTCGATGATGGCGGTCTCGGTCCAGCCGGGGCAGATGCAGTTGATGGTGATGCCGCCCTGGTCGCGGCTGCCGGCGCTGGCGTATTCGAGTGCGGCCACCTTGGACAGGCCGACCAGGCCGAACTTGGCCGCGACATAGGGCGCCTTGTTGACCGAGGCCACCAGCCCGTGGACCGAGGCAATGTTGATCACGCGTCCGTAGCCGCGCGCCGCCATGCCGGGCAGCGCCGCCTTCATGGTGTGAAAGGCGGCCGACAGATTGATGGCGATGATGCGGTCCCACACCGGCGTGGGCAGCTCGGCCAGCGGCGCGGTCTGCTGGATGCCCGCGTTGTTGACCAGGATGTCCAGCGGCCCGTCGGCCAGCACCGCCGCCATCAGCTTGTCAACTTCGGCGGCGTCACTCAAATCGTAGGTGTGACTGCTGACCGAAAGCGCGCCGGCCGCCAGCACCGCCGCGCGCGCGGCCTGCTGCTGCTCGGGGGTGGCGAGGCCGTGCAGCACGATGTGACAGCGCTCTGCTGCCAGCGACTCGGCGACGGCCAGGCCGATGCCCTGGAACGATCCGGTGATGAGCGCGCGGCGCCCGCTGGGTGGTGGGGTCATGATTTGCTCCCTTGGTTGGCCTGGAAATGTTTGCGCAATTCGGTCTTCAGCACCTTGCCGTAGTTGTTCTTGGGCAGGGCATCGAGGAAGTGATATTCCTTGGGGCGCTTGAAGCGGGCGATGTGCTCAAGACACAGCGCGTCGAGCTGCGCGGCATCGGCGCCGCTGCCGACGACAAATGCCACCACCACCTCGCCCCATTCGGGATCGGCGCGGCCGACCACCGATACCTCGCGCACCGCCGGATGCTTCAGCAGCACCTCCTCGACTTCGCGCGGATAGATGTTCGAGCCGCCGGAAATGATTACATCTTTCGAGCGGTCCTTCAGCGTCAGGAAGCCGTCGGCGTCGAGACTGCCGAGATCGCCGGTCCACAGCCAGCCGCCGCGTATGGTTTTCGCGGTCGCCTCGGGGTTGTTCCAGTAGCCGGCCATCACCGGGTCGCCGCGGGTGAGGATTTCGCCGGTCTCGCCGTGCGGCAGCGGCTTGCCCTCGGCGTCGGTGACACACACCTCGACCAGCGATTGCGCCACGCCGACCGAGGCGATGCGTTCCAGCCAGCGCGGATGCGCGCGGTCGGCCAGCTGTTCGCGCGGCAGCGACGTGATGCACATCGGGCACTCACCCTGGCCGTAAATTTGCACAAAGCGATTGCCCATCACGTCCAGCGCTTGCCGGATGTCCTCGACGTACATCGGGC
>CAYQKN010000291.1:0-2025 GCA_964417885.1 uncultured Burkholderiales bacterium | reverse complement strand
GCATGATGGACGGCGCTTTCCAGCCGTCATAGGTGATGTCGGCATAGGCCAGGTCATGCACCACCAGTACATTGTTGGCCTTGGCAAGCGCGACAATGCGCTCGAAAAACGCCAGTTCCACGCACATCGCGGTCGGGTTCGATGGGAACCCGAGTATCAACATTTTCGGCTTGGGATAAGACTCGCGGATCGCTTTTTCCGCCTCATCAAAGAAATCCACCCCCTCGGTCATCCGCACATGCTTGATCTGGGCGCCAGCTATCACCGCACCATAAATGTGAATCGGATAGCTGGGATTCGGCACCAGCACCGTGTCGCCGCTGTCCAAGGTTGCCAACATCAGGTGTGCCAAGCCCTCCTTGGAACCGATGGTAACAATCGCCTCGGTGTCCGGGTCGAGCAACACATCGTAGCGTCGCTTGTACCAATCGCAGATTGCTTTTCGCAGACGCGGAATGCCTTTTGACACCGAGTACCCGTGGGTATTAGGGCGCCGTGAAGCTTCCACCAGTTTGTCGACAATATGCTGCGGCGTCGCGCCATCCGGATTGCCCATCGACATGTCGATGATGTCCTCGCCCCGACGGCGTGCCGCCATCTTGAGTTCGGCGGTGATGTTGAAAACATAGGGCGGGAGGCGCTTGATGCGCGTGAATTCATGAGTCATGTCGATTGGCGGCTGAGGGTGGCTATAATTATTCTGCGCGTCGGCACCAAAATTGTGCGCCGCAAAAACCCATTCTAGCTGACCAAACGCCCCTTTTCATCCCCTGCGCCAATGAAACTGCACCTCAATTCTGCAACCGGCCAGAACACCATCACCGGCCACGGCCCGGGATTTGTGCAGGTCAACCAGACCCGTGTCAGCTCGGCCTTGATCGTCCTGCCGGATCGCCTGCTGGCGCCTTGGGAGATCGCCAGCGCCGGCACGCTCACCGTAGCGGATTTTGCCGTGCTGATCGAGCTTCGCCCCGAGTTGGTGGTGTTTGGTTCTGGCCCGTGTTTCGCCTTTCCCGACCCGTCCATCATGGCTGCTTTCTCGCAGGCGCGTATCGGGTTCGAAGCCATGGATACGCCGGCTGCTTGCCGTACCTACAATGTGCTGATGGGCGAGGGCCGCGTGGTGGCGGCCGCAATGCTGGTCTAGGGATCCTCTGACCAAACATCCCCAGCATTGGCATTTGGATTGCTTGGTACGCATCATGTAAACTGAAATTTGAAATCGGCGTACTATCCCCGGTTGGATTTCAGACCAGAACAAATACCCGCACGTCCAGCCAAGTTTTCATCACCCAGAACGAGGAGCACCATCCATGTCGAAGTTGTCAACACTCTCCAAAATCACCGCGGGCCTGATTGCCTCCGCACTCCTGGCCGCGCCGGCAATCAGCCAGGAGCTCACCGGCACCCTGAAGAAAATCAAGGACAGCGGCACCATTACCATCGGCCACCGTGAAACTTCGGTGCCATTCTCCTATCTCGACGACAAGCAGCAGCCGATCGGCTACTCGATGGACCTGTGTGCCGCGATCGTCGAGGAAGTAAAAAAAGAACTGATGCTGCCGACCCTCAACGTCAAGTACAACCCGGTCACGTCGCAGACCCGTATTCCACTGATGTCCAACGGCACGGTTGATATCGAATGCGGCTCGACCACCAACAACCTGACCCGCCAGAAGCAGGTATCGTTCGCGCCGGTCACGTTCGTCACAGGTACCAAGCTGCTGGTGAAGAAGACGTCCAAGATCAAGTCCTACAAAGACTTGAAAAACAAGACTGTTGTCGTCACCCAGGGCACCACCAATGAGCGCACCATCAAGGCGCTGTCGGACAAGGAAAACCTGAACATCAAGTTCCTCAATGCCAAGGACCACGGCGAATCGTTCCTGACCGTCGAATCGGGTCGCGCGGCTGCTTTTTCCATGGATGACGTGCTGCTGTACGGGCTGATCGCCAAGGCCAAGAAGCCGAAGGATTTCGATGTGGTCGGCGATTACCTGTCGTATGACCCGTACGGCATCATGT
>CAYQKN010000290.1:1634-2032 GCA_964417885.1 uncultured Burkholderiales bacterium | reverse complement strand
TGCGCATCCCGTTCCCGGTGATCGCGCCGGTGATCATCGTGATCTGCGCGATCGGCGCCTACACCGTGCACAGCTCGATGTTCGACGTGGTGCTGATGGTCGGCTTCGGCGTCGTCGGCTACCTGTTCAAGAAGCTGAAGTACCCGCTGGCGCCGATGGTGCTCGCGCTGGTGCTCGGCGACATGGCCGAGTCGAGCTTCCGGCAGGCCATGCTGCTGTCGCAGGGCCACCTGAGCATCTTCTGGTCGAACCCGCTGGTCGGCGGCATTGCCGGCCTGGCCATGGTGCTGCTGCTGTGGCCGCTGGTCAGCAGCCTGCGCGGCTGGGCGCGATCGCGGGAAGCGGCGAGCGTCGTGTCGGCCTGAGCCGCCGGAGCGAAGCGCCTCTGAAAGTGCGCA
>CAYQKN010000290.1:0-1624 GCA_964417885.1 uncultured Burkholderiales bacterium | reverse complement strand
ACGCCGCCAAGCGGCTCGGCAAGGACCGCGCGCAGCACGCCGCCGAGCACAGCGGCGCGCCGAGCGACGCGGCCACGCACTGAGCCGCCGAAGCGAAGCGCCTCTGAAAGTGCGCAGCGCAGGCGGCTCAACTCAGGCCGACGCTGGCCAGCTTCGCAGGGTCTTCGCTCTGGCCTGAGCCGGCGCGAGAAGCGCGTGCAGGATCGGTTCAGATCTTGCCGCGCTGCCGCAGGCGGCTCAGCGTCTCGGCCGACAGGTTCAGGTGCGCGGCGAGCTGCTTCTGCGGGATGCGGTCGACCAGCTCCGGGTGCTTGCGCAGGAAGCGGTGCACGCGGCCCGGCGCGTCGAGCAGGTGAAGCGTGATGGTGTGCGCCATGATCTCGCTCATGATGCCCATCACGCAGTACTCGAACAGCTGCTTGGTGGCCAGCCGCTTGTCGAGGAAGGCGATCCATTCCTCCATCGGCAGGCTCGCGATGCGCGCCTTGGTGACGCAGACGATGCTGTAGGGCGTCGGCGTGTGCAGCCGCCATGCGGCGTAGCTGGTCTCGATGTCGCGCTCGGCCGAGAAGCGCAGGATCATCTCCTTGCCGTCCGGGCTGGACACCACGCGCTTGAGCACGCCGTCGAGGATGAAGTACTGCTTCATCTCGCGCACGCCCTGGCGCAGCAGCTGGTCGCCCTTGCGGCCGTCGACGATGGTCAGGTGCTGCTCGAGGTCGGCGCGGTCGTCTTCGGCCAGGTCCTTGAGCACCGCGTTCTGCGCGATCTGGACGTGGATGACGTTGCGCTGTTCGTGGTGGACCAGTGCTGTCATGCGGGCTCGCCGTGCGGGTTCATGTCGAGTTCTCGTTTCCGAAAAATTGACCGCGGTCATCGGTGCGTTGCGACGCGGCGAATGATAGTCGTGCCCGGAAACGGCGACACGCATCGTCGCCTCACACAGCCCGCAGGAGCAGCATGTCCTCAGTCATCGAACCCAAGGCGGCGGCCGCCGTCTCGCCCAAGCCGCAGAGCATCGCAGCCGAGACCACCGACGGCTTCCACCTCGTCATCGATGCGCTCAAGCTCAACGGCATCGACACCATCTTCGGCCTGCCCGGCATCCCGATCACCGACCTGACCCGCATGGCGCAGGGCGAGGGCATGCGGGTCATCTCGTTCCGTCACGAACAGCACGCCGGCAATGCCGCGGCGGCGGCGGGCTACCTGACCGGCAAGCCGGGCGTGTGCCTGACGGTCTCGGCCCCGGGCTTCCTCAACGGCCTGACGGCGCTGGCCAACGCGACCACCAACTGCTTCCCGATGATCCTCATCAGCGGCTCGAGCGAGCGCGAGATCGTCGACCTGCAGCAGGGCGACTACGAAGAGATGGACCAGCTCGCGATCGCCAAGCCGCTGTGCAAGGCCGCCTACCGCGTGCTGCATGCGCAGGACATCGGCATCGGCTTTGCGCGCGCGATCCGCGCCGCCGTCTCCGGCCGGCCCGGCGGCGTCTATCTCGATCTGCCCGCCAAGCTGTTCGGCCAGGTGATGAATGCGGAGGCCGGCCGCAAGTCGCTGGTGAAGGTGATCGATGCCGCACCCGCCCAGATCCCCGCGCCCGATGCGGTCAAGCGCGCGC
>CAYQKN010000289.1:0-2061 GCA_964417885.1 uncultured Burkholderiales bacterium | reverse complement strand
GGTCGGCATGGGGCGCGAATTCCGCGGCGTGTTCGACCTGCGGCGCGACGCGATGCGCGTATTCCAGGCCGGCGAGGACCGCCGCAGCGACATCGACGAAACGCTGCAGGGGCTGGACAACCCGGTCGCGGTCGAGCGCTTCGGCGCCGAGTACCAGCAGGCGCGCAACGAGATCGACCTGCTGCGCGACGCCAGTCCCGCCTTCGATCGCGCGGCGTTCCTCGATGCCAAGCAGTCGCCGCTGTTCTTCGGTTCGGCCGTGAACAACTTCGGCGTGCAGGAAGTGCTGGACGCGCTGGTAGACCTGGCGCCGCCGCCGGCGCCGCGTTCCACCATCACCCGCCTGGTGCAGCCGGATGAGAAGGATTTTTCCGGCGTGGTGTTCAAGATCCAGGCCAACATGGACCCGGCGCATCGCGACCGCATCGCCTTCGTCCGCGTCTGCTCGGGACGGTTCGAGCGCGGCATGAAGCTGCGCGTCTGCCGCACCGGCAAGGACATCCGCCCCGGCACCGTGGTGTCGTTCCTTTCCCAGCGCCGCGAGCTGCTCGACGAGGCCTACGCCGGCGACATCATCGGCATTCCCAACCACGGCACGCTGCGGCTGGGCGACACGCTGACCGAAGGCGAGAACCTGCAGTTCACCGGCCTGCCCTATTTCGCGCCGGAGACGTTTCAGACGGTCGAGATCAAGGACCCGATGAAATCCAAGCAGCTGCGCACCGGACTGCAGCAGCTGGGCGAGGAAGGCGCGATCCAGGTGTTCCGCCCGATCGCCGGCGGCAGCCTGCTGCTGGGCGCGGTCGGCACGCTGCAGTTCGAGGTGGTGCTGCACCGCCTGAAGAGCGAATACAACGTCGATGCGCGGCTGGAGCCGTCACGCTATCGCCTGGCGCGCTGGGTGACCTGCGAGGACGCCACCATGCTGAAGAAATTCATCGACGCCAACGCGCATCGCATCGCCCACGACGTGGTCGAGGCGCCGGCGTTCCTGGCCACCCACGTGTCGGAACTGGAAGTGTCGGCCGAGCGCTATCCGAAGGTGCAGTTCCACGCGCTGCGTGAGCACGCGGGGCATGTGTTCCAGTCGGGGATGCGGAAGTAAGCCGCAGGACATTTTTCCACCAGGCACCGGCTGGAGAACCAGCACTGGTGCGGCTTTCGGCGGCAACAGGCTGGAGAAGCGCATGAATAGCGCGTCTCCAGCCATGCCCGTTTTCAGAATTGGGCCAGCGTGCCGGCCGGGTCGTCAGCGAGCAGCCAACGGCCCGTTGCCATCCGCCGACTACGCCGGCGTCTTCTCCGCCGCGTAACTTTCCATCGGCGGACAGGCGCACACCAGGTTGCGATCGCCGAACACGTTGTCGACCCGCGCCACCGGCGCCCAGTACTTGCGCAACTTCAGCGTTGCGACCGGGAACGCCGCCTGCTCGCGCGGGTAGTCGTGTGCCCAGTTGTCGGCCATCAGCATCGCCGTGGTGTGCGGCGCGTTCTTCAGCGGGTTGTCATGGGCGTCGATGGTGCCCGCCTCCACCGCGCGGATCTCGTCGCGGATGGCGATCATGGCGTCGATGAAGCGATCGAGCTCGTACTTGCTCTCGGACTCGGTCGGCTCGACCATCAGCGTGCCGGCCACCGGGAAGCTCATGGTCGGGGCGTGGAAGCCGTAGTCGATCAGGCGCTTGGCGATGTCTTCATTGCTGATGCCGCACTTTTCCTTGATGTCGCGGATATCCAGAATGCACTCGTGCGCCACCAGCCCGTTCTTGCCGCTGTACAGCGTCGGGTAATGCGGCGCCAGGCGCCGGGCGATGTAGTTCGCGTTCAGGATCGCGGCCTGGGTGGCGCGCTTCAGTCCCTCGGCGCCCATCATCAGGATGTACATGAAGCTGATCGGCAGGATGCTGGCCGAACCTTCCGGCGCGGCCGACACCGGGCCGACCTTGTTGTCGGCGCGCAGCGGATGGCCGGGCAGGAACGGCGCCAGGTGCGCGCGCACCGCCACCGGGCCGACGCCGGGGCCGCCGCCGCCGTGCGGGATGCAGAAGGTCTTGTGCAGGT
>CAYQKN010000288.1:0-2083 GCA_964417885.1 uncultured Burkholderiales bacterium | reverse complement strand
ATGTCATTCTCGCCACCGGCGTGAGCCCGCGCGACCCGAAGATTCCCGGCCAGGAACTGCCGCACGTGCTGTCTTATATCGACGTGCTGTTGCACAGGAAGCCGGTCGGCAAGCGCGTCGCCGTGGTCGGCGCGGGCGGCATCGGCTTCGATGTCTCCGAATACCTGGTCGGCAACGGCCATTCGGCCACGCTCGACAACGCCCTGTGGATGAAGGAGTGGGGAGTGGCGGATCCCTCACAGGTGCGCGGCGGCGTGGCCCGACCCGAACTGCCGGAACCGGCGCGGCAGGTGGTGCTGCTGCAGCGCAAGGCCAGCGCACCCGGCAAGGGGCTGGGCAAGACCACCGGCTGGATCCACCGCGCCGCGTTGAAAAAAATGAAAGTCGAGATGATCGCCGGCGCCAATTACGAGGCGATCGACGAAAAGGGCCTGCACATCACCTTCGGCGAGAAGCGCGAGAAACCGACGCTGATCGAAGTCGACAACATCGTCCTGTGCACCGGCCAGGAGCCGCTGCGCGAGTTGCAGGTACCGCTGGAGGCGGCCGGCGTGCGGGTGCACCTGGTCGGCGGGGCCTTTGAGGCCGGCGAACTCGATGCCAAGCGGGCGATCGACCAGGCGACACGGCTGGCGGTGACGCTGTAGCCCGGGAAAGCGCTGATCCGGCAACGGGCGGCGCGTTTGCCTGACGGTTGAGCGGCAAACTCCAGCACTGGCGCACCTCGCAGGCCGAAAATGGCTGGAAAGCCGCTCCAGTGCTGGAGTTTGGTCACGCAGCCGACCGTGTCACGCATCGTTCTTGATTCCCGTCATATGGCGGTCACGCCGCTGCGGCTATGCTCATCGGCATAGAATAAATTCAACTCTCGCCGGGTGTGTGACCGCGCGGCGACAGTGCGACGGATGCGTAGCTAAACGACATCGCGCGAAATCGGCAGGCAGACACCCGGCCTGCGTCCAGGAGATTCCCGATGAACGACCGCGTTACCGTAGCCATCCCCCTAGCCGAAGTGCGCAGCAAGATGAAGGCGCGCAACACGCCCAAGGGCCGACAGGTTGATCCGCAGGCCCGCGCCGACGTGGCCGCACTGCTGTCCGGCCGCGAGTTGCGCCGCGACCTGCTGATCGAATTCCTGCACCTGATCCAGGACCAGTACGGCGCGCTGTCGGCGGCGCACATGGCCGCGCTGGCCGAGGCGATGAAAATCGCCCAGACCGAAGTCTATGAAGTCGCCACCTTCTACCATCACTTCGACGTGGTGAAAGAGGGCGAGGAAACACCCGCCGCGCTGACCGTGCGGGTGTGCGAAACGCTCTCCTGCGCCATGGCCGGGGCCGATGAACTGCTGAAAAAACTGCCGGCCATCCTGGGCAAGGATGTGCGCGTCATCGCCGCACCCTGCATCGGCCGCTGTGCGGAAGCGCCGGCCGTGTGCGTGGGCCAGAATGCGTTCGGCGATGCCACCGCCGAGAAGGTTGCGCTGGCGGTGAAAGAAAAACAGCTGCGCGGCCTGCCCGGCAACTACACCACCTACGCCCAATACCAGGCCGATGGCGGCTACCAGACCTATCTCGCGGTGCAAAGCGGCGCGCGCGACATCGAGGCCACGATCAAGGAAATGGAAAGCTCGGGCCTGCGCGGCCTGGGCGGCGCGGGATTTCCGGCCGGCCGCAAGTGGCGCATCGTGAGCGGCGAAATGGCGCCGCGGCTGATGGCGGTGAACATCGACGAGGGCGAGCCGGGCACCTTCAAGGATCGCCACTACCTCGAACGCGATCCGCATCGTTTTCTCGAGGGCATGCTGATCGCCGCCAAGGTGGTCGGCATCGACGCCTGCTACATCTACCTGCGCGACGAATATCACCACTGCCGCGCCATCCTCGAAACTGAATTGAAGGCACTGCAGGCCAACCCGCCGGGCAAGGCACCGTTGCCGAAAATCGAACTGCGCCGCGGCGCCGGCGCCTACATCTGCGGCGAAGAATCGGCCATGATCGAATCGATCGAAGGCAATCGCGGTATGCCGCGCCTGCGCCCGCCGTATGTCGCGCAGGTCGGACTGTTCGGCCGGCCCACGCTG
>CAYQKN010000287.1:0-2091 GCA_964417885.1 uncultured Burkholderiales bacterium | reverse complement strand
ACGATGAAGGTTGACGACCAGGTGAACGCCTCGGTGGCGTAGCGCGCCGGCGCAATGCGCGTTACCAGCAGGGTCTGCGCGGTCAGTGCCGGCGCGACGGCCAGTCCCGCCATGAAGGCGACCACCGCAAACAGTACGCGCTGGTCCACCACGCCGTGCAGGAACAGCGGGATGGTCATCAACGCCAGCGCCACGGTGAACTGGCGCTCGAGCGAGGTCCGGAGATGAAGGGCGCCGTAGATGAGACCGCCCACCGCGCTGCCGACGGCGTTGAGCGCCAGCAACACGCCGCCGAACGCGACCCAGCCGATCGAGGTGGCGTAGGCCGGGTAGCCGACTTCCAGCAGGCCGAAGCAGAAGGTCAGGCCGAAGGTGAGGAAAAACAATGCAACCAGCCGGCCATCGGCCAGCGGGCCCAGCAGATGGCGCTCGACCGGTTGCTCCTGTTTCCAGTATTTGAGAATGGGCGAGGCAAAGAAAATCAGCACCGCCGAGGTGGAAATCACAATCACCGTGACCAGCGCCGTGCGTGCGCCCCATGCCGCGACGATGGCCGCGACCAGCAGCGGGCCGACGGTGAAATTCATCTCGATCATGATCGAATCGATCGAATACGCCATCTTGCGGTGGTGTTCGTCGGCAAACCGGTGCCGCCAGGTGGTGCGGGTGAGGATGGTGACCGGCGGCGCGAACAGCCCGCAACCCGCGGCGATCGCCATCAGCCAGCTCGCATCGACCCCCTGGGCGGCGGCCACCAGCAGGGTCACCAGGCCAAGCGGATGAATCACGCCGGTGACCGTCAGCGGCAGGCGCGGCCCGATCCGGTCGATCAGCCTACCCACCACGGGTGCAGCGACCGCCATGGCGACGAAAAACGCGCCGACGATCGATCCGGCCAGTTTGAAATTGCCCAGCGCCTCGCGCAGGAACAGCAGCAGGGCAAGTGCGTTCATGCCGATCGGCATCCGCGACAGCCAGGCGGTGGCGATCATGGCCGGAATATCCGGCAGGCGCAGGAAGGCGCGATAGGGCGCCATCAGCGCCGCAAACGTCTGCTTCATCGCGCCTTACGCGGCAGGCTTCTTTTCCAGCACCGCCATCGTCAGGCGCGACACGCAGACCAGCTTGTCGGCCTCGTCGGTAATGCGGATTTCCCACAACTGCGTGGTCTTGCCGCGGTGCAGCGGCCGCGCGGTGCCGGTTACCCAGCCGTGGCGTACGCCGCGCACATGGTTGGCGTTGATTTCCAGGCCAACCACCTGGAACCGCGCCGGGTCCACGCACAGCATGGCGCCCATGCTGCCCAGCGTTTCCGCCAGCGCCACCGACGCACCGCCGTGCAACAGGCCGGCCGGCTGCACGGTGCGTTGATCGACCGGCATGCGTGCGCGGATGAAATCGTCGCCCAGTTCAGTCACCTCGATGCCGAGATGGCCGATCATGGTGTGCGCGCTGCGGTTCAGCTGATCGAGGCTGGGCCGGTGCGCCCAGATGGCGTCGCTCATTCAGGATCCGAGTGCGTTCAAGCCGGTCTGCGCGCGCGCCAGGATCAGCGCATGGACGTCATGCGTGCCTTCGTAGGTGTTGACCGCTTCGAGGTTCATCACATGGCGAATGACATGATATTCGTCAGCCACGCCGTTGCCGCCATGCATGTCGCGCGCCATGCGGGCGATGTCCAGCGATTTGCCGCAGGAGTTGCGTTTGACCAGCGAGATCATTTCCGGCGTGGCGCGACCCTCGTCGAGCAGGCGGCCGACACGCAGCGAGCCCTGCAGGCCGAGTGAAATTTCGGTCTGCATGTCGGCCAGCTTTTTCTGGATCAGCTGGTTGGCGGCCAGCGGCTTGCCGAACATCTGCCGGTCGAGCGTGTACTGGCGCGCGGCGTGCCAGCAGAATTCGGCGGCGCCCAGCGCACCCCAGGAAATGCCGTAGCGCGCCTTGTTGAGGCAGCCGAACGGCCCTTTAAGGCCCTTGACGTTGGGCAGCAGGTTCTCGGCCGGGACGAATACTTCGTCCATGACAATTTCGCCGGTGATCGACGCACGCAACGAGAACTTGCCGTCAATCTTCGGCGCGCTCAATCCCTTC
>CAYQKN010000286.1:0-2103 GCA_964417885.1 uncultured Burkholderiales bacterium | reverse complement strand
CCTACCTGATGCACACCAGCACCAGCCCGCAGTACAGCATCATCGCCAGCTGCGATGTGGCGGCGGCGATGATGGAGCCGCCGGGCGGCACCGCGCTGGTCGAGGAATCGATCGCGGAGGCGCTGGATTTCCGCCGCGCCATGCGCAAGATCGACGACGAGTGGGGCAAGGACTGGTGGTTCAAGGTGTGGGGGCCGGAGAAGCTGGCCTCGGACGGCATCGGCTCACGCGAAGACTGGGTGCTAAAGGCCAACGAGAAGTGGCACGGCTTCGGCAATCTGGCACCGGGCTTCAACATGCTGGACCCGATCAAGTCCACCATCGTCACGCCGGGTCTGGATGTCTCCGGAAAATTTGCCAAGCAGGGCATTCCCGCCTCCATCGTCACCAAGTTCCTGGCCGAGCACGGCGTCATCGTCGAGAAGACCGGCCTCTATTCGTTCTTCATCATGTTCACCATCGGCATCACCAAGGGCCGCTGGAACACGCTGCTGACGGCGCTGCAGCAGTTCAAGGACGATTACGACAAGAATCAGCCGATGTGGAAGATCCTGCCGGAGTTCGTGGCCGCGCAGCCGAAATATGAAACCATCGGCCTGAAGGACCTCTGTCACCAGATCCACGACATGTACAAGGCCAACGACGTCGCGCGCCTGACGACGGAGATGTACCTGTCCGACATGCAGCCCGCGATGACGCCGGCCGACGCCTTCGCCAAGATGGCGCACCGCGAGATCGAGCGGGTGCCGATCGACGACCTGGAAGGCCGCATCACCAGCGTGCTGCTGACGCCGTATCCGCCGGGCATTCCGCTGCTGATTCCGGGTGAGCGGTTCAACAAGACCATCGTCCAGTACCTCAAGTTCGCGCGCGACTTCAACGCGATGTTTCCCGGCTTTGAGACCGATATCCATGGCCTGGTCGAACAGGTGAAGGACGGCAAGGCGGTGTATTACATGGATTGCGTCAAGTAGGCGGCGCATGACGCCGGGTGAGCAGGCGGCCGGAAATGGCATGCGGGCGCTGGTGGTCGACGATGACGACACCATGGCCGAGTTTGTCTCGCGGGTACTGACCAGGGCCGGCTACCAGGTGACCGCCTGCCGCGACGGCATGGCGGCACTCACCGCGTTCCGTGCCGCGCCGTTCGACCTGGTGGTGGCGGACGAGCGCATGCCGCGCCTGTCGGGCCTCAGCTTCCTGCGCAACCTCCGGCTGCCGCCCGGGTCACCGCACCGGGTGCTGATTTTTTCCTCGCTGGCGGACGAAAAATTTCGCCGCGATGCGAAGGCCGCGGGCGCGTTTGGCTGCCTGCTCAAGCCGGCCACGGCGCAGCAGTTGCTGGACGCGATAAGCGCGGCGCCGGCCGGCAGCTGACCGGCGACACGGTGGCGGCCGGGGAATCGGATACACTCCGCCATGCCCTGGCCCGTTGGGGGACCAGTCTTTCACAGCCGCCGATGTCAAACGCATCCACCCGCAAACCGCGCGCACTGGTCGTCGACGATGACGAGACGGTACTCGACCAGGTTACGCTGGTCCTGCGCCAGCTGGGTTTCGATGTCGAGCACGCCTTTGACGGCCTCGATGCCCTGCGCCGCTGCCAGTCGGCGCGTTACGACGTGGTGGTGTGCGATGTGCGGATGCCGCGCCTGTCCGGCTTGAGCCTGCTGAGCAATCTCGGCCAGACCCAGAATGCCGACTCGCGGGTGGTGATGATTTCCGCATTCGACGACAGTTCGCTGCGCCGCCAGGCGCTGGCCTCGGGCGCCAGCGTGTACCTGGTCAAGCCGGTGACGATGTCCATGCTGCGCGAGGCGGTCGCGGATGCCGCGGTCGCCGGTGAGTCGCCGCTTGCGGCAGGGCAGCCGGCGGCGGATCCGTGATCCGGGCCGGCGGGATCTGCGGGCGCATGCACACCCGCCAGCGTGTCGGATTGGCATCGCCAGTGGAAAACCATTCTATTTCGGGCACCAGACTCCAGCACTGGAGCGGTTTCCCGGCCAAAAGTGGCTGGAAACGCCCGCCAGTGCTGGAGTTTTATCTTTGGGAACATCTAAAAACCTCGTCGTCCCAGCGAAGGCTGGGACCCAGCCCCATCCA
>CAYQKN010000285.1:0-2180 GCA_964417885.1 uncultured Burkholderiales bacterium | reverse complement strand
ACCTTGTCGTAAGGCGTGCAGCGCTGCCCGCGAAACCACTGCCGGCCGAGATGAAACCTGCCGGCCAGCGCATTGGCGCTGCCATCGTGGGTGAAGCGGCAGTCGTTGAAGACGAAACCGAATCGGCTGTGCAGGCTGGTGCTCGGCGCCGTGACATAGGAATAGTTCTTCCGCGCGCCCAGCGACTTGATCTCCGAGCGGTGGAAATACGCGGTGGCGTCGCCGAAAATGAAATCGGTGTCACCCTCGATATAGGCGCGGTGAAAGAAGCTGCGCGCAATCCGGCCGGACCCGCCCGCGGTGAGGAACAGCGTGTCTTGGAAGCCGAGGAAGCGTACGTTCTCAAACTGGACCCGGTCGGCACCGTCCACCGTCAGCGCGACCGCCTGGTTGTAGGTCTGCACCAGCTGGGTGGTGATCTCGGCGGGCACTTCGCGGATCACCTCGCCGCGGTTGTAGGCATTTTCAAACGTGAGGTTGCGGGCCTGGAAACCGTCATTGCGGATCCACGCGATGGTCGAGCCCGGCGTGCTGACCACCGGCTTGTCCTTCAGCGAGGCGAACATGGCGGTAATGGCCGGGTCGGTACTGGCAAACTGCGCGCCGAAGCGGCCGGCATAGACTTCGCCGCTGGTGCCGGCGTTGAGATCGGCACTGATGCGCGTGCGGGTGGCATCGGCGTCGTCGCCATAAATCGTGATCGGTGCCGCCGAGGCGGGCACGTACAGCAGCTCGCGATAGACGCCGGGCTTGAGCAGGATGTACTGGCGCGCGCTGCGGCCGGCGGCGCGGCTGTCGGCAATCGCCCGGCTGACGGCCGCCTGCACGCTGCCGAAGACGCTGCTGTCGTGGGCCGCCCGGGCGGCGTCGACCACGTAGTCGGGCTTGAACCCGGCGCCGGTGGCGAGCGGATCGGCGAGCGGGTCCCATGCGTCGATGCGTTCACGGCCTATGCTGCCGGCAATTTTCAGCACTTCAGCAATCGAATAGCGCTCTGCCTGCGCCGCCGTCAGCTGCGGACGCCGCGGGTTGACCGCCGGCATCGCGGCTTTCTGCGGAAACGGCGTGAAACGCGATTCACACGCGATGCCCGCGCCAGTCGCCGGGTTGCCGCTGAGCTGCACATCTTCTCCCGCAGGCCGTGGCGATACCGGGCCCGGTCCGAGGGTGAGCCGGGCATGCGCCGCCTGCAGCACGCCACCATCGCCAATCACGACATGGTCCAGCGTTGCCTGCAGCGGGTGCCGGGCGTCGAACCCGCGCAGGGTGACACGGCCCGGCGTCAGGCTGTGGACGCGCTCGATGGCGATGTTGCGGTAAACCGGGATACGGTCGCCGGCGGCCTTCGGGTCGTAGCGGGTATCGAGATCGAGCGGCGCGCGAACATTGCGCAGGCAGACATTGCGATAGCGGATGTCGCGCACCTCACCGCCGCGCGAGCGGTCGCTCTTGATGCGCAGGCCCGCGGTGGCGCCGTCCATGGTCAGGTCCTCGACCAGCACGTTGCGCACGCCGCCGTCGGTTTCGCTGCCGATCGACATGCCGTGACCATTGTAGAAGTGGTTGTGCACAATCGAGACGTGCTCGGTTGGCCCCTTCTGCCCGGCCTTGATCGCGATGCTGTCGTCGCCGGTGCGGATGAAGCTGTGCGCGATGGTCACGTTGCGCGACGAGATCGGGTCGATGCCGTCGGTGTTGCGCGCGTCGGCCGGCGTGTCAATCCGCACCCCCCACGCGGTAAAGCCGTCTACCTGGCTGGCGGTGACATGGAAATTGGCCGCATTGCGCAGTGTGACCCGGTGCAGCGTGAACTCGCGCGATTGACTGACCTCGATCAGCCGCGGCACATTCTGTTTGGCCCGTTCCTTTTGCGCCCGGCGGGCCAGCTGCCACCAGGATTCCGGCTTGCCGTCCATCTTGTTTCCGCCGCGTCCGTCGATGATGCCGTCACCCATGATGCCGCTGCCGGTGGTCCGGTCGGCGCGGATGAACGGCCGGCAGCCCTTGCCCGAGGTGTCGATGGTCCCGCAGCGGCCGCCACCCAGATCGTAGGCGCGCGGATCGGTACTGGCATACAGCGTGACGCCGCTGTCGACCAGCAGGGTGACACCGCTTTTCAGCTGCAGCGGCCCGGCGGTAAACGCGAACTGATGCGCGCCCGCGCCCAGCCGCACCGCGTG
>CAYQKN010000284.1:0-2192 GCA_964417885.1 uncultured Burkholderiales bacterium | reverse complement strand
GCGCTTTCCCCGGCAGTTTCAAAGGTCTTCGTTGGCCTGGGGCTGCCGATCTGCCAGGGCTACGGGCTGACCGAAGCCTCGCCGCTGCTGGCCGTCAACCTGCTGGACAAGAATGAACCGACATCCGTCGGTCCGGCGGTGCCGGGGGTTGAGGTGCGCATCGGCGACAACAGCGTGCTGTTCGCGCGCGGGCCGAACATCATGATGGGCTACTGGAACAATCCCGAAGCCACCGCGGCGGTGCTGTCAGACGATGGCTGGCTCAACACCGGCGACCAGGTGCGCATCGACGAGCAGGGATTCATCCATATCACCGGGCGCATCAAGGAAATCATCGTCATGGGCAATGGCGAAAAGGTGCCGCCGGTGGACATGGAGATCGCGATCCAGCTCGATCCGTTGTTCGAGCAGGTGATGGTATATGGCGAAGCGAAGCCCTACTTGTCGGCGATCGTGGTATTGAACGACGACGAGTGGGCGCGTATTGCCGGCGAGGCCAAGCTCGATCCGCGCCTTGAAGGCGAAGGCAGGGACAAGGCGGAAAAATTCCTGGTGCAGCGCATCGGCAAGCAGATCAAGTCCTTTCCCGGTTACGCCGGCGTCCGCAAGGTGGCGGTGGCACGCGAGAAGTGGACCATCGACAACGGATTGATCACGCCAACGCTGAAATTGCGCCGGCCGGCCATCGTGCAGAAATATGCCGAAGCCATTGAAGACATGTACAAGGGGCACGTGCTGTGACGGAATCCGAACACGAACCTTTCTGCGAAGTGGTTCAGCTGCCAACGGACCGCCAGCCGGTGATCCGCATCATCCCGATGCCGGCGGACACCAACGCCCACGGCACGATCTTCGGCGGCTGGGTGATGGCGCAGGTGGACCTGGCCGGCAGCGTTCCGGCAACCGTTCGCGCACGCGGCAAGGTGGTCACGGTGTCCGTCAATACGTTCCAGTTCAAGCAGCCGGTGCTGGTCGGGGACCTGGTCAGTTTCTATGCCGAGGTCATCAGGGTCGGCCGCACCTCGCTGACCGTGGATGTGGAGGTCTACGCGCAACGGCAGCGCTTCGGTGCTGAGGTGGTCAAGGTAACCGAGGCGCAACTGACCTATGTTGCCATCGACGACCAGCGCAAGCCGCGTCCGGTGCCGGAAGAAAAGAGTTAGAGAAGCGAAGGACCAAACCCCCCAACCGGCGCGGCTTCCGGGCCAAAAATGGCCTGGAAGCCGCGCCAGGCAAAGAGTTTGATATTCAAATCACCGTAGCAGGAGAACGAAGTGAGCCAAACCAATATGCATATCCGAAAAGTTGCCGTGCTGGGTGCCGGTGTGATGGGCGCGCAGATCGCCGCACACCTGACCAACGCGGGCGTTAAATCGATTCTTTTTGACCTCGCGGCAAAGGAAGGACCGAAGAACGGCATCGTTACCAAGGCAATCGACGGCATGCTGAAGCTGGCGCCGGACCCGTTTGCCAGCAAGTCGAAAGCCGCGCTGATCACCGCCGCCAATTACGACGAACATCTTGAGTGGCTGAAAGAGTGCGATCTCATCATCGAGGCCATATCCGAGCGCATGGACTGGAAGAAATCGCTGTACGAAAAGGTCGCGCCGTTCATTCGGCCCGATGCCATTTTCGCGTCGAATACGTCAGGCCTGTCGATCACGGAGCTGTCGAAGGTGTTTCCCGAATCACTGCGCCACCGGTTCTGCGGCGTGCATTTTTTCAACCCGCCGCGTTACATGAAGCTGGTGGAATTGATCTCGACCCCGGCAACCGAGCCGGTCATCCTCGACCAGCTCGAGACTTTCCTGGTCACCACCGTCGGCAAGGGTGTGATCCGCGCCAACGACACCCCCAATTTTGTCGCCAACCGGATCGGCGTGTTTTCGATCGCGGCGACCATGCACCACACCATGGCCTTCAAGATGGGCTTTGACGAGGTCGATGCGCTGACCGGACCGGCCATCGGCCGCGCCAAGAGCGCCACCTATCGCACCGGTGACGTGGTCGGGCTCGACACCCTGGCGCACACGTTCAAAACCATGGACGACAACCTGCCTGCCGATCCGTGGCACAAGTACTACACGGTGCCGGCTTTCCTCAAGGCGCTGATTGAAAAAGGCGCGCTGGGACAGAAGACCAAGGCCGGTTTTTTCACCAAGAAGGGCAAGGACATCCTGGTGATCGACCTG
>CAYQKN010000283.1:0-2193 GCA_964417885.1 uncultured Burkholderiales bacterium | reverse complement strand
TCAGGCAGTCAACAGAGGTTGCGGATCAGATGCGGAAGCAGCAGTGCCGGATGGCAAGCGGTGGCGAGATGGGATGCTGCAGGGATGGTGCGAGGAACAAGTCTGCGACGACGCGGTCGCTGGCAAGTTGCGGCAGCGGCACGGTGAAGGCGGGGGCCAGCACGACGGCGGCCAGCGGCGCGTCGTGATCGACACGGTTCTGCTGCTCGTTCTGGCAGTGTTTGAGACACAGCGCCGGCTGCGCCACCGGGTCCGCATCGCCGGACGTGGCACTTGCCTCCATCTGCATGTCGGAACAGGTCACCAGCGCGGTCTGCATCGGGCACGCATACGCCGACACCGCCAGCTGTGCGAACAGCACGGCGGCGATGGCGAGGATGCTGAAATTCTTGCGCCAGATTCGATTCATGACAGTGACGAAGGCATTCCCATCGGCTAACAACAATTGCGGTTTTTCATCCAGCAGCGATGATCACGCTCTTTAACTCTAGTCGCTTTTTTGGGCGGGAAGTTCACTGTTGCGGGTTTGTTTGACGCAAATCAAATTCAACATGCCACCGGCTGGAAAGCCAGCACTGGCGCGGCTTCTGGCGGCATTGCCGTGGAGAAGCGCGCCAGTGCTGGCCTTCAGGCTGGCCTATCAAAAAACTCTGCCAGGCGGCGTTGGTCAGTGGGTGCCTGCAACGTGCCGTTTGGAGCCCCGGCCGCCTGGAACCGGGTTACCGCGGCCAATCTCGGCAAGGATGCCGCAGTCCTTCGCCCGCTGCACCGAGCGGCATTGCCGGCGCAAGGCGCGCAACTCCTTCTCCAGTTGCGTCAACGCCACGATCCGCGCCGTGACGTGTCCGATGTGTTCATCCAGCAGGCGATTGACCTGCTCGCAATCGGCCTCCGGCGCGTCGCGAAAACGCAGCAGCACGCGGATCTCGTCAATGGTCATGTCAAGCGAACGGCAGCGGCGGATGAACATGAGGCGATCGAGGTGATTGACGGTATAGAGGCGATAGTTGCCTGCCGACCGTGCCGGCGCGGCCAGAATGCCGATCTTCTCGTAATAGCGGATCGTGTCGATATCCGCGTCCGCTGCCTTTGCCAATTCTCCAATACGCATGGCTTGCTTCCTTTCGATTGCAGCGCCGGCCCTTTGCCGGCATCGCTGGACATGCACCCATCGATTCCGGACGGTCGGCAATCCGCTTGACTCTGGAGTGGCTCCAGAGTCTTGAATGCAGCATAGACACAAATCAGGAGAAGCTCAATGAGCGCGCATTGCCAGGACCACGGTTGTTCGGCGCCGCCACCGGCGGACGGGCGTTATCGCAATGTGCTGTGGGTCGCGCTGATCGTCAACGCCGCCATGTTCCTGGTTGAAATCATCGGCGGCATCGGTGCGCATTCGACCTCGCTACTGGCGGACGCGATTGATTTTTTCGGCGATGCCGTCAACTATGGCGTCAGTTTGTTCGTCCTGTCGCTGGCGATGGTGTGGCGTTCGCGCACCGCATTGGCCAAGGGCATCACGATGGGTTTGTACGGCGTCGTGGTGCTGGCTGCGACCGTATACAACATCAGCCACGGCGTGAAACCCGAGGCCGTGACGATGGGCGCAATCGGCCTGCTGGCGTTGGCAGCCAACCTGTCTGTCGCGGTGCTGCTGTACCGTTTCCGGCAAGGCGACGCCAACATGCGCTCGGTCTGGCTATGCACACGCAACGACGCCATCGGCAACGTCGCCATCATCGTGGCCGCCCTGGGGGTGTTTGGTACCGGCACCGGCTGGCCGGATTTCATCGTCGCGGCCATCATGGGGACGCTGGGCATCACGGCGGCGATATCGGTAATTCGCCAGTCGCGCGCGGAACTTGTTGCCGCGCGCTGACTTCAGCTGGCGCCGTGCGCCGCCATCCGCTGGTCAAGCGCGCGGGCACCGTGCTTCTCCATTGTTACGGCAGGACTCTGCGGATCAAGTCTTTTTGAACTTCTTCCACGCCCACGGCCCGATCACCAGCAGCGCGGTGATGGCGAGAATCGATCCGGACAGCGGACGATTGAAGAACACCATGGCGTCACCCTGGCTGATCGCCAGCGAGCGGCGCATCTGTTCCTCCGCCAGCGGGCCGAGGATCATGCCGACGATCACCGGCGCGGTGGGAAAGCCGTAGCGGCGCATCAGGAAGCCCATCAGGCCGATGG
>CAYQKN010000282.1:0-2197 GCA_964417885.1 uncultured Burkholderiales bacterium | reverse complement strand
GACAACGCACTGTCAAAAGCCCGCTTCGAATTCCGCTGGGACGATCAATTCAATCTCGGACTGGATCCGGAAAAGGCCAAGGAATTCCACGACGAGACCCTGCCGCAGGAAGGCGCCAAACTGGCGCACTTCTGCTCGATGTGCGGCCCGCATTTCTGCTCGATGAAGATCACGCAGGATGTGCGCGATTTCGCCAAGGCCGAGGGATTGAGCGATGAAGCTGCGCTGAAAAAAGGCATGGAAGTGAAGGCGGTCGAGTTTGTAAAGAAGGGCGCGGAGATCTATCACAAGGCCTAGCCAGCCGGCCGCGGCAGCAACAAAAATCACCATCACAGGAGGGGACTCCCATTAAGTTTCGTTCAATGTTATTTGCCATGGCCAGCGCCGCGTTGCTGACGGCGTGCGCGACGGCGCCGGTTGCCACCACGCCGCCATCGGTATCGACAGAAGTCAAAGCCCTGCTATGGGTGGGCAACAGCTTTTTCTACTACAACAATTCCATGCATGGTCATGTCGGCCAACTGCTGTCGGCCGCCGGCGTAAAGGGCACCCGCGGAACCTCGGCGACCATCAGCGGGTCGGGCATCAACTGGCATGATGTCGAGGCGCACTTCAAGCCCGGCGGCGTTGCCAGCTATTCCTTTGTCGGCGACAACGAAGTCCGTTTCAATTCGTTCGAAAAGCCGTTTGACGGCGTGATGATGATGGATTGCAGCCAGTGCCCGATTCATCCCAAGCTGCAATCGATCTTCTACGAATACGCCGCCAAGCACAGCGCCACAGCGCGCAAATATGGCGCGGCGCCGATCCTGTTCATGTCGTGGGCTTACCAGGACAAGCCGGAGATGACCGCGCAGCTGGCCGCCGAATATGTCAAGGCCGGCAAACAGAACAATGCGTTGGTGGTGCCCGCCGGCCTCGCCTTCGCCAACTCCATTGCCGCCCGCCCCGACCTGAACCTGTACGTGGCCGACAAACGCCATCCCAGTTTGATGGGCACCTATCTGGCCGCCTGCACGGTGGTCGCATCGGTCTACAAAACCAACCCCAAGGGACTCAAATACACCGCCGGCCTGCCGGCTGATGTTGCCGCGCACCTGCAAGGGGTGGCGTGGGACACCGCGCAGGCGTTTCATGCAAAAGAGGGGCGCGGCGGCCTTTGATTCCGGCCGCGGGTCAGACCGTGGCATCGCCGTGGACTGGTGGCACGGTAGATTCCCGCCTGCGGGCGGGAACCAAGCCTTAGCCCTTCCGTCAAAACGCCGATGTTCGATCGCATCCTCAAATCCGTCCGGCTGAACGCCACCCGCTTCCTGCTGGCACACCTGCTGCTGGTGGCGTTCGCGCCGCTGCTGCATGCGCATTCGGTGGTGCCCGAGGAATACGCCGGCGGCTTCCACCTGCACCTGGCCTCGCTCGAAGGCGACATCACGATATGCCCGCAATCGGGCCAGTTGCAGATGGTGGTGACGGCCGAAGTCAACGAGAGTCGAACCCACGAGCAAGACGCCGGAATGCCCGCCAATCCGGTACCGCGTGCCGCGGCACCCGTATTGCCGCAGGACGCGGCCCCGCTGCGTCATGTCGCGCCGAAGCCGTCGCCGAGGTCATCCGTACCCAAGCCAGGCGCCCTGCCGCCGGTCGTCGCTGCACCGCAAGCCCCCTGAAGTAACACCCCGTCCGACGTTCATGCCGATGCCCGCGCCACCGCGGGCACGGTGATCCCTGTACGTTCCCACCGGAGGGGCCATGTCCTCGCAGATTGAACTCGCAACACCATTTCTTGTTTCACCGGCGCCGCTGTCGCGCTTTTCCGCCTTGCGCTGGCCGGCCCAATCGCTGTCAACAAACCGGGCCTGGCATGGCGCCGGCTACTGGATCAACGAGCGGGCCAAGAATCAGCGCTATTCATTTCGCATGCTGCGTTACTGGTTCATTGACAGCCTGCTGGCGACCGAACGACAACGCCTGGGACGGCCGCTGGCGGTACTGGAGGTCGGCGTCGACCGCGGCCAGATGAAGGCATTTGTCGACGGGGTGCCGGGCGACCGGGCGCTGTATTCGGCCTGGGATGCGGCCGACGTCAATCCGCAGATCGAGGCGCTGTCGGCCGCCGGCTACGGCGCCTGCCACCGGCTCGACCTGGACGACACCGATTCGCTGGCCCGCTTTGTCGGCAGCCGGCGCGCGCAATACG
>CAYQKN010000281.1:1533-2232 GCA_964417885.1 uncultured Burkholderiales bacterium | reverse complement strand
CAACCCGTGCTCGCGATGGTTGGCAGCCGCAACCCCACGGCACAGGGTTTGAGCCATGCCCGTCTGTTTGCACAGGCGCTGGCTGCGCAGCAGGTGATCATCGTCTCAGGATTGGCATTGGGCATCGATGGGGCGGCGCACGAAGGCGCGCTGGCCAGTTGCAAATCCAGGTCAGTGTCGCTGGCCCGAGTTGCGGAGAAAAGCGGCGCGAGCGAAGCCCACAGTGAAGTCGACGGCAACGGTGATGGCGATGTGCGCCAGCCAGGCCGTATGTGCACCGTGGCCGTGCTGGGCACCGGGCTCGATCGCATCTACCCGCGCCAGCACTGCGATTTGGCCCAGCGCATCACAAGCTGCGGTTTGCTGCTGAGTGAGTGTCCATTGGGCACAGCCCCCTTGGCGGCCAACTTTCCCAAACGCAATCGCATCATTGCGGGCTTGGCTCAAGCCACTTTGGTGGTTGAAGCCACGCTGCAATCGGGCTCGCTCATCACCGCCCGCCTTGCGGCCGACCAAGGAAAGGATGTTCTGTCCATTCCCGGCTCCATTCACGCGCCGCAATCGCGCGGCTGCCACGCCTTGATTCGACAAGGCGCCAAGCTGGTGGAAACCACCGAGCACATTTTGGAAGAGTTGCGCCACCCCGACCCCTGGATCACCGTGCCCACCAGCGGCAGCGCCGCCACCGACTCGGTGAGG
>CAYQKN010000281.1:0-1523 GCA_964417885.1 uncultured Burkholderiales bacterium | reverse complement strand
CAGCCACTGGACGCGACATCCTTGTCGACACCCACGCAATCCATCTTGGCCGCTTTGGGACATGACCCGGTGAGCCTTGACATCCTTCAAGCACACACAAAGATGCCCACCCACGAGCTACAAGCCGAACTTCTCAAGATGGAGTTGCTGGGTTGGGTCGCTCATTTACCCGGTGGGCAGTGGCAACGCCTCACAAAGTGGGGGGAAATTTGATTTTGATGACTGATGCGAGATGTTTGATGCTTGATGCTAAACTGACTGCTCCTGATGGATTTGAAGGGCTTTTGATGCGAACCACTTTGGCTTTGGACGATGACGTTTTGCGCGCCAGCAAAGGTTTGGCTGCGCAGCAGCACAAAACGCTGGGGCAGGTGGTTTCAGAACTGCTGCGCCAGTCCTTGGGTTGGGGCAATATGCCCCGCTGGATGGTGGCATGTGCTCATCGCTTTGATCGACCCCATGCACAGTCAGCACGAGAAAGCGCATCAGTGGTTTGCAAGTGCCAGAAAGCATCCCTGGGCCACCTGTCCTTTGACACAGAACGGGGTGCTGCGCATCGTGGGACACCCAAGGTATTTCAACAGCCCAGGATCACCCGCCGCCGTGAGCCTGGCGCTGGCGAGCCTGTGCGAGCAAAAGCAGCATGTGTTCTGGCCTGATGATCTGAGCCTTTTGCACAGCGAATGGGTGCAGATGTCCAAGATGCACCAAAGTGAACAGGTCACCGACACCTACTTGCTGGCACTGGCCGCCAGCAAAGGGGGGCAGCTCGCCACATTCGATGCGCGACTGCGCACCGATGCCATCAAGAATGGCGAGCAAGCGCTCTGCGTGATCGCCTAGGGCCTGTGAACACCACTCTGCCCAGTTTTGACAATCGTTGAAGCAGGGCCTCAGAACTCAGACCACCGCGCCAGCGTTGGGGTCGTCAGCGCTGGGCTTGTTGCCGCCGGGTTTCATGAGGTCTTCGCGCTTGACACCCAACCACATGGCGATGGCCGCTGCCACAAACACCGATGAGTAGATGCCAAACAAAATGCCAATCGTCAAAGCCAGGGCAAAGTTGTGCAGCGTCTCGCCACCAAAGAGCAACATGGACAGCACCATGACCTGGGTGGAACCGTGCGTGATGATGGTGCGGCTGATGGTGGAGGTGATGGCGTTGTCGATGATCTCGACCGTGTTCATCTTGCGGTAGCGCCGGAAGTTCTCGCGAATCCGGTCAAAAATCACCACCGATTCGTTGACCGAGTAACCCAGCACGGCCAGCACCGCTGCCAGCACAGATAGCGAAAACTCCCACTGGAAGAACGCAAAGAAGCCCAGGATGATGATCACGTCGTGCAAGTTGGCCACGATGGCCGCGACCGAGAACTTCCACTCAAAGCGAAAGGCCAAATAAATCATGATGCCCACCACCACAAAGGCCAAGGCTTTGAGCCCTTCGCGGGCCAGCTCGTCGCCCACTTGAGGCCCCACAAACTCGGTGCGGCGCAAAGTCACATCGCCCTGGTCAGCCTTGA
>CAYQKN010000280.1:0-2240 GCA_964417885.1 uncultured Burkholderiales bacterium | reverse complement strand
GCCGGCGGGCCGACGCCGGTGACGGTGATCGCGCGCAAGATCTCGCCGGATGGCCGCGAATTGCCGCGGGTGGGCACCTCACAAGGCGGCGGCCAACCCGAGATCTGGATTTCCGAGGCAATGCCCGACCTGTATGGCTGGAAGCCCGGGCAGCAGGTGGAGATCGCGCTGGGCGGCCGTGCGGTGCCGGTGCATATTGCCGGCGTGGTGCGCGACTATTCGCGCCAGACCGGATCGATCTTCATCAATCTCGACGACTACCAGGCGCTGACCGGTGACCGGCTGGCCAACGACGCCGCCATCATGCTTGCTCCCGGGGCCGCCGCGGTGGCGGTCAGCAATGCGTTGACGGCATTGTCCGCCGACGGCACGCTGGAAGTCGCTTATCCAGGACAGATCCGCGCCATCAGCCTGAAAATTTTTGACCGCACCTTTGCCGTGACTTACCTGCTCGAGGCGGTGGCGATCGCCATCGGCCTGGCCGGTGTCGCGGCCAGCTTTGCCGCGCTCGCCGGTGCCCGCCGGCGCGAATTCGGCATGCTGCGCCACCTTGGCCTGACGCGCCGGCAAGTCGGCTGGATGCTGGCGCAGGAAGGCGCGTTGGCTGCCGGCGTGGGTGTGCTGACCGGACTGCTGGCCGGTGGCGGCATCGACTATATCCTGATCGAAGTGGTCAACCGGCAGAGCTTTCACTGGAGCATGGACATCCACATCCCGTGGCTTTCGCTGGCCGTGTTCGGCGCCTGCCTGATCGGGCTGGCTGCCCTGTCGGCGGTGGCAGCCGGGCGCCAGGCAATGCAGCAGGATGCGGTGCTGGCCGTGCGCGAGGACTGGTGATGGATCGACGCGCCTTCATGTTGACGCTCGGCAGCCTGCCGGCGTGGAAAACCGCACCGGCGCGGGCGACTGAGTTCGCCGCCGTGCTGCCGGGAAAGAATCTGGTGTTTCCCGCCGACCACGGCGCCCATCCGCAATTCCGTTCCGAGTGGTGGTACGCGACCGGCTGGCTGGCGCTGCCCGACGGCAGCCCGCTGGGATTCCAGGTCACTTTTTTCCGCGTGCGAACCGGCATTGCCGAATCGAACCCGAGCACCTTTGCCCCGCGCCAGCTGGTGCTGGCACACGCCGCCATCGCCGACCCGAAACTGGGCCGCCTGCGGGCCGAGGAGCGGGCCGGCCGCGCCGGGCCGGGCCGGGCCGGATTTGCCATCGGGCGTACCGCGGCGTGGATCGGTGACTGGCGGCTCGAACAACGCGGCGACGCCTATCTGGCGAACGTGAGCGCGAAGCAGTTTTCCTACGACTTGCGCATGGTGCCTGGCGCGCCGCCGGTGGCGAATGGCATTGACGGCTTCAGCGCCAAGGCGGCCGATCCGCGCCATGCCAGTTACTACTACAGCCGCCCGCAACTGAAAGTCGACGGAACCGTCACGCTCGATGCGAAGCAACATCGCGTCAGCGGTCGCGGCTGGCTGGATCACGAGTGGTCGAGCGAATTGCTGCCGGAGGGCGCGCAGGGCTGGGACTGGGTCGGGCTCAACTTTGACGACGGCAGCGCGCTGATGGCGTTTCGCATGCGCGGCAGTGATGGCGCAACGCTGTGGACGTCCGCGACATTCACGCCGGCAAAGGGTTCGGCGATGGCGCTATTGCCGCGAGAAGTCAGCTTCGCGCCGCAGCGGCAATGGCGTTCGCCGCGCACCGGCATCAGCTATCCGGTGGCGTGGACACTGCGCATTGGCAATCGCATTCTGCAGCTGGAACCATTGCTCGATGACCAGGAACTCGACAGCCGCCGCACCACGGGTGCCGTGTACTGGGAAGGCGCGGTGCGGGTCCGCGAGTCGGGACAGGAAGTCGGCCGCGGCTATCTGGAAATGACGGGATACGGCGAAAAAATTCGCGTCGGTTGAGTCGCCAGACGACACGGGCTCATCCGCAGAAAGTGAAACTCCAGCATTGGCGCGGCTTCTGGCACGAAAATGCCCGGGAAGCCGCGCCAGTGCTGGAGTTTTCTCTTCAAATCCCGCGCAAATGTGTGCGTTGCCGCTGCTACATCACCACCGGCTGGTTCGGCTGTTCGTTTTTTTCGTCGCCACGTGCCGGAAAATAATGCTCGAGCTCGGCGCTGATTTTCTGCACCGCCTGCACGCTGCCGCCGAGGAAGTCGCCCTTGCGATAATGGTGCTCGATTTCGCGGCACACCGCCCGCCAGCGCTCCTCGCCGGCCTCGCGGTGGA
>CAYQKN010000279.1:0-2264 GCA_964417885.1 uncultured Burkholderiales bacterium | reverse complement strand
TCAAAATAGACCAGCCGATTGTCGCCTTTGTAACTGGCGAAGTTTTCCAGATGCAAGTCGCCACAGGCCAGCACCGACGGCGAAGACAGGAGCGAACGGTCGAGCTGCAGGGTGCTGTAAAACAGCGGGCAAGTGCCGCGAAAAAAGCTGAACGGATCCTGGCGGATTGCCGACAGCTTCATCGCAAGCCGTTCCGGATCGCGGTCGCGGCTGGATTTGAGGATGGCGTTGGTTACGTTGTGCATGGACGGCTGTCCGAATCAACGTTGCTCAAGCGACACACCATTCAGCCCGGTCCCCTGTCGCGGCCGGAAGCGGCATTCCCGGCCTCATTCGCTGACCGCGTGTTGCCGCATGCCAATGAGCTCGTGCCGCGCGGTGTCGACGAAACGTCCATCGCGCTGACGCGAAACCATTTCCCACTTGAGCGGAAAATTGAGCCGCGGCAACAGCCACTGCCTGAACTCGATCTGCGTGCCACGGGTGAGGCTCCAGCCGGAGCCATCGATCCGGAACGCGTCGAAGGTCCCAGCCGGCACGGTGACCTTTTCCTTGACTGCCACCTGAAAATCTAGGGAAATGCGGTTTGCGTCGGCGCCCTGCTGTGACACGATGAAGACAGCGGTCCATTTCTTTCCCACCTGCAACTCGGCCGGAATCTGCTGGCGCGGTACATCGAATTCCCGCTCTGCCAGTTTTATCGGGTTACCCATCAGGTCGAAGATAGCCTTGCCACGATTGACTTCCACGCGGTCGTTCTCCGGATCGACGCGCGTGACCCGATGGATATAAACCCGCTGCTCCACGCCGGTCAGAAAATCCGATTCACGAAAGGTGGCAACGTCGCCGACGGTGTATTTGCGGCCGATCGGATAGAACCCGGCGGAATGCGGGTTGCCCGAGGGCAGGAATATTTTTGGCACCGGCGCACCCGCGTTCAGCACGATTGCCCACGACGCCGCGGGCGAGGCGGCAACCGGCGCTGCCGGTTTGGCGATTTCCGCGCTGGCGGCCTGCGCGAGCTTGGCCGCCAGCGCGGCCTTTTCCGCTTCCTCGATCAATCGTGCCACGCGCAGCTGGGCAATTTCGGCAAAGCGGCCATTCGGAAAATTGCGCAGGTAGCCCACCCAGTCGTCAAGCTTGCGCGATGACTTAATCGCCGCCCACGCCGCCAGATCGGCCTCGATCTGCTGTTCGAGCTCGGCATCGGACAACTTTGCCTGCCCGTCATTGAACAGGAACACATCGCTTTCAAGCGAGGTCGTTTCCCACGGCACCTGGGCACCGCGCGATGCCAGCCGCACATTCAGCCGCACGCGTTTCAGCGCGTCCTCGATACGGGTGCCGCGCCGGGACAATTCGCGCAGCAGATGCTCGGTATAGAGCCCGTTGCGGCTGCTGGCGCTCTCATCTGCCGCGCCCTTGCCCGGCGAAGTGGCGTAGGCCAGCAGGCTGCCGGCCGGTGCGTCGAACTGCGCCAGACCCGCCTGCTCCGGCCGATACGCGCTGCCGAACGGGTTATCGCGGCAGGCATCGAGAATAATGATGAACGTCTGATTCTTGCCCGCCCCGCCCAGTGCCCGCAGCAGCAGGCCGAGGTCCACGCAGTTCTGCCGCAGCTGTTCGGCGGTATCCACCCTGGCATCGACCGGAGCGAGATAATTGCGCCAATCGAGCTGCACGCCGTGACCGGCGTAATAGAACACCACCTGCCGCGTTTCCGGCCGGCGTATCGCGACCGCAAAGCGCTCGATCGCCGCCACCATCTCGGCGCGCGTCACATCCAGCAGCGATTCCACCGTGAACCCGGCTTGACCGAACAGCCCGGCCATGGCGCGCGCATCATTGCCGGGATTGAGCAGCGGCGCGTCGCGGTAGGCGCTGTTGCCAATCACCAACGCCAGCCGCGACGGGTCGGCGGCCGCCCAGACCGGACTGAACGAGAGCAGCGACGGCACCGCTGCGAGGGATTTGATGACCGTGCGACGTGTCGTCATGGGAATCGGCATCCACAGAAGTTTTGCTGCGGGAGCGTTACGGATGATTCAGAAACATCGCGTCGAGCGGAAGTCGCGGAATTCACCAGGACCCATTGTATCCAAGTCGCCATGCGCAAGAGGCGGCAGCCGGCGAATCCATGGCTCAGCGCGTGTTGATACCCGCCTGCGCCAGGCCAAACATGAAGGCAATATTCTCCGCTGGATTGACACGGCTGATGCCGACACCGTGATACGGGTTCGGCCCGTTCAGCGCCGCCGGCTCCG
>CAYQKN010000278.1:0-2335 GCA_964417885.1 uncultured Burkholderiales bacterium | reverse complement strand
TGCAGCGGAGCGTGAAAGGGGAGGTGATATCCTCGACCTTCGACGAGCCGGCGACGCGGCATGTGGCGGTTTCTGAGATGGTGATCGAGAAGGCCAAGCGGCTGGTGGAGCACAAGCGGGATGTGGTCATCCTGCTCGATTCGATCACGCGCCTCGGGCGGGCGTTCAATACGGTGGTCCCGTCGTCGGGCAAGGTGCTGACCGGCGGCGTGGACGCCAATGCGCTGCAGCGGCCGAAGCGGTTCTTCGGAGCGGCGCGGAATATCGAGGAGGGCGGCTCGCTGACCATCATCGCCACGGCGCTGATCGACACCGGCAGCCGGATGGACGAGGTGATCTTCGAGGAATTCAAGGGCACGGGCAACAGCGAGATCGTTCTGGACCGCAAGGTTGCGGACAAGCGGGTGTTCCCGGCGATGGATATCCTGAAGTCCGGGACGCGGAAGGAAGACCTGCTGGTCGATCAGAAGGACTTGCAAAAGACCTATGTGCTGAGGCGGATCCTGAACCCCATGGGGACGACGGATGCAATCGAGTTCCTGCTGTCCAAGCTGAAGCAGACCAAGACGAACGCCGAGTTCTTCGAGTCGATGAACGCTTGATTCTTTAACTGAATCAAGGAGTTGATGTGGATACGATCTTTGCCCAGGCCTCCGCTCGCGGCAAGGCGGGCGTGGCGGTCGTGCGCCTGTCGGGGCCGGGTTCCTGGGGGGCGGTGCGGGCGCTGGCCGGTCGGGTGCCCGAGCCGCGGGTCGCGAGCCTCTGCACCCTGAGCGAGGCTGGCGGGCGGCTTGACGAGGCGCTGGTCCTGACCTTTGCCGAGGGGGCGAGTTTTACCGGGGAAGAAGCGGCGGAGCTGCACCTGCATGGGGCGGTTGCGACGGTTGCGGCGGTCTTGCGTGCGCTGTCTGGCCTGCCCGGATTGCGGCCGGCCGAGCCGGGGGAATTCACGCGCCGTGCGCTCGAGAACGGGCGGCTTGACCTGGCGCAGGTCGAGGGTCTGGCGGACCTGATCGAGGCGGAGACGGAGGCGCAGCGGAAGCAGGCGCTGCGGGTCCTGTCGGGTGAAGTCGGGCGGATGGTCGGGCGCTGGCGCGGCGATCTGATCCGGGCGACGGCGCTCTGCGAGGCGACGATTGATTTCGTCGACGAGGATGTGCCGGTCGATGTGTGGCCCGAGGTGCGGGGGCTTCTGTCCGGGGTGTTGGCTGACCTGGAGCGGGAGCGGGCGGGTGTAGGGGCGGCGGAGCGGATCCGGGACGGCTTCGTCGTGGCCATTGTCGGGCGGCCGAACGTGGGGAAGTCGACGTTGCTGAATGCCCTGGCGGGGCGGGAGGCGGCGATCACGTCTGAGGTGGCGGGGACGACGAGGGACGTGATCGAGGTTCGAATGGATCTTGGTGGTTTGCCGGTGACATTGCTCGATACGGCGGGTTTGCGGGACAGCGGCGATGCGCGTAGGAGTAAAACGGGCGAAGGAGCGCGCCGAGGCGGCGGACCTGAGGATTTTCCTGGTGGAAACGGGCGAGGAGCCGGGGATGGTGCCTCGGGACGGGGACCTGGTGGTGCGGGGCAAGGCGGATCTGGGTGACGTCGTGGGTGGGCCTGCTGTGTCCGGGCGGACCGGGGAGGGGCTTGAGGCGCTGGTGGCGGCCGTGTCAGAGCGGCTTGCCGGGCGTGCGGCTGCTGTCGGGGTTGTGACGCGGGAACGGCATCGTGTAGCGCTGGGTTCGGCGGCGGAAGCGCTGCAGGCGGCGTTGCAGAATGGCGCCGCATCGGTCGAGATGACGGCGGAGTTCATCCGGGCGGCGCTGCGGTCCCTTGACCAGCTGCTGGGGAAAGTGGGAGTGGAAGATATTCTGGACGACCTGTTCGCCAGCTTCTGCATCGGAAAGTAGGGCTCGTTTCACGTGAAACATTTTGACGTCATCATTGTGGGTGCGGGGCATGCTGGCGTGGAGGCCGCAGCTGCGGCCGCGCGCGTGGGCGCGCGCGTGGCGCTGGTGACGATGCAGCAGAGCAATATTGGCATGATGTCTTGCAACCCGGCGATCGGCGGGCTGGGGAAGGGTCACCTGGTGCGGGAAATTGATGCGCTGGACGGGCTGATGGGCCGGGCGGCAGATCGCGGGGGCATCCAGTTTCGGCTGTTGAACCGCAGCAAGGGGCCCGCGGTTCAGGGACCTCGCGCCCAGCAGGACCGGCGGCTGTTCCAAAGCGCGGTGCAGGAGCTGGTTGCGGGGGTCGGCGGGCTGACGGTCGTCGAGGGCGAGGTCGTGGCATTGCGGATCGAGGCGGGCCGCGTGATTGGGCTCGGGCTGGCCGACGGGGCGGG
>CAYQKN010000277.1:0-2353 GCA_964417885.1 uncultured Burkholderiales bacterium | reverse complement strand
TTTTGAAAATATTGGAGGACTGGATTCCAGCCTTCGCTGGAATGACGAATTTTGGCGGTTTGAAGAAGTTCCCCTTTCATGAGCCGCTAATGCAGGACTTCTGGCAAACCAGCGGCTACAACACCCTCGAGCGCAACGACCATGGCTGGCTGCGGGTCACGCCGGACTACCTGCGGCTGCTGCTGGCGCGCCCGGAGCTGGCGCCGATCGCGGAATCGGGTGCGCGCGAACGCGCCTTGCACGCGGCGCTGATGGATGATCCGCGGCGCGCGATCGGCGAAGCCGAACTGGCGCGTATCGAGGACGCCGATACGCGCGAAAACTACCAGCTGTTCCTGCGCTTTCGGCAGGGACTGCTGGACGCTGTCACGCTGGAGCGTTTCTACCTGCAGTTGTTCCGCCGCGGCAGTATCGACCTGCCGCCACTGTTCGTCGATCTGGTCGCGCATGCCATCGTTCGCGGGCTGCTGGAGGGCTGCGAAGACCCGTATCAACTGCGTGCCGGCGAGATGCTGTTTCGCCGCCAGCGCGTGTCGACCGAGGCGGGACAGGTGCTGGCCGCCGACGCCGAGACGATCCAGCAGTTTGCCGAGACCGGCGGCTTCGGCAGCATCGGCCGTCTGCTGGCCAAGCAGGGCACGCCGCTGCGCGAGATGCGGATGGATGTGATGTCGCACGAAAATGCCCAGCTCTACCTGCTGCGCGACAGCCGCCACAGCTGGCTGCTCGACCTCACCCACGGTCGCAACGGCCTGACCGCGCTGGCGCGGGTGCTGGAAAAGTGGGTGCGGCATTTTCTCGGCGTGGACGTGGCGGTCGAACCGTTGCAGCAGGTTGAGGATGCCGCCTGGCGCTGGCACGTGGGGCTCGACGCCGAGTCCACCGCCATCCTCAATGACCTCTACCAGAATCGCGAGGTCGAGGCCGAGCGGCAGGCGCGCCTGATCTCGCTGCTCCGCCTGAACTTCGCCGATGCGACTGAAATGCTGCCCGATGTCGCCGGCAAGCCGGTTTATCTGGGGCTCGCGGTCAGTGCCGACCAGCAGCTGAAACTGAAGCCGCAGAACCTGCTGATCAACCTGCCGCTGACGCACGCGGCATCGTGAGCGCGCGCTGCCGGTGCCGGATTGGCATCCCGTTACGCGATAAAATAGTGACCGAAAGGAACTTGAACACATGAAGAGAACCAACGATATGCCGGAAGTCGAAATGCTCCGGAGCGAAATCGAAATACTGATGACCGACCGCGAGAAACTGCTGCGCGTGGCGGGTGCGGCGGCCAAGTTTGTCGAGAAGGTCAATATCGCCCGTCTGCCGGTCTCGGCGATTCCGCTGGCCGAGGCGGTTGCCTCCAGCGTCAATGCACTGTCCGAAGACTCGCTGCGCGAGGCGCTGCTGGCGGTCAAGAAGTAATCCATCCCCGGCGAGCGGATGATCGATATCGTTCCGGCCAGTTACCAGCGCCGTGGCGCCGTCGTCAGCCGGATGCTGGGCCGGCTGCTGCTGAGGCTGTCGGGCTGGCGAATCGAGGGCGAACTGCCGGATGTGCCGAAAGTCATCATCGCGGTCGCGCCGCACACCTCAAACTGGGATTTCGTCATCGGCGTGATGACCCTGTGGGTGCTCGACGTGAAGCTGTCGTTCCTCGGCAAGCACACCCTGTTCAAAGGCTGGTTCGGCAAATGGATGCGCTCGATCGGCGGCATTCCGGTCGATCGTTCGCAGCCGCATGGTGTGGTCGGCCGGACGGTCGATGCATTCAATCGGGTCGACCAGATGGTGCTCGCGGTGGCGCCCGAGGGCACGCGCCAACTCGACAAGGGTTTCAAAACCGGATTCCTGCGCATCGCCTACGGCGCCAAGGTGCCGGTGCTGCTCGCCTACTTCGATTTTTCGCGCAAGGTGATCGGCTTTGGTCCGCTGTTCCAGCCGACCGGCGATGCGGACAAGGACCTAGACGACATCCTCGCGTTCTACCGGCCGATTCATGGCAAATACACCAAGGACTGGCAGCAGCTTGCTGCCGGCAAGGCGTAGCCCGTCCCATTCCGGCGCATGTGCACCACATCATTGCGCGCTTATGGTGCGCCGCAATATGCTGGGTTGAATGGTTAGTATGTTGAAAGAGAAGGGAAAAATCGCATTTCGGCAGTTGGCACGGGACATGCTAATAGAGATGTGCGGTGGTTAACTCCATCGTCAATTTCTCCTCCGAGAGCGGTTTGCCCGATCCCTAACCGGATCGGGCATTTTTTTTGTTCTTCAGTTTCGTTTCAATTGAGGTCGATCGCCAGCCGGCTCTCCCGCGTGCGGCGACCGAAGGAAGTCCCCGTGGGAGAGAGGGTGGCCGTCA
>CAYQKN010000276.1:0-2373 GCA_964417885.1 uncultured Burkholderiales bacterium | reverse complement strand
AGGGTGTTGGCGACCCGATGGAACAGCACCCGGTTGTCGGTGGTGATCTGCTGGCCCTTGTCGGCGTTGCCCGAGCCTTTTTGCGGATAGCCGCAGCACAGATAGCCCGGCGGCAGCACGGTCTGCACGCCGACGTGGTAGAGCATCGCCTGGGTGGCGAGCCCAACCTGGCCGAACAGCCGCTCCGAGCCGCAGCCCGGAAAATAGAACACCGCCTCCGCGTCCACCGCTGCCCGGGCATCGCGGATGATCGGCACGATCGTGTTGTCCTCGATGTCGAGCAGCGCGCGCGCGGTTTTTTTCGGCAGGCCGCCGGGCATCGGCTTGTTGATGAAATGAATCACCTGCGCCTTGATCGTCGGCTTGCCGACGGTGGCGGGCGGGTGGCGCGTCTGTCGCTGCGGCAGCAGGAATTTGCGGCCGAGACTGTAGGCGAAACGCTGTGCCTTGTAGCCCCAGTCGATCATCAGCGTCTTGGCGATCTTGATCGTGGTCGGATCGGTGGCATTGAGGTAGAACATCGATGCCGCGGTGCCGGGATTGAATTTTTTCTTGCCTTCCTTGCGCAGCAGGTTTCGCATCGCCACCGACACATCGCCGAAGTCGATGTCGACCGGGCACGGGCTCTCGCATTTGTGGCAGATGGTGCAATGGTCGGCGACGTCGGAAAATTCGTCGAAATGGCGTAGCGACACCCCGCGCCGGGTCTGCTCTTCGTAGAGGAAGGCCTCGATCAGCAGCGAGGTGGCGAGGATCTTGTTGCGCGGCGAGTAGAGCAGGTTGGCGCGCGGCACGTGCGTCGCGCAGACCGGCTTGCACTTGCCGCAACGCAGGCAGTCCTTGATCGAGTCCGAGAGGGCGCCGATGTCGGATTGCTCGAGGATCAGCGATTCCGCGCCGAGCAGGCCGAAGCTGGGCGTGTAGGCGCGTGCCAGGTCGCCGCCGGGCAGCAGCTTGCCGGCGTTGAAGCGTCCCTGCGGATCGACCTTCGTCTTGTAATCAACGAACGGCTGCACTTCTTCGGCGGTCAGGAACTCGAACTTGGTGATGCCGATGCCGTGCTCGCCGGAGATCACGCCATTGAGGCTGCGGGCGAATGCCATGATCCGCGCCACCGCCTGGTTGGCCTCCTGCAGCATCGGGTAATCGTCGGAGTTGACCGGGATGTTGGTGTGCACGTTGCCGTCGCCGGCATGCATGTGCAGCGCAACGAAGACGCGGCTGTGCAGCACCTGCTTGTGCAGCTGGTCGATCCGGTCGCGCAGCGACAGGAACATGCGGCCGGAGAAAATTTCCTGCAACGGCGCGCGAAGCTGTGTCTTCCACGAGGCGCGCACCTGGTAGCTTTGCAGGGCGGCAAAGTGGGTGTCGAGATTGTCGAGGTAGTCTCGCCATTGGGCGGCGACCGATTGCACCAGGTCGAGCGCGTCCTGCCGCCGCGAACCGATCAGCTCCTCGTCGGCGATGCCCTCGTTGTCCTCGTCCACCGGCAGCGGGCCCGCCAGGTATGCCAGCAGGGCATCGGCCAGGCGCAGCTTGTTCTTCAGTGAAAGCTCGATGTTGATGCGCTCGATGCCCTCGGAATAATCACCGAGGCGATCGAGCGGGATCACCACGTCCTCGTTGATCTTGAAGGCGTTGGTGTGCTTGGCGATCGCCGCGGTGCGGGCCCGGTCAAGCCAGAATTTCTTGCGCGCGTCGGGCGTGACGGCGATGAAGCCCTCGCCATGGCGTCCGTTGGCCAGCCGCACGACGGCGCTGGCCGCCTCGCTCACCGCCTGCTCGTCGTCGGAGACGATGTCGCCGACCAGCACCATTTTCGGCCGCTGGTTGCGGCGCGACTTGGTGGCATAGCCGACCGCTTTGAGGTAGCGCTCGTCCAGGTGTTCGAGGCCGGCCAGCACCGCCTTGCCGTTGCCGTCCAGGTAATCCTTGATCTCGACGATCGACGGCACCGCTTCCTTGACCGAGCCGAAGAACTCCATGCAGACGGTGCGCACGTGCTTCGGCATGCGGTGCAGGATGAAGCGGGCCGAGGTGATGATGCCGTCGCAACCTTCCTTCTGGATGCCCGGCAGGCCGGCGAGAAACTTGTCGGTCACGTCCTTGCCGAGGCCAATCTTGCGAAAGGTCGAACCGGGGATGACCAGTGTCTCTTCGTCAATTAATTTCTTGCCGCTCTCGTCGAAGGTGCGGATGCGGAAAGTGGCCTGCGCGACATCGTGGATCTTGCCGAGGTTGTGATCCAGCCGCTCGATCTCCATCCACTGTGCATTCGGCGTGACCATGCGCCAAGACGCCAGATTGTCCAGCGCTGTACCCCACAGCACCGCCTTCTTGCCGCCTGCGTTCATGGCGATGTTGCCGCCGATG
>CAYQKN010000275.1:0-2425 GCA_964417885.1 uncultured Burkholderiales bacterium | reverse complement strand
AACACGCGCTCTGGCCGCAGGACCTCTCCGCACGCGCCCAGGCCCGCAGCGTCTGCGCCGAAATGCACAGCGGTTTCACCGCCCTGCGCAGTGCCTGCCCCATGAACATCGAGGCCAGCCCGCCCGATACCGGCGCCCTGCACTGGCGCGACAACGCCGCCCTGCGCGCCGACGTGGCCCGGCTGGAACAGATGTGGACGGCGCTGCTGCAGCAGCACGGCGGCCCCCTGCTGTTCGGCGCCTTCAGCATCGCCGATGCCTTCTTCGCACCGGTCTGCATGCGGCTGCACAGCTACCAGCTGCCTGTCTCACCCAAAGCCGCGGCCTATGTGGAGCGCGTGCGCGCCCTGCCGTCCGTGCAGCAATGGATGGACGAAGCCCTGGCCGAACAGGATTTTCTGGATTTCGAAGAACCCTACCGGCTGCAGCGATGACCCGACGTATCCATGCCCGCATCCCCGGCGCCAGCGTCTACATGGTGGGCGGCGCCGTACGCGACGGCCTGCTCGGCCTGCCGGTGCAGGACCACGACTGGGTGGTGATCGGCGCCACCCCCGAACGGATGGTGCAGAACGGCTACCTCCCGGTGGGCAAGGATTTTCCGGTCTTCCTGCATCCGGAAACGCACGAGGAACATGCCCTGGCCCGCACCGAGCGCAAGACGGCGCGCGGCTACAAGGGCTTTGCCGTGTACAGCACGCCGGATGTCACGCTGGAGCAAGACCTCGCCCGGCGCGACCTGACCATCAATGCCATTGCCCTGGACGAACACGGCGCACTGGTCGACCCCTACCACGGCCGGCGCGATGTGGAGCAGAAGGTGCTGCGCCACGTGACCGAAGCCTTTGCCGAAGACCCGGTGCGCATCCTGCGCGTGGCACGCTTTGCGGCGCGATTTTCGGACTTTACCGTGGCACCGGAAACGCTGGAACTGATGAGCCAGATGGTGCACAACGGCGAGGTGGACCACCTGGTGGCCGAGCGCGTGTGGCAGGAGCTGTCACGCGGGCTGATGGAAAACCGCCCTTCGCGCATGTTCGAGGTGCTGCGTGCCTGCGGCGCCTTGGCGCGCATCCTGCCCGAAGTGCATGCGCTGTGGGGCGTGCCGCAGCGCGCCGAATCGCATCCGGAAGTGGATACGGGTGAGCACCTGATGCTGGTGCTGGACATGGCTGCACGGTTGCAGGCGCCGCTCACGGTGCGCTATGCCTGTTTATGCCACGACTTGGGCAAGGCCACCACGCCGCCTGAAGACCTGCCGCGCCATCCGGGACATGAGCAGCGCAGCGTGGACCTGTTGCGCCCCATGAGCGCGCGCCTGCGCGTGCCCACGCACTGCCGCGAGCTGGCGGAAGTGGTGGCGCGGGAGCATGGGGTGATCCATGGCGCGCTGTCGCTGTCGGCGGAAGAGACGGTGCTGTTGCTGGAACGGTGTGATGCGTTTCGGCAGCCCAAGCGGTTTGAGGAGGTTTTGCTGGCTTGTGAGTGTGATTTTCGGGGAAGGTTGGGACTGGAAGACCTTGTCTACCATCAGGCACCCTACTTAGTACACGCCCTGCACGAACTGCAAAAGCTGGACGAAGGCGCCATTGCACTTGCTGCGCAGCAGCAATGGCAGCATTTATTGTGTAGCAATGCCCTGTGTAATGACCACCCGAGCATTGGAAGCTACATTCGGGCAACCTTGCACAGGCAAAGAGTCAAAACAATAGGCTCGCTATAACCGAATTCGCTGAAGGAGGGACCACACGTTGAGTATGGCCTCTCCCCAGCACTGTACGCTGTACCCGGTCAGATCAGCACATAGGGACTGGCGTCCTGCATATCCGTCAGCGCAGTGGTCACCGCTCCGCCATCCGTCGCTGCTCCAACAGCAGGCGGCGTCGAATTCTGCTGAATATTCAACACTTGAGCAGTCGTCACATCCCCGTCTCCATCGGTCGCCGTGATGTCAAAGGTGTATTGCTGATCAGGCGCAATCTCTGTGTACGTGTACGAAACCGACTTCAACCTTGTCGTACCTGAAGTGACAGTCAAAACCAGGGTGTCAAACTGAATGGTCGGATCAATGGCCAAGGTAGACCCTGACGTACTTGCGGTACCCGACTGGCTCGCAAGAATCGTGGTTCCGTCCTCGCCGTAGTTGTAGGCTGTCCAATTCATTGTCGCCGTGCCTCCATCCGTCGTGAAGGTAATCGAGGTCAACTCCCTTCCATTCACACCATGGATGTTGTTGGTCGCCATATCCCCCGTCTCGAAGAACTCGAACACCATGCTCTCACCCGCGCTAAAGTGGTTGTTGCCAACCCCCATGCCTGGCACGGATGCATTGATGCCTTCACCATTCAGATACGCATTCACTTCAATCAGACCACCAGCAAAATCAATCCATGCCTTCGGCCCACCAGAATCCACCCCCAAGAAG
>CAYQKN010000274.1:256-2431 GCA_964417885.1 uncultured Burkholderiales bacterium | reverse complement strand
AGACCTGCCGCGACTGGGGCCTGACCTGGGGCTCGCACTCGAACAACCACTTCGATATCTCGCTCGCCATGTTCACCCACGTCGGTGCGGCGGCGCCGGGCCGCGTCACCGCCATCGACACCCACTGGATCTGGCAGGACGGGCAGCGCCTGACCAGGCAACCGCTGCAGATCGTCGGCGGCCATGTGCAAGTGCCGAAAAAGCCGGGGCTGGGGGTCGAGCTCGACATGATCGAAGTCGAGAAAGCGCACCAGCTCTACCGCCAGCATGGCCTCGGCGCGCGCGACGACGCGGCGGCGATGCAGATGCTGATTCCCGGCTGGCGTTTTGATCCCAGGCGGCCGGCGCTGGTGCGCTGATTCCATTCCACCATTCCACCACTCCCATCGAGAAAGACACCATGAGACCCAACGCCCTGCGCACACTCTGGCAATCCGGCGGCGCCGCCGTCAACGGCTGGCTCGCCATCGCCAACAGTTTTTCCGCCGAGACCATGGCCCACCAGGGCTGGGATTCGCTCACCATCGACCTGCAGCACGGCGTGGTCGATTACCAGGCCATGGTGACGATGTTGCAGGCGATCTCGACCACCGCCACGGTGCCGATCGTCCGGGTGCCGTGGCTGGAGCCGGGGATCCTGATGAAAGCGCTCGATGCCGGGGCCTACGGCGTCATCTGCCCGATGGTGAATTCGCGCGAGGATGCGCAGAAACTGGTCGCGTACACCCACTACGCGCCGCGTGGCACCCGCAGCTTCGGCCCGGTGCGTGCGTTGTTGTACGGCGGCGCCGACTATCCGCAGCACGCCAACGACACCATCGTTACCTTCGCCATGATCGAGACCGCGGCGGCGCTGGACAACCTGGACGAGATACTTTCGGTCGAGGGGCTGGACGCGATCTATATCGGCCCGTCCGACCTGTCGCTGGCGCTCGGCTGCACACCGACCTTTGACGACCTCGATCCGCGCGCGGCCGAAGCGGTCGAGCACATCCTGGCGCGGGCCAAGGCACACGGGGTGGTGGCGGGCATCCACAACGGCACCACCGAGGCCGCGTTGAAACGCATCGCCAAGGGTTTCCAGTTCGTCACTGTCGGCTCCGATGCGCGGCTGATGGCGGCCGGCGCGCAGGGCGTGATGTCGCGCATGCGTGCCGGGCTTGCGCCCAAGGCGACCTCAGGCAGCTACTGATTTCCGGTCGCACGCAAACGATGGCTGATCCCGCCACATCGCCCGCCACCGGGACCCGGCTGCCGGTCACCATCCGTATGCACGGCGATGACAACGTCGCCATCGTTGCCAACGAGGGCGGGCTGGAAGCGGGCGTCACGCTGCCGGGCGGCTTGCAGCTGCATGACCGGGTGCCGCAGGGACACAAGGTGGCACTGGAAGACATCGCCGCCGGTGCGCCGGTGCGGCGCTATGGCATCACCATCGGCCATGCCATGAAAGACATTGCCGCCGGCAGCTGGGTGCACGAGCGCCTGCTGAGCATGCCTGCCGCCCGCAGTCTCGAGCAGCTGCCGAAAGCCACCGTCAAGCCGCCGCCTGCCGCAGCGCTGACCGGCCATACCTTCGACGGTTATCGCAACGCCGACGGCTCGGTCGGCACCCGCAACATCCTCGCCGTCACGCAGACGGTGCAGTGCGTGGCCGGCGTGACCGAATTTGCCGTGCAGCGCATCCGTGACGAACTGCTGCCGCGCTACCCCAACGTCGACGACGTGGTGGCGCTGGAACACGGCTACGGCTGTGGCGTTGCCATCGACGCGCCGGATGCCTCGGTGCCGATCCGCACCCTGCGAAACATCAGCCTGAATCCGAATTTCGGCGGCGAGATCCTGGTAATCAGCCTGGGCTGCGAGAAATTGCAGCCCGGCCGCCTGCTGCCGCCCGGCAGCATCAGGCTGGTGGACACACGCGACGCGCAGGAGGCCGCGCTGGACGTCGTCTGCCTGCAGGACGGCGCGCACGTCGGCTTCATGTCGATGGTCGAGGCGATCATGCGCCAGGCGGAGATCCACCTGCGGCGCCTCGACGCGCGCCGCCGCGAACCGGTGCCGGCCAGCGAACTGGTGGTCGGCGTGCAATGCGGCGGCAGCGACGCCTTCTCCGGCGTGACCGCCAATCCTGCCGTCGGCCGCGCCGCCTATATCCTCGTCGATGCGGGGGGG
>CAYQKN010000274.1:0-246 GCA_964417885.1 uncultured Burkholderiales bacterium | reverse complement strand
CGTGACGGCCAACCCGGCGGTCGGCTTCTGCACCGACCTGCTGGTGCGCGCCGGGGCCAGCGTGCTGTTTTCCGAGACCACCGAAGTGCGCGACGGCATCGATCAACTGACCGCGCGCGCCGCCACCCCGGACATTGCCGAGGCGATGATCCGCGAAATGGCCTGGTACGACGCGTACCTGAAACGCGGCGGCGTCGACCGCAGCGCCAACACGACCCCCGGCAACAAAAAAGGCGGGTTGTCCAA
>CAYQKN010000273.1:0-2456 GCA_964417885.1 uncultured Burkholderiales bacterium | reverse complement strand
CCCGCCGCGGCCGTGGTAATCGTCGCACAACCCTTCGTTGTTTTCTGCACGCTTGAAAAACGGCAGCACCTCGTCGTATGACCAGCCGGGGTTGCCCAGCGCTGCCCACTGATCGTAGTCGGCCCGGTGGCCGCGGACATAGACCATGGCATTGATGGCCGACGAGCCGCCCAGCCCGCGGCCGCGCGGCTGGTAACCGCGGCGGCCGTTGAGCCCCGGCTGCGGTACCGTTTCATAGCCGTAGTTATTGATCTTGGTCGGCAGCATGGCCACCGCGCCCGCCGGGGTGCGGATCAGGAAATCGCGGCCATCGCCGCCGGTCTCGAACAGCGCCACCCGCGTCGCGCCGTCTTCGCTCAGCCGCGCGGCCAGCACCGAGCCGGCCGAGCCGCCGCCGAGGATCAGGTAATCAAACGTGTTGTTCATGCCGGTATTGTCGCCCAGTCGCTGTGTCCCGGCACGCGATCGCAGTGTTTCCCTGCATCGTTGGCAGGCCGGGGTTGCCGCGCCTGCGCGAGGCGGGTATCTTCGGCCATCTTACAAGGAGAACGACCATGACCATGCCGTCGCAGGCTGCAAATCGCGCCAGCTTCACCAGCATCGAAGCCGGCACCGCCGAAGACTGGAAAATCATCGTTTCCCAATTTGTCCCCTATGCCAGGGCACTGCCGGATCGCATCCTTGCCCACCTCAGGCTGCTCGACGGTGATTTTGGCGGGTTCCCGGTCGACCGCCTGACCCATTGCCGGCAGGCCGCCACACTGGCGCATCGGGACGGACGCGACGAGGAATATGTGGTCTGCGCGCTGCTTCACGACATTGGCGACACGCTGGGAAGCTACAACCATGCCGACATCGGCGCCGCCATCCTCAAGCCGTTCGTGTCCGAAGCCAATCATTGGATGCTGGCCCATCACGGCATTTTTCAGGGCTACTATTTCTTTCATCACCTTGGCATGGACCGCAACCTGCGCGAAGGGTTTCGCAGCTCGCCGCATTTTGCCCGTACCGAGGAATTCTGCGCGCGCTACGACGGGCCGGCGTTTGATCCGGCAGCCGAAACCCTGCCGCTGGAATTCTTCGAGCCGATGCTGCGGCGGGTGCTGGCGCAGCCGAAGAACTCGATGTACACCGCCGCGCTGGACTGAACGCCGGATCGCGGCGGCGATTCGCCGCGGTGCCGGCCATCTGATCAACCGTTGATCGGGGTCAAAACGCGGCGCTGCCGGGTCAGGTGCAATGCGCTCTGTCAGGCACGCCGGTGCCGCAAATCCTAACAACGGGGGATCCACATCATGTCAAATCGTCCAAGCCTGTACCTGCTGGCGTCACTGCTGCTTGCTGGTCCGGCGGTTGCCCAGCAAATGGCCCCGCGCACGCCCGGTCTGTGGCAGATCGATTCCAAGGTACAAATGCTGCCGATGGGGATGAATCGCAGCGATTCGGAGCGCCTCTGCCTCACCCCGGAAATGGCCCGCCGCGACGTGGCGCCGCCGTCGGCGCTGGAGGCGGACGGCTGGAAATGCAGCTCCACGATGGCAACCATTGCCAAGGACAAGGCTAGTTACACCACCAGTTGCCGTCACGGCGGCGATCGTGCGACCGGTACCGGTGAAGTGACCCAGCGTGACGGCAAGGAATTCAAGGGCCGCACCCAGATCGACGCGAACATGGAAGGCATGCAGGTCACCGTCAAAGCCGAATACCACGGGCGATTCATCGACGCCCGTTGCGGCGATGCGCCGATGATGAAGTGGGAAGGCTTCGCCGAGACGCCGCGCAAGTGACGGGCCGGTGTCGCGCAGAGATATGCAGCGGGTGCCTGTTTCCGTGTAGCCTGATCGACTGCGCATCCCCAACCAGCCGGAGAACATGCCTTGAGCCGCCCGATACTCGACGAAAACCACATCCACCCCGCGATTCGCGAACGCGTCGCCGGCCATCATGCCGATATTGTCAGCGAGGTGCAGTCGGCCATCGCCACGCACAATGTGGTGGTGGTCGGCATGTCGCAGAACCCGATGCCGAAAAAGGCGCGCAAGTTGCTCGATCAGGCCGGCATCGCGCACCACTACCTCGAATATGGCAGCTACTTCAATAACTGGCGGCGGCGCAACGCACTGAAAATGTGGACCGGCTGGCCGACCTTTCCGATGGTGTTTGTGAAGGGAACGCTGGTCGGCGGCGCCCAGGATGTTGAGCGCCTGCTCGAGAGCGGAGACCTGAAAAAGATGCTGTAGCCGCTGCCTGCCGGGTGGCGTCGGCTACTTTTTGGTCAGCCCGAGTTTTTCCAGCAGCTTGCGTTCCTTTTCCATCGTCTCGCGAGCAAATTTCGCGTAATCGGTGCTCGACATGTACAGCAGTTCCTGGTCGTACTTGTCCATGATCGCCAGGTGCGCCGCTTCTTCCATGCCTTTCTTGAACGCGTCGTGCAGCACCTTCACGATCGCCGGGTC
>CAYQKN010000272.1:0-2469 GCA_964417885.1 uncultured Burkholderiales bacterium | reverse complement strand
TCAATTTCTTCCGAGACTTCCCAGGCGCTGCGCCAGGCCAGGCCGTAACCGGCCAGCGCCCAGCGCGTCAGCACCTCGCCGTCGTTGCAGTGCATGCGGCCCGACACCTTGACCGTGACATTGCGGCTGCCGTCGCGAAACGACCAGCCGTCGGACAGTCCCTCATCGGTCGCCGTCACCAGGCAGTTGTGCTTGGCCAGATCGGCCAGCGCGGCCGGCTTGCCGTGACGCTTGATGTAATCCGGCGAACCCACCACCACCCGGTGATTGGCGGCGAGCTTGGTCGCGATCAGGTCGGCGTTCTTCAGGTCGGCGATGCGGATCGCGAGGTCAACCCGCTCGTTTTTCAGGTCCACGATGCGCTCGGCCAGCTGCAGCGTGACATTGAGATTGGGGTGCGCGGCGACGAAGGCGGGCAGGTGCGGGGCGATGTGCTTGCGGCCGAACGCCGTCGGCGCCGACACAATCAGCCGTCCGCTGGCACTGCGGGCGCCGGCGGTCAGCGATTCCTCCGCCGCGCGCAGTTCATTGAGGATGTTTCGCACATCCTCGTGGAACGACACCCCCTCCGGCGTCAGGGTGATCTTGCGCGTCGAGCGCTTGAACAGCTTGACGCCAAGCAGTTCTTCAAGTTGATCGATGCGCCGTCCGACCATCGCGGGCGTGACACCCTCGTCGCGCGCCACCGCCGACAGACTCTCGGTCTTGGCGACGTCCAGAAACGTCTGCAGTGCTTTTAATCGGTCCATTCTTGCCTCCGGGAAATTTCAGAAACACCTGTGTATCCCCTGTTCGCCGGTAACAAATGCTTATTGATATTTGGCGATTATCTTTATTTGAGTATCGTAATACACTCCTGTCATTAGGAAAAGATTTTTCTGTCGACAGCGGCGCGGCGCCATCGGTGCCGTCGACCGCGGCACCGGCTGGAGCCGGCGCCATTTATTGCCAAGGAGCAGCCATGGACACCATTCACAATCTACCCGCCGGCCTGGCGATCAATGCACCGGTCACGCCGGAATATGCGCAGATACTGACGCCGGAGGCGCTGGGCTTTTTCGTCAAGCTGGCGCGCAAGTTCGAGCCGACGCGCCAGGCGCTGCTGGCCGCGCGCGCGGTGCGGCAGAAACAATTCGACGCCGGCACGCTGCCGGATTTCCTGGCGGAGACCAAGCACATTCGCGCAGGCAGCTGGGTGGTGGCGCCCTGCCCGGCCGACATCCAGGATCGCCGCATTGAAATCACCGGTCCGACCGACCGCAAGATGGTGATCAACGCCCTGAACTGCGGCGCCAATACCTTCATGGCCGATTTCGAGGATGCCAACTGCCCCACCTGGGCAAACATGATCGAGGGCCAGATCAACCTGCGTGACGCCAACCTGCGCACCATCACCTTCGAGCAGAACGGCAAGCAGTACCAACTGAACGACAAGCCCGGCGTGCTGTTTCCGCGCCCGCGCGGCTGGCACCTGGATGAAAAGCACGTCACGCTGGACGGCAAGATCGTGTCGGGCGCCATTTTCGATTTTGCGCTCTATTTCTTCCACAACGTGAAGACCTTGCTGGCACGCGGCAGCGGTGTGTACCTCTACCTGCCGAAGATGGAATCGCACCTCGAGGCGCGCCTGTGGAACGACATTTTCGTCATGGCGCAGAACGAACTCGGTGTGCCGCAGGGCTCGATCAAGGCCACGGTGCTGATCGAGACCATCGTCGCCGCCTTCGAGATGGACGAAATCCTGTATGAAATGCGCGAGCACAGCGCCGGCCTCAACATCGGCCGCTGGGATTACATTTTCTCCGCGATCAAGAAATTCCGCCTCAACAAGGATTTCTGTCTCGCCGACCGCAGCCAGGTGACGATGATGGCGCCGTTCCTGCGCGCCTATGCGCTGACGCTGGTGAAGACCTGCCACAAGCGCAACGCCTTCGCCATGGGTGGCATGGCGGCACAGATCCCGATCAAGAACGACCCGGCCGCCAACGACGCCGCGATGGAAAAGGTCCGCGCCGACAAGCTGCGCGAAGTCACCGACGGCTGCGATGGCACCTGGGTCGCGCATCCGGGCCTGGTCGCGGTGGCCAAGGCCGTGTTCGACGAGCACATGAAGACGCCCAACCAGATTCACCGCCAGCGCGACGATGTCAACTACACCGCAAAGGACCTGCTCGATTTCCGGCCGGAAGCGCCGATCACCGAGGCGGGACTGCGCAACAATATCCAGGTCGGCATCCAGTACGTCGGCTCCTGGCTGGGCGGCAACGGCTGCGTGCCGATTTTCAACCTGATGGAAGATGCCGCCACGGCGGAAATTTCCCGCTCCCAGGTGTGGCAGTGGATCCGCTCGCCCAAGGGGGTGCTTGATGATGGCCGCAAGGTGACCAAGGAAATGGTCTCGCAGCTGACCGCCGACGAGCTGAAAAAGACGCCGGGTATTGTCGGCGATGCCGCCTATGCCGCCGGCAA
>CAYQKN010000271.1:0-2561 GCA_964417885.1 uncultured Burkholderiales bacterium | reverse complement strand
TAAACCGGCAGCGGCGCCGCCGCGACCATGTCGGCAAACCGCGGCCAGCCCAGCGGTGCCTGGCCGGGATGGCTGGCAGTGGCATGCACCGCACCGAGCACGGCGAAATCCAGCTTCAATGCCGCCGCGCGCTCGATCTCCGCACGGCTGTGGGTCGATGCCGCCACCAGGGCAAACGCCGGCCGCGCCTCGCACTGCGCCAGTTGCTCGCCGGTCAGGTGCACGCCATCGGCACCGACCTGTGTCGCCAGCCCGGCATCGCGATTGATCAGCACCTGCGCACCGTGTGCATGCGCCCTCTCCACCACGTGCCGGGCGAAATCCGCCAGTTGCGTCGCCGGCATGCTTTTTTCGCGCACCTGCACCAGTTTCAGGCCCTGCTTCAACGCGCGCTCAAGCTGCTGCAGGTACGCCTCAACACCGGCCTCGCTGGCATTGCTGATGGCGTACACCGGCGGCAACGCCAGCGCCCTGAATATCGGCACGCAGCCCGGCAACGTCGGCGCGACCGTGAGCTGGTTCAGGCGCTGCCATTCGAACTGCTGCCCTTCCATGCCGCGCATCTCGCCGCGCCACGCCGACACGCGCCAGCAGTGCAGCCGCACTGTCGCGTGGGTGTAATGCATCATGAACGTGAACCAGGGCGCGGCAGTGGTGATGCTGACATTGAGCTCCTCGATCAGCTCGCGGGTCATCGCCTGCAGCACGGTTTCGCCGGGCTCGATCTTGCCGCCGGGAAACTCCCAGTAGCCCGGGTACGGCTTGCCTTCGGGGCGCGACGACAGCAGGAACGAGCCGTCTGGCCTGATGAACACCGCGACCGCGACCTCGGTAACCGGTCGCGTCATCGACGGCGCGGTGTCTTCTTGATGGCGGTACGGCGCGCCGCGGCGGTGCCGTGCTGGCCGGCCCAGTCGCGTGCGAACTGGTAGGCCACGCGTCCGCTGCGCGAACCGCGTTCCAGCGACCACAGCAACGCCGCCTTGTGCATCGCATCCACACTGGCGAGACGGGTGCGCGACAGCGCCGACACCCAGTGATCGACGATCTGCAGATACTCTTCCTGGCCGAACGGATAGAACGACAGCCAGAGGCCGAAGCGTTCGGAGAGCGAAATTTTTTCCTCGGTGGTTTCGCCCGGGTGAATTTCGCCGTCGGGCGTGTGCTTGGTCTCGAGGTTCTCGCTCATCTTTTCCGGCATCAGGTGCCGGCGATTGCTGGTGGCGTAGATCAGCAGGTTGTCGCTGGTGGCGGCAATGCCGCCATCGAGCACCGACTTGAGCGCCTTGTAGCCGGGGTCGTTGGCTTCGAACGACAGATCGTCGCTGAAGACGATGAAGCGCTCGCGGCGGCCGGCGACGAGATCGGCGATTTCGGGCAGGTCGACCATGTCGGCGCGATCGACTTCGATCAGCCGCAATCCTTCTTTGGCGAAGCGCTGCAGCGCCGCCTTGACCAGCGAGGATTTGCCGGTGCCGCGCGCGCCGGTCAGCAGCACGTTGTTGGCGGTCAGGCCCAGCACGAACTGGCGGGTGTTGGCCTCGATGCGCTGCTTCTGGTCGTCGATGTCCTTCAGGTCATCGAACGTGATGACGTGCGGGTGTGCCACCCCGACCAGCCGGCCGCGATTGCCGAACACGGTCTGCTGGCGGCGCCAGCGAAACGCGATGAAGGCATCCCAGTCCGGCGCGGCGTCGGCATCCGGCAGGTGCCGCTCGACGCGCTCAAGCAGGGTTTCGACGCGATGCAGGACCTTATCGACTTTGGTAAACATCAGGAACGGTAGTCGGCGTTGATCTTCACGTATTCATAGGAGAAATCGCAGGTCCAGACGGTGGCGTGCTCGAGGCCGCGGCCGAGCTCGACGCGGACCAGGATTTCGCTTTCCTTCATCACCGCCTTGCCCAGTTCCTCGCGATAGCTTTCCGCGCGACCGCCGTTCTCGGCCACCAGCACCGCGCCCAGGTAGAGCTTGAGTTTGGCGGTATCGAGGTCGGCAATGCCGGCATAGCCGATCGCGGCCAGGATGCGGCCGAGGTTGGGATCGCTGGCAAAGAAGGCGGTCTTGACCAGCGGCGACTTGGCGATCGCCTTGCCGATCTGCGCACATTCCTTGTAGGTCTTGCCGCCTTCGACGCGGATGGTCATGAACTTGGTGGCGCCCTCGCCATCGCGCACGATCGCCTGCGCCAACGCGATCGCCACCTCGTTGACGGCCTCCTGCAGCTTCACATACTCCGCGGTGCCCTCGCCGTTGACCGGCGGGTTGCCGGCCTTGCCGGTGGCGATCAGGATCAGCGAATCATTGGTCGAGGTGTCGCCGTCGATGGTGATGGCGTTGAACGAGGCATCCGCGGCAACCTTCACCATGTCGCGCAGGACATCGTCGCCGACCACCGCGTCGGTGGCGATGAACCCCAGCATGGTTGCCATGTTGGGCTCGATCATGCCGGCACCCTTCGAGATGCCGGTGATGGTGACCTTGTGGCCGTCGATGTCGATCTGCCGCGACACGCCCTTCGGCACCGTATCAGTGGTCATGATCGCCTCGGCGGCGTCGA
>CAYQKN010000270.1:0-2572 GCA_964417885.1 uncultured Burkholderiales bacterium | reverse complement strand
CGCCGATGCGGTGCTGCATTTCGGCATGCACGGCGCGCTGGAATTCATGCCCGGCAAGCAGGCCGGCCCTTCGGCGGGGTGCTGGCCCGACCGGCTGATCGGCGACCTGCCGAACCTGTATCTGTATGCCTCCAACAATCCGTCGGAAGGAACCATCGCCAAGCGCCGCGCCGCGGCCACCCTGATCAGCTACCTGACGCCGCCGGTGGCGCAGGCCGGCCTGTACAAAGGACTGATCGACTTGAAGGAAGCCATCGAGCGCTTTCGCAGCCTGGAGCCGGAGGCGGCGGTGGAAAGCGTCGAACTCGGCCTGATGATCCAGGCCCAGGCCGCCGGACTGAATCTGGCCGAGGCGGAGCCTGCATGGGGCACCGATGCCGATGCACGCATCAGCAAGCTGGCGGATGCGGTCCTTGAGCTCGAATACACGCTGATTCCCTATGGCCTGCACGTCGTCGGCACCGCACCGAGTCCTGCCGAACGGGTCGATTTGCTGATGTCATTCGCGGAGGCATCGCACAACATGCGTCCCGAGCGCGCTGTCATTGAAGCGCTGGTGGCTGGCCAAACACCCGGGGCGGCGATGGCGCGGGGATCGGAAGATCCGGCTCGACAGTCGATGGAATTGTTGCAGGCACTGGCACACACCGACGAGCTGATCGCGCAGGACCATGAAATCGACGGCATCCTGCGCGCGCTGGACGGAAGATTTCTGCGCCCCGCGCCCGGCGGCGACCTGCTGCGCACGCCTGCCATCCTGCCGACCGGCCGCAACCTGCACGGCTTTGACCCGTTCCGCATTCCCAGTGCCTACGCGGTGCAGGACGGCGCACGCCAGGCTGACCGTCTGCTGAAGCGCCACGCGGAGGACGGTCACCGGTTTCCCGAATCGATCGCCATCGTCCTGTGGGGAACGGACAATCTCAAGAGCGAAGGCGGACCCATCGGGCAGGCGCTGGCCCTGATGGGCGCCAGGCCGCGCTTCGACAGTTACGGAAGGTTGGCCGGTGCGGAACTGATCCCCCTGTCCGAACTGGGTCGCCCACGAGTTGACGTGGTGGTTACGCTATCCGGTATCTTCCGCGACTTGCTGCCACTGCAGATCAAGCTGCTGGCCGAAGCGGCATTCCTCGCCGCCGGCGCAGAAGAGGATGGCGAACAAAACTTCATCCGCAAGCACGCCCTCGCCTACATGGCCGAGCATGGCGGCGACCTGGAAACAGCTTCCCTGCGGGTATTCGGCAACGCCGAAGGCGCCTACGGCGCCAATGTCGGCAGCCTGGTCGACAACAGCCGCTGGGATGACGCGGACGAACTGGCCGAGACCTTCAGCCGCCGCAAGGGTTTTGCCTACGGCCGCGCCGGACGCCCGGTGCAGCAGACCGTCCTGCTTCGCAGCACGCTGGCCAACGTCGACCTGGCCTACCAGAACCTCGACTCGGTCGAGCTTGGCGTGACCACCATCGACACCTACTTTGATACGCTGGGCGGTATCAGTCGCGCCATCAAGCGCGCCAAAGGCAGCGACGCACAGGTTGCCCCGGTATATATCGGCGACCAGACCCGCGACAGCTTCGGCGGCGGTACCGTCCGCACCCTCACCGAACAGGTGGCACTCGAAACCCGCACCCGCATGCTCAACCCGAAATGGTACGAGGGCATGTTGAAACATGGTTACGAAGGCGTGCGCCAGATCGAGGTGCACGTCACCAACACGCTCGGCTGGTCGGCAACCACGGGGCAGGTACAGCCCTGGGTCTACCAGCAACTGAGCGAGACCTTCATGCTGGACCCGGAGATGCGCGACCGGCTGGCGCGGCTCAATCCCACCGCCTCGGCACGCGTAGCCAATCGCCTGCTGGAGGCAACCGAGCGTGAATACTGGAAGCCCGATGCCGCAATGCTTGCTGCCCTGCGGCGCGCGGGCGAGGAACTGGAAGACCGTCTCGAGGGCGTGATCGAAGCGCCATCCCGCCTGCAAGCCGCAGCCTGATTTGCCAACCAAGGAAACACGATGAGTGTAGTGAACGTACCATTCTCCGAAATCAAGCGCGCCGACGGCACCAGCATCTCCAGGCGCCCCGATGGCGACGGCAGCGTGCAGGTGCAACTCGACCCGAATCTCAAGATCGGCAACGCCAAGGTATTTGCGGTTTACGGCAAGGGTGGCATTGGCAAGAGCACCACGTCGTCCAATCTTTCGGTGGCTTTTTCCAAGCTCGGCAAGCGCGTCCTGCAGATTGGCTGCGATCCAAAACACGACTCGACTTTCACCCTCACCAAGAAGCTGATGCCGACCGTGATCGATGTCCTGGAATCGGTTGACTTTCACTCCGAGGAGTTGCGCGTCGAGGATTTCGTATTCGAGGGATACAACGGCGTGATGTGCGTGGAGGCAGGCGGACCACCCGCCGGCACCGGCTGCGGCGGCTACGTGGTCGGCCAGACCGTCAAGCTGCTGAAGGAACACCACCTGCTGGAGGAAACCGACGTCGTTATCTTCGACGTGCTGGGTGATGTGGTGTGCGGCGGATTCGCCGCGCCACTGCAGCATGCCGACCGCGCGCTGATC
>CAYQKN010000269.1:298-2596 GCA_964417885.1 uncultured Burkholderiales bacterium | reverse complement strand
TCGGCCACGCGATGCCAGAGGTTGATGTCCTCGCGGAACTTGAGCCAGGGCTCGTACATTTTCTTGAACGCCGGGTTCTTGGCCGATTCCTCTTCGTACAGGCCGAATGCCGCGGTCTGCGCGGCTTTCAGGATGTCCGGCGAAAACGCACGCAGCTGCACGCCCTTGCTCACCAGGCTGCGCAGCGCGATCGGGTTCTTGTAATCGTAGGAAGCCATCATGTCGAGGTTGGCTTCATACGCGGCGGCCTCGAACGCGGCCTGGTATTCCTTCGGCAGCTTGTCCCATTCCTTGGTGTTGATATAGAACGAGTACATCGAGTTCGATTCCCACCAGCCCGGATAGTAAAAATTCTTCGCGACCTTGTAGAAGCCGAGCTTCTCGTCGTCGTACGGGCCGACCCACTCGGCGCCGTCGATGGTGCCTTTTTCCAGCGCCGGATAGATATCTCCACCGGGAATCTGCTGCGGGATCACGCCCAGCTTGGCCAGCACTTCGCCGCCGAGACCGGCGATGCGGAACTTGATGCCCTTGAGGTCGGCGACGGTTTTCACTTCCTTGCGCCACCAGCCGCCCATCTGCACGCCGGTGTTGCCGCCGGGGAAGGAGATGATGCTGTAGTCGCGCATGAAATCGCGCACCAGTTGCAGTCCGCCACCGTAATAGATCCATGCATTCTGCTGGCGCTGGTTGAGGCCGAACGGCAGCGTGGTTTCAAATGCGAACGCCTTGTTCTTGCCGACGAAATAATAGGCTGCAGTGTGCGAGCACTCGACGGTGCCGTTCTGCACCGCGTCGACCACGCTGAACGCTGGCACGATTTCACCGGCCGCGAACACCTGGATCTGGAACTTGCCGCCGGTGATGGCATTGAGGCGCTTGGCCAGCACCTCGGCACCGCCGTAGATGGTGTCCAGGCTTTTTGGAAAGCTGGAGGCGAGGCGCCACTTGATGGTCGGCAGCGCGGGGGCTTGCGCGATGGCTTGGGACGCGGCGGCAGCGGTGATGACGCCACCGGCCGCGGCCTGGGTCAGGAACTTGCGACGATTGACGGACATGTAAATCCTTTCAGTGAGTGCGGTGAAAAAATCAATACGTTTTGTAGGGAAGGAACTTGCCGGACAACACCACCTTGACGCGATCACCCTTGGGATCGGGCTCGCGCTCGATGTCCATGGAGAAATCTATCGCACTCATGATACCGTCACCGAATTCCTCGTGGATCAGTTCCTTGATGGTGCTGCCGTAGACGTTGACGATCTCGTACCAGCGGTAGATCAGCGGGTCGGTCGGCACCGCAGTCGGCAGCGAACCCTTGTACGGCACTTCCTGAAGGATCAGCACCGCTTCCTTGTCGAGTCCGAACAGCTTGCCGGCCTTCTCGGCCTCGGCCTTGGTCAGCGTCATCTGGCCCAGCATCGCGGCGGTGGTCCACTCCTTGCTGTGGCCGATTTTCTTGGCGATGTCATACCACTTCAAGCCCTTCTTGCGCTTGGCGGACAGGATCATCTCGGTAACGTCGTTGCGGTTCATGCTGTTTCCTCCGGTTGGTCTTGAACGGGTTCACTTCACTTGCTTGAGCGGCGTCACCTGCGCCGCGCGCGGCTTGGGTGCCAGCGGCTCTTCATCCAGGCCCGGCATCACCTGCGGCGGATAGGCGACACCGAGGTCGTCGTTGACCGCCTCCGGCGGCGCCTGGCGCGAACGATTGACCAGGAAATCGACCAGGTGATTGCGGATCCGGTAGAACTGCGGGTGGTGGTGGATGTCGCTGCGGGTGCGGGTTTTCGGCAGGGTGTTGACCACCACCTCGGCGATGCGCGCCGGCGGGCCGCTGTCGGTGTTGCTCGACATCAGCATGACGCGATCGGCCAGCAGGATCGCCTCGTCCACATCGTGGGTGATCATGAAAACGGTCTGGCGGGTTTCGGCGCAGATCGACAGCAATTCGTCCTGGATGGTGCCGCGGGTCAGCGCGTCGAGCGCGCCGAACGGCTCGTCGAGCAACAGCATCTTCGGCTGGATGGCGAAGGCGCGCGCGATGCCCACCCGTTGCTTCATGCCGCCGGACAGTTGCGAGGGCCGCTTGTGTTCGCTGCCGGTCAGGCGCACCAGGTCGATGTACTTCTGGCAGTGGGTTTCGATTTTCGAGCTGCGCCAGTCCGGCCAGCGCGATCGCACCGCGAATGCGATATTGCCCATCACCGTCAGCCACGGCATCAACGCGTGGCTCTGGAACACCACGCCGCGGTCGAGGCTTGGCCCGGAGATCTCGCGACCGTCCATCACCATATCGCC
>CAYQKN010000269.1:0-288 GCA_964417885.1 uncultured Burkholderiales bacterium | reverse complement strand
GGAGGCGTCGTCGAGGCCGGCCAGGATATTGAGGATGGTGGTCTTGCCGCAGCCGGAGTGGCCGATGATGCAGACGAACTCGCCTTTCTCGATATCGAAATTGACGCCGCTGAACACCGGCTTGGCGCCGCCGTCGAAACGGCGGCTGAGCTTGCGGACCTGCAGGAAGGAATGTGCGCCCATCGCCGTCACTCCACGTAGGTGACGGCGCGCTGCAGCACGCCGAACACCAAATCCAGCAGCATGCCGACAATGCCGATCATCAGGATGGCGAAGATCACATTGGAC
>CAYQKN010000268.1:0-2621 GCA_964417885.1 uncultured Burkholderiales bacterium | reverse complement strand
CTGGCTGCGCTACAGCGGGCCCGACACCTCGCTGTCGTTCGAGATCATGATGGATGTGCTGCTGATCGTGGTGATCGGCGGCATGGGCACCATCTACGGCGCGGCCATCGGTGCGGCCATGTTTGTGGTCGCGCAAAGCTACCTGCAGGAACTGCTGAAGCTGGGCAGCGAGGCGGCGAGCGGGCTGCCGTGGCTGTCGGCATTGCTGTCGCCGGACCGCTGGCTGCTGTGGCTGGGGGTGCTGTTCGTGCTGTCGGTTTATTATTTTCCGACCGGCATTGTCGGCAAGTTGCGCGGGCGATAGGACGCGCTCGCAGGCGGAGTTGGATCAGCGCTGCCCGTGCCGTCGATTCCGGCATGGTGCAGACAAGTTGAAGGAGAACAATTCATGGCAGCGTGTATCGTCGGCTGGGCACACTCCCGCTTCGGCCGCCTCGACAGTGAAGACCTCGAGTCGCTGATTGTCGGCGTCAGCAGGCAGGCGATGACCGATGCGGCCATCGATGCGGCCGAGGTCGACGGCATCTGGCTCGGCAATCTCAACGGCGGCTTCGTGCCCGACACGTTCTGCTCCTCGCTGGTGCTGCAGGCCGACGACGGGCTGCGCTGGACACCGGCCACGCGGGTGGAGAATGCCTGCGCCTCGGGCGCGGCGGCGATTTTCTCGGCCCTCAACGCCATTGAGGCCAGGCAGTGCCGCATCGCGCTGGTGGTCGGCGCGGAAAAAATGACGGCGGTGTCGGGCGAGGCGGTGACGCGCGCGCTGGGCGCGGCCTCGTACGTGAAGGAAGAGGCGGCCATGGGCATGACCTTCCCCGGCATTTTCGCGCAGATGGCGCAGACCTATTTCTCCCGCTACGGCGATCACGCCGATGCGCTGGCGCGGATTGCCGCCAAGAATCACGCCAACGGCGTCAGCAACCCCTGGGCACAGATTCGCAAGGATGTCGGCTTCGAGTTCTGCAACAGCGTGTCGGACAAGAACCCGATCATCGCGGCACCGTTGCGCAAGACCGATTGCTCGCTGGTCTCCGATGGCGCAGCAGCGCTGGTGATTGTCGATGAATCGCTGCTGCCGCGTTTTCGCCGCGGCGTGCGGTTCCGTGCGCGCAGCCATGTCAACGATTTCCTGCCGATGTCGCGGCGCGATCCGTCTTCGTTTGCCGGTCCGCAGCGCGCCTGGCAGAGCGCACTGGCGCAGGCCGGCTGCAAGATCGACGACCTTTCATTTGCCGAGGTGCACGACTGTTTCACCATCGCCGAACTGCTGGCCTATGAAGCCATGGGCCTGGCGCCGGCCGGCCAGGGCCGGCGGATGCTCAACGACGGCACCGTGTATGCCGGTGGCCGGCTGCCGGTCAACCGTTCCGGCGGGCTGAAAGCCAAAGGCCACCCGATCGGCGCCACCGGTGTCTCGATGCATGCCATCGCCGCCATGCAATTGTGCGGCGAGGCCGGTGAGATGCAGATTGCGGATGCAACGCTGGCGGGCGTGTTCAACATGGGCGGCTCCGCCGTGGCCAACTACGTCAGCATCCTGGAGGCGGCGCGATGAACATTGCGCAGTTGCTGTTGCGCAGCGCCACCGTCTACCCGACGCAGCCGGCGGTGTTTCTCGGTGAGCGCTGCCTGCTCGATTACCGCGGCCTGGCGGCGCGTGCCGCCAGTATCGGCGGCTATCTGCGCAATACGCTTGGCCTCGCTCCCGGCGAGCGGGTGGCCGCGTTCATGACCAATTGTCCCGAGTACCTCGAACTGCTGTACGGCATCTGGTGGGCCGGGCTGGTGGCGGTGCCGGTCAATGCCAAACTGCACCCGCGCGAGATGGCCTATATCCTCGCCAACGCCGAAGCCTCGTGCCTGTTCGTCAGCGCCGATCACACGGCCGATGTGATGCCCTTGCTCGACACCATTGCCAGCGTCAAGCGCGCCTTTACGCCGGGTTCTGCCGACTACGCCAACATCCTGAAGGCCGCACCGATCGGCCTCCATCACCGCGCCGCTGACGATCTGGCCTGGCTGTTCTACACCTCGGGCACCACCGGACATCCCAAGGGCGTGATGGAAACCCACCGCAACCTGCTGGCGATGACCACCTGCTATTTCAGCGATGTCGATCCGGTCGACGCGGCCGATGCCATCGTCTACGCCGCGCCGATTTCGCACGGCGCCGGACTCTACAACTTCGCCCATGTGCTGAAGGCCGCGCGCCATGTGGTGCCCGAATCCGGCGGCTTCGACGCGGCCGAACTGGTGGCGCTGTCGGCGCGCGTCGGCCGGCTGTCGATGTTCGCCGCGCCCACCATGGTCAAGCGGCTGGTCGAGCATGTCGCCGCCAGCGGCGCCGACCCGGCCGGCTTCAAGACCATCGTCTACGGCGGCGGTCCGATGTACGTCGAGGACATCCGCCAGGCGCTGGACGTGGTGGGCAATTGCTTTGTGCAGATTTACGGCCAGGGTGAGTGCCCGATGTGCATCACGTCGCTGACGCGCGAACAATTGGCCGACCGCGCGCATCCGCGCTGGCTGGAACGCATCGCTTCGGTCGGTGTAGCACAATCGCTGGTTGAGGTGTGCGTGACAGATGCCGATGGCAAGCCGTTGCCGCACGGCGAGACCGG
>CAYQKN010000267.1:0-2652 GCA_964417885.1 uncultured Burkholderiales bacterium | reverse complement strand
GTTGTAGACGCGCAGGATGGCGTCAAGATAGGTGAACAGATGGCGGCGTGGCAGTTCCTCGCGTACCACGTGGCCGAGGATGGGGGTGCGGCCGAGGCCGCCGCCAACGAGGATATTGAACGCCACCTCACCCTTGGCCGTTTTGACGGCGTGGATGCCGATGTCGTGGAACAGTGTGCCGGCGCGGTCTTCCCGGGCGCCGTTGACGGCAATCTTGAACTTGCGCGGCAGGTAGGCGAACTCGGGGTGAAAGGTCGACCACTGGCGGATCAGCTCGGCGTAGGGACGCGGGTCGATCAGCTCGTCATGGGCAATGCCGGCGAACTGATCGGAGGTGGTGTTGCGGATGCAGTTGCCTGAGGTCTGGATGGCGTGCATTTCCACCGTGGCCAGGTCGGCGAGGATGTCGGGTACCGATTCCAGCGCCGGCCAGTTGAACTGGATGTTCTGGCGGGTGGTGAAATGACCGTAGCCGCGGTCGTACTTGCGGGCGATGTGCGCCAGCATCCGCACCTGGCGCGAGGACAGCAGGCCGTAGGGGATGGCCACGCGCAGCATCGGCGCGTGCTTCTGGATGTACAGGCCGTTCTGCAGCCGCAGCGGGCGAAACTCGTCTTCCGACAGCTGGCCGGCAAGAAAGCGCCCGGTCTGGCCGCGGAACTGGGCGACGCGCTGGTCAACAAGGCTCTGGTCAATGGAATCGTATTTGTACATGGCGAATGGGCAATCGGCGACCGGTTGAGTGGTCAGGCAGCCATGTTAGTCGCGCCACCTATATATCAATAAAGACTTTATGGAACTTATATAGTCAAATTTTGTATATACGGGTTCGCCGGCCGCCGAAGTGACCGGGAATTGAGCGGTGCCGGCCGGTGCGCCATCACCGGTTCGGGGTATGCCGGGACGCCGCGCGGACTTATTTCCCTACGCCGTTTGGGGCTATCATTGCTCGTCTTTGCATAAACAAAAGGGGAATAACATGGCACTGGTAGATCGCGTCAAAAACATCCTGCTCACGCCCAAGACCGAATGGCCGGTCATTGCCGGCGAGAAATCCACCACCGCGGAATTGATGACCGGTTATGTCGCGATCCTGGCGGCGATCCCGGCCATCTGCGGGTTCATCGGCGGCTCGCTGGTCGGCTACGGCGCCTTCGGCGTCTCGTTCCGCACCCCGATCGTCGCCGGCCTGTCGATTGCGATCTTCGGCTACGTGATGTCGTTCGTCAGCATCATCATCGTCAGCCAGATCATCAATGCGCTGGCGCCGACTTTCGGTGCGCAGAAGGACCTGCCGCAGGCCACCAAGGTGGCGGTCTATGCCTTCACCGCAGCCTGGATCGGCGGCATCTTTACCATCCTGCCGGCGATGTCGATCCTCGGCGTGCTGACTTCGCTCTACAGCATCTACCTTCTGTACCTGGGCCTGCCGTTGCTGATGAAGAACCCGGAAGACAAGTCGATCGGCTATACCGCCGTGGTGGTGATCGCCGCCATCGTGGTGTCGATCATCATCGGCGCGATTGCGGCGGCGGTGGGCGGACTGACCGGTGCCTCGCGCGGCATGTTCGGCGATATCGGTTCGTCACGCTCGGCATCGAACGTGACCATCGACCCGGACAGCAAGCTTGGCAAGCTGGAAGCGTTCGGCAAGAAGATGGAGGAAGCCGGCAAGAAAATGGAAGCCGCGCAGAAGAGCGGCAACCAGGAAGAGGCCGGCAAGGCCGCGGTGGCGATGCTCGGCACCGCGCTGGGCGGCGGCAAGACGGTCGAGCCGGTCGATATCGAGATGCTGAAACCGTTCGTGCCCGAGACCTTTGCCGGTCTCGGCAAAAAATCCAGCCGCGCCGAGAAGGCCGGCGCGCTGGGCATCATGGTGTCGAAGGCCGAAGCGCGCTACGCAGACGACAGCGGCAAGCGGGTCGAACTGGAAGTCTCCGACGTCGGCGGCGCGGGCGGCATGCTCGCCTTCGCCGGCTGGGCGATGGTGCAGGGCGAGAAGCAGGACGAATACGGCAGCGAAAAGACCGGCAAGGTCGACGGCCGCCTGGTGCACGAAAAATCCCGCAAGGATGGCCGCAACGAATACAACATCGTGCTGGGCGAGCGCTTCATCGTCACCGCCAAGGGTAACGGCGTCGACCTGAACACGCTCAAATCCGCCGTTGCCGGGCTGGACCTGGGCAAGCTGGAAGCGATGAAAGACGTCGGCGTGCAGAAGTAGCAACTTCGCAGTCCCCGGCATCGCGTCCCGCCGATGCCTCGCGCAGTCCGGGCCCGACCCGGGCTCTGGCGGAAGATCAAGATTCAAACAGGACCACCGCCAGAACCCGGCACTGGTGCGGCTTTGCGGGCGATTGCCGTGAAGAAGCGCATGGCTACTGACTTCCGGCCGGCGCGCTAGTCTGAACGAGTCATTCGCCGGTCGCGTGTCCGGCACATTGAGCGTTATGCTTGCCCTGTTGCGTGCAGCAGACCACGGCATACCCGCAAACCAGACCCGATTCGCAAAAACATGGCTGAAACCATCGTCCTGTTCCCCGACCAACCCGTACCTGAGCCCGGCAGCATGCTGGAACTGGTCGCTATGCCGGGCGCCAGCCTGACACCTGCGCAGCGCGCGTTCACGCAATGGGTGGCGAAGATCGAGCA
>CAYQKN010000266.1:0-2670 GCA_964417885.1 uncultured Burkholderiales bacterium | reverse complement strand
AAGCTCAAGGAAGGCCAGACCCGCCAGCAGGTGCGCCTCGTGCTCGGCACGCCGACGACCGAGAGCATCTTCCACAAGGACCGCTGGGATTACGCTTATTCGCTGGAGCGCCGCGGCAAATCGATCACCTCGCACAAGCTGACGCTGCTGTTCGCCGACGAAAAGCTCAAGAGCTGGGAAGTTTCGCAGCTGCCGACCTCGCCGGTCGTAGATCGCGACCCGGCGTACGCGAACATCGACAAGGACGGCAAGAAGGACGACGGTCCGGGCTGGTGGTCGAAGCTGACCGACTGGTGGCGCAAGTAGTCCGGGAGCCGCTCATGAGCCTGCAAGTCGCGATTGCCGGCGCTTCCGGCAAGATGGGCCGCATGTTGCTCGACGCCTGTGCGGCGGATGGCGACGCGAGGCTGGTGACGGCGCTCGATGCGGCGCAGAGCCCGGCGATCGGGGTTTCTGCGCGGGCGTTTGGTGCCAATGCGGACGTTGTTGTGACAGCTGACGCCTGGAGCATTCCGCGCGGCGCCGTTTTGATCGATTTCACGCGGCCGGAAGCGACGCTCGCCTACCTCGAAGCCTGCGTCGCCGGCGGCGTTGCGATGGTGATCGGCACCACCGGCTTTGATGAGATCGGCAAGGCCAAAATCGCCGAAGCCGCCAAAAAAATCCCTATCGTTTTCTCCCCGAATTACTCGGTCGGCGTCAACACGGTGTTCAAGCTGCTGGAGCTGGCGGCGAAGTCGCTCGACAGCGGCTATGACATCGAAATCCTCGAAATGCATCACCGCATGAAGGTCGACGCGCCGTCCGGCACCGCCATCAAGCTCGGCGAAGTGATCGCCGAAGCGCAGGGCACGAAGCTCGCCGACCGCGCCGTATATGCCCGGGAAGGTCACACCGGTGAGCGCAAAAACGGCACTATCGGCTTTGCGACGCTGCGCGGCGGGGATGTCGTCGGCGACCACACGGTGGTCTTCGCCGGCACTGGCGAACGCATTGAAATCACTCACAAATCGGCCAGTCGCGCTACCTACGCCGTGGGCGCATTGCGGGCGGCAAAGTTCTTGCATGGCAGGACGCCGGGGCTGTTTGACATGCATGATGTGCTGGGCCTGAAATAGCTGGTTTGGGCCAGCAACTTTCGGCTGGAACACTTATTGCGTAGGGCCTCCGTTAATATTTTGCTTGAAGTCGACTAAGGCGCATACTGCGTCTTGACCCCGATGTAGAAAGGCTTGCAACAAAAAGCCGCTACTTCGCCAGACGAACGAAGGAGTGACATGAGCGCCCCGCGCGCCGCCATCGCAGACGCCCCGTCCATCGCCGCAGAGACCCACATCGCCGAACCGGTGGCATCGGGGGATGCCAATCAGCCTTTGCCGGACGAGGTGCGGCGCCCGGCCGACGCGACCTGTCCGCGCTGCGCGACGGCGTTCACCTGCGGCGCCAGTGCCGCGTCCTGCTGGTGCCAGGCGTTGCCCGCCATTGACCTCGCGCGGCGTGCACCGGACATGCTTGAACGCGGCTGCCTGTGCGGCGGCTGTTTGGGCGCCGTCGTCGCCGAACAACTGGCCGCCTGACCCGCCGCATGGCCATTTTTCTGGTTCGCCACACGGCGCCTGACATCAAGCCCGGCATCATTTACGCCGCCACCAATGTGCCGGTACATGAGGCCGAGTTCAAGCGTGTCATCCCGCTGCTCGACGCCGCGTTGCCCGAAAACGCGCTGATCGTGACCAGTCCGCTGTCGCGCTGCCGCCGGCTGGCCGACTTTCTGGCGATGGGCAGCAACGAGCGCACCGTCATCCTCGACCCGCGGCTGATTGAGCGCGACTTGGGCCGCTGGACCGGCAAGAAGTGGGAAGACATCCCGCGTCAGGAAGCCAAGGAGTTCGAAGCCAATTTTCTCGATCACTGGCCGCCGCCGGTGATGACCGAAAACGGCCCGGTGCTGCGCGGACTCAACGTGCACCCACGGCTGGGCGCCGGCGAGTCCGTGCGCGCAATGCAGGCGCGTGTGATCGAGGGCTTTGAGGCGGCGTGGGACATCGCCGAAGGCCGCAATCTGGTCATCGTCTCGCACGCCGGACCGATCGCCGCCATGATCGCGCACTGGCATCACGAGCCACTGCGGCGCGGCATCGAGCCGTCGCCGGGCTGCGGCGACGTGGTGCAACTGGCCCATGTCGACGGCAGGCAGCGCGCATTCATCGCCCGCCGCGCCACCGAGCCGGAGCAGGTCAACAGCTTTTAGCTGAACGCCTTATTGTGTAGGGCATAGCGGCGAATTTTGCCACTACCCGACTTTTGCATAAAATGGCTGCTTAGCCCTTTCCGGACGGTAGTCTTGCAAAAAAGCTTATACCTTTTGTACCCTCTGATTCGGGTACAATCTCATAGCTTCAGACACGGGATTTCGTGAGCGCGTCCAGAGATTGAGACGGCGCACCAGCGACATCCCTTTTTTCATGTCTGGGGCTCGCATATTCAAGAACCGTCGCCAGTCACGCTGTCGCGATGGTTCACGCAAAGAGCCAGAACAATGACAAGCCCTACTTCCTCCAGCCCCGCCGCGCTGCTCCCCGTCTTCGCGCCCGCCATTCTCGCTTTGGCCGACGGAACCGTATTTCGCGGACGCTCGATCGGAGCCGCCGGGCAGGCTGTAGCCGAAGT
>CAYQKN010000265.1:0-2691 GCA_964417885.1 uncultured Burkholderiales bacterium | reverse complement strand
CCGCCGGCAATCCCATGTCAACGACAGAGGTCTCGGGCACGCTCAACCTCACCGCCGTGCCATGCCAGTTGCCGGACTTGCCGATCCTGCCGTGACCGTCGCGGTGCGCGGAGATCGCCGGCAGCAACGGTAGCCAGCGCCCCGGTCGGCCGTCAGGCGTGCGGGAAATATTTTCCGCTGTGTACGGCGTCGAACAGAGCCGTGCCTGGCGTCAGCGCAATATCAGGGTCGGTGCCCTGTTCTCCTCCCTGTGGGCATCGTGAGTGATGTGCCCGGCGGCAGACAACCTGCTGCCGGGTCTTTTTCATTCGGGGCCGGCTGCGTCAGGCCATCCGGAATGCAAACCGGGGACAAGTCGCGCAGGCTTGCATTGCCAGCCTGCGCGACTTGTCCCCGGCAGCGGTTGCCGGTGTTTGCGGCGGGCGGGCTAGGCCACGGCCGGCATCATCGGGCGCCGGTAAGTGGCATCGCCGAAAGCCAGCATCGGGTAGAACACGAACGGCAGCAGGATCAGCCCGATCGCGTAGCCGATGCCCTTGCCGAAAACCCTGGCAAGCTCGACCGCCAGCATGATGAACACCACAAAATTCACAAACGGGATGATCATGCCGATGATCCACCACCATGGCTTGCCGACGATCTGCAGGATCACGATGATGTTATAGATCGGGACGATCGACGCCCATCCCGGTTGTCCTGCCTTGGTGAACACTTTCCACAGGCTGGCGATCATCAGTGCGATGAAGGCAAGACTGAACAACAGACCCATTGCACCGATGCCGCCGGCGGTTTCCGCTTCCATGTTTGGTTCCCTGTATTTTTATTGCGATGTGTACGACTGGCGCGCGGCCTCGCCGGCCGTCAGGTCAATCGACGGCGGGCGAGACCAAGGCAGGCGACCGGATCAGTCGTCTTCGCACTCGGCGACAACAACCTTGCAGTTCTTGTTGCCGCACATTTCCAGCGCCTTGGTGGTGGCGACCTTCTTGGTCGCGCCGTAGCCGTAGCCGTAGAACTTGTTCGACGATGCATAGGCGCCGCAGGTCTTGAACCAGGCGACGACCTTGCAGTTGTCGCCGTTTTCCTTGCACAGCTTCAGTGCGGCTTTCTTGGCGGCGGCTTCGGTATCTTCGCCGGTGGAAACGCCCCAGGCGGGATCTTTCTCGCCGACACTGTCGTCAACGGCGATGGCGCCGATGGCGAATGCACTTCCACTTGCGAGCAGGCCGAGGGTGATCATCAGCAGGGCAGCATACTTTTTCATGATTGGTCCTTGATTGGTGTGTTGGTAGGTGAATCGTTGAATTGCCACAACCCACTGGCAGGACCAGCTCAGCAAATGAACCTCAGTGGGTGCGCGAGTATGTGGCCAATTGCAGACCAATTCCCAGGAAAGTTTTCAAAGACACGATTGCTGACAATTGCCGCCGGCTGCCGGTGCGTCACAAGCGGATTTTCGCGCTCAGAAGTGCAGTTCGATCCGCGGCGGATAAGCGAAGCCGCGGTCGGTCGCGGTATCGGCCAGCGCCTGGCCGGCCGCCGCGCCGCCACCGAATGTGGCGCCGCTGACCACCATATAGAGCAATCCGCCGGGACTGAGCGCCAGGCTGCCGAAGAACAGCAGCGGCAGGGCCGCGCCGACGGCGCCGCCGCGCTTGGCCTGCGTCGAGGCGCGCGCGATGCGCTGGTCGGTGGCGGCAATGTCCGTTCTGCCGATGAGCTCGCCGCGGCGGTCCAGGCATTCGATTTGCAGCGGCTGGCTGCTGCGGGCTACCTCCACTGGGCCCGGTGGCGCGGTCAGCCATTGCCCCTTGTCGTTGCGCAGCGTGCAACTGATGCCCGCACGCGCCGGACCGCCCTGATCGGCAACGACCAGCTCAATCTGCTGCAGCGGCCCGTCACCGCCGGCCCGATGCGGTAGCCCGCCGCAGGACGTCAGGCAGCATGCCAGTGCCGCCATCAGCCAGCTGCGGGCAGCGGGCACCGGTGGCCGCACGGAGAGAGCAAGTTTTGCCATTGCGTCACCCCCAGCGATGGCTAACGCTAGCGCAATCCGCCCGGGTCACCTTTGCGCCCGGTCAAATTGCCACCTGTTTTCGGCATCGCCGGCGCCATGTTGCCAGCCATAAAATGCCGCCGCCGTTTGTACTGCAACGCACAGAAACTCCGAGCACGGGTTGGCATCATCGCGAGCAGTGCCATGGCGCCCAACCGCGCTGGCTCCGTATCAACGCTGCCGGCGTGCTGCCGGCATGAAACCGAAAGCACGCATCTTGAAGACAGATTCCCCGAAGGATTCCCCGCCGCCGGATGGCAGTCGCCAGCCGGATCCGGCCGCGCCGCCATCGCCGGCACTGCTGATCACGGCGCTGGGCCAGAGCGAACAGGTGCTGGACAAGGTGGAACAGTGCGCATCCGACCTGTCATCGGTCAATGGCGTCCTGCGCAAGGTGATCGATGGCGAGGATCTGCTGCAGCATGCCGGGCACGCGATCAACCTCAGTGAGCAGGTCGAGGCCACGGTGCTGCAGTGCGCCGGGGAACTGGCCTCCGTCAACAGCGCCCTGAGCGAGGAAATCGACGAGCGGCGCAACCTGGATCGCGCGCTCCTAAGCAGTAGTGCTGCGCTGGCGGAAAGCCAGGCCGAGGCGGCGAAGGCGCTGCATCTTGCGCTGCATGATGCGGTGACCG
>CAYQKN010000264.1:0-2698 GCA_964417885.1 uncultured Burkholderiales bacterium | reverse complement strand
CCCCCGGCACCAGCGAGGACAAGCTGATGGAAGCGGCCCTTGAGGCCGGCGCCGAGGACGTGGTGACCAACGACGATGGTTCGATCGAGGTCATCACCGGACCCTGGGAATTCAGCGCCATCAAGGCGGCCCTGGAAAAGGCCGGCTTCAAGGCCGAATTCGGTGAGGTGACGATGAAAGCCACCACCGAGACCGTGCTGGCCGGCGACGACAGCGTGAAGATGCAAAAGCTGCTCGATGTGCTCGAGTCGCTCGACGACGTGCAGGATGTCTACACGTCGGCGGTGATGGACGAGGCCTAGGTGCCCGGCGCGGCCCTGTCAATCGAACTGCGCTGATGGACGCCAGGCAGCGAGCCCTGCTGCTGAACATTCCGCAACGGATCGATACCGAACGCATGGTGTTGCGCGCGGCGCGCGCCGGCGACGGGCCGGAGGCGTTCGAGGCGGTGCTGGAGTCGGTCGCGGAACTGAAGCCGTGGATGCCCTGGGTCCATCCGGCGCCGACGCTGGACGGCTCGATCGATTTTCATGCCCAGGCCGAGGCCAAGTGGGTGACTCGAGACATGCTCGATTTCCAGTGGCACGACCGGGCCAGCGGCCGGCTGGTCGGCAAGGGCGGCTTTCACAGCATCCTCTGGGATGTGCCGAAGATGGAGATCGGCTACTGGGTGCGGACCTCGATGGCGGGCCAGGGCTATTGCACCGAGGCGGTGCGCGCGCTGGTGGATTTCGCGCGGCGCGAACTGGGTGCGGCGCGGCTGGAAATCTGCAGCGACCCGCGCAATTTGCGCAGCCGCAAGGTGGCCGAGCGCTGCGGCTTTGTGCTCGAGGGCATCCATCGCCGCAACATGCGCGACCCGTTGGGTGGCCTGCGTGACTCCTGCATGTATGCGCGCGTGTTCGAATGAGGATCCTCGGCCTCGATCCCGGCCTGCGCGTGACCGGCTACGGCGTGATCGACAAATCGGGGTCGACGCTGACCTATGTCAGCAGCGGCTGCATCAAGTCACCCGACGGCGAACTGCCGGACCGGCTCAAGAATATTCTCAACTCGGTGCAGGAAGTGATTTCCCGCCATGCGCCGCAGGAAGTGGCGGTGGAAAAGGTCTTCGTCAACGTCAACCCGCAGTCGACGCTGCTGCTGGGACAGGCGCGTGGCGCGGCGATCTGCGCGGCGGTGTCGCGTGATTTGCCGGTGTCCGAATACACGGCGTTGCAGGTCAAACAGGCGGTGGTCGGCAATGGCCACGCCAAGAAAGAACAGGTGCAGGAAATGGTGAAAAGATTGTTGAAGCTGGCAGGCACTCCGAGTCCGGATGCGGCCGATGCGCTGGCGTGCGCGATCTGCCATGCGCACGGCGGTCAGTTGGGCGATATGACCACGCGCGGCTACCGGGTCAAGGGCGGGAGGCTGGTGAAATGACAACCGACGACGATAGCAAGCTGGCTCCTTCCCCCGCCCAGCAGGGGAAGGCTGGGAAGGGGGTGCGGTCGACCGTTGCAGCCGCCCGAAAATTGCGTCGCAACATGACGGATGTGGAGCAAAAGTTATGGGATCGGCTGCGCGACAAGCAGATCGAGGAGTTCCGTTTTCGCCGCCAGCGGCCGATGGGGCGCTATGTGGTCGATTTTGTCTGCCAGGATGCGAAGCTGATCGTGGAGCTGGATGGCGGGCAGCATGCGGGGCAGGTGGAGGCGGATGCGAAGCGCACCGAATTTCTTCAGTCGCTCGGTTTTGAGGTGATGCGGTTCTGGAATAACGATGTTGTTGAGAATATTGATGGTGTGTTAGAGCGCATTCGCGAACGGCTTTTGCAGCATGCGAGCTCCAACCCCTCCCCAACCCTCCCCTTCGCAGGGGAGGGGGCTGACCGCGGTCGCGTCAGCGGCGTCGCATCTGCTTCGCCTGCAAAGATGGGAAGGCGCGTCCGCGAGCGACTATCTACGGAATTTGCCGCCAATCGCAAGGCAACTGAAGAATCGGAAGTTGGTGAAACGGATGGCGATGGGCACGCCCCCAGCGAACCACCTCCTTCCCCCGCCCCGCGGGGGAAGGCTGGGATGGGGGTGCCCCCGCCGGCTGACGCTACCCGCCGCAGAAGACCCAGGAAGCCAACATGATCGGCCGCCTCTCCGGACTCCTGCTGGAAAAAAACCCGCCGCAGGTGACGGTCGATGTCGGCGGTGTCGGCTACGACCTCGACGTGCCGATGAGCACCTTCTACAACCTGCCGCGGATCGGCGACAAGGTCTCGCTGTTCACCCATCTGGTGGTGCGCGAGGACGCGCATCTGCTCTACGGCTTCGGCAGCGAGATTGAACGCGTGACGTTTCGCCAGTTGCTGAAGATCAGCGGCGTCGGTCCCAAGGTGGCGCTGGCGGTGCTGTCCGGCATGAGCGTCAACGACCTGGCCGAGGCGGTGGCGACGCAGGAGTCCGGCCGCCTGACCAAGGTGCCCGGCATCGGCAAGAAAACCGCCGAACGGCTTCTGCTCGAATTGAAGGACAAGCTGAAAGTCGACGTGCGCATCAGCGTCGGCGGTGAGGCGGCCGCGCCATCGTCGGGCGCCGACATCCTGAACGCGCTGATTTCGCTCGGCTACAACGAGAAGGAAGCGTTGTACGCGATCAAGGCGCTGCCGAAGGATGTGGCGGTATCGGACGGCATCCGCCAGGCGCTGAAGCTGTTGTCGAAG
>CAYQKN010000263.1:0-2752 GCA_964417885.1 uncultured Burkholderiales bacterium | reverse complement strand
CTGCGCCAACACGGCGAAATAGTCGTTGTTTTCCATCAGCGCCGGCGCCGGGCCGACCAGCACCTTGATGCCGAGCGGTTCGGCGCGGGTCTTCAGTACCGCGATGGTCTGCGGGTGGCAATCACCGGCGACGATGATGGTGTCGCTCTTGGCGCGCGCGCTGCGCTTGGCCAGCGTCATGGCCTCGGCGGCGGCGGTGGCCTCGTCGAGCAGCGAGGCGTTGGAAATCTCCATCCCGGTGAGATCGCACACCATGGTCTGGTAATTGAGCAGCGCTTCCAGGCGGCCCTGCGAAATCTCCGGCTGGTACGGCGTGTAGGCGGTGTACCAGGCCGGGTTCTCGAGGATGTTGCGCAGGATCACGCCCGGCGTCAGGGTGCCGTAATAGCCCTGGCCGATGCAGCTCGTCAGCACCTTGTTATTGGCGGCGATGCGGCGCATTTCCGCCAGCGCGTCGCGCTCGGAAATGGCAGCTGGCAGACCCAGCGGGCCCTGCTGCAGGATCGAGGCCGGCGCGATGCGGGTCATCAGGTCGTCGAGCGAGGTCGCGCCGACCACCGCCAGCATGGCGGCGATATCGGCGTCACCGGGCCCGATGTGGCGGGCGATGAATTCGTCGTGGTGTTCGAGCTGCTTCAGCGTGGAATGGGTCATCGGCTTAGCCCGCGCTCACCACGGCCTCGTAGCCGGCCGCGTCGAGCAGGCCCGACACGCTGGCGCCGGCAGCCGGCTTGACCTTGAACAGCCAGGCGCCGAACGCATCGCTGTTGATCGTCTCCGGCGCAGCTTCCAGCGCTTCATTGAACGCCACCAGTTCACCATCGACCGGCATGTAGACGTCGCTGGCGGCCTTGACGCTTTCCACCACGCAGGCGGTGTCGCCCTGCTTCAATGTCTCGCCGACTTTGGCGTCGCCGACAAACACCAGGTCACCCAGCATTTCCTGTGCAGCGTCGGTGATGCCGATGGTCAGGGTGCCGTCGGCTTCGGTGCGAACCCATTCGTGGCTGGAGGTGTATTTCAGGTCGGCGGGGATATTCATCAGGGGTCTCCGGATTGAGGAAGGTTGGATTGGAAATCGGAAAAATTCTGACTGCGGCGTCAGACCAGCGGCTTGCCGTGGCGCACGAACGACGGCTTGGTGACCAGCGCATCGACCAGCTTGTTGCGGATGTCGACCTGCACCTTATCGCCGGGTTTCACTTCCAGCGGCAGGCGCGCCAGCGCGATCGAAAAACCCAGCGTCGGCGAGAAGGTGCCGCTGGTGGTTTCGCCGTTGCCGTGTTGCGTGATCACTTTCATGTGGCTGCGCATGACGCCCTTGTCGAGCAGCTTCAGCCCCAGCAGCGCGTGGCTCTGGCCGTTGCTCTCGAGCGAATTGCGGCCGATGAAATCGCGGTCGGACTTCATGTCCACGGTCCACGCCATGCCGGCGTCGAGCGGATTGACGGTTTCGTCCATTTCGTTGCCGTACAGGTTCATGCCGGCTTCCAGCCGCAGGGTGTCGCGCGCGCCGAGCCCGCATTCGGCCACGCCGGCCGCCTTCAGGTCGGCCCACAGGCGCGGCGCCTGTTCGGCCGGCAGGGTGATTTCAAAGCCGTCCTCGCCGGTGTAGCCGGTGCGGGCCAGGAACACGTCGCCGATCTCGGCGGCGAAGAACACGCCCAGCGGCTCACCCGCGGCGCGCCAGTCGGGCCGCACCGCGAACACTTTTTCGCGCGCGTTCGGCCCCTGCACCGCGATCATCGCCAGGTCGCGGCGCGGGGTCAGGTCGGCATCGTAGGATTCGGCCACGCGCTTCATGTGCGCGAGGTCCTTGATCGCGGTGCCGGCATTGACCACCACGCGGAAGTTGTCGCCGCCGCGCCAGTAGACGATCAGGTCATCGATCACGCCGCCGGAGGAATTGAGCATCGCCGAGTACAGCGCCTTGCCCGGCACCGTCAGCTTGTCGACGTTGTTGGCGATCAGCCGCCGCAGGAAGGATTTCGGCACCGCGCCCGACACATCGACCGCGCACATGTGCGAGACATCGAACATGCCGGCATCGGTGCGCACGGCATGGTGTTCGGCCAGCTGCGATCCATAGTGCAGCGGCATCTCCCAGCCGCCGAAATCGACCAGCTTGGCGCCGCTGGCGGCATGGGTTTCAAACAGGGGGGTGCGTTGCAGGGTCATGAAGGCTCTCGGTAAAGGGACGAAGGGCAGCGTATGCAGGATACCGTGCAGACTCTACAGCGCTCAACGAGCGCCAGCCCCTCTGTCCTTTTGCCTGAGAGTTGAGCGACGTGATGGTCGCGTGCCCCTTCGGCGCCGGCTGCCCATGATGCGGACAACCAGTCTCTCCAGAGTGCCGAAAACTTTTCCTGGTTCATTTGCCTGAGCGATTACGGGCGTATACGCCTTCGGCGGCCCCGCGACATCATGTTGCGGGACGCTCTCCCACGGAAAATCGGCCCGTGAATTATAGCGGGAAACGGGCGATGGCCGGGGAACACGGGGCGTGGGTTGGCGTATGCACCGAAGAGGATCGAGCGGCGCGCCCTGCATGGCGCGCCCCGCTCCGGGCGACAAGAGCAAGGCAGCTTGCTCTTGCCCCACGCCCTGCGCCTCATCGACCTGCGGTCGAGAGTTCGATTGGTCGCGTTCCACCAACAAACAAACGGGGCCGCAAAATACGCGGCCCCGTTTGTTTGTTGGTGGAGATGAAGAGGATCGAACTCTCGACCTTCGCATTGCGAACGCGACGCTC
>CAYQKN010000262.1:0-2784 GCA_964417885.1 uncultured Burkholderiales bacterium | reverse complement strand
ATGCTTCCTGCCTTTCAACCGGTCAACCTACGCAGGCGGTTTGGCTCTCGTCCGGCGGCAAGAATATTGAACGATGGGAGGTATCGTCGCCGGAGATTCATCGCACACGCCTGGCCAATGGCTTCGAGCTCGGCTTGAAGATTGAGCCGGCGACGGCAGAGAAGTACAACGAGTTGCTCAAGAAATTGAATCAAAAGGCGATTGACGAACTGGTGAAAATTTCCGTCTATGACTTGAGTGGTGCCGAACCAAAGTTGCTCACGCATACCTGGGGTGGAGCGAATTCCAAACAGGGCTATGGCCCGCGTGGCGGCGCAGATGGGGTGGCGGCCATCGGCGAACCGGGAATCGAGCTGTGGTTACACAAGCCAGCGTGCGTAAAGGCCAACGACCTCGCCAGGCTCAGGCCGTGATTGGCGCAGCTCGATGCGCCCGCCAGCGTGCATTCTCCCGCCAACACCTCCATGCCGACCGTCTCCCTGCGCGAAATCACCGGCAGTACTGTCCACAAGGTCTGCCGGCTCAAGGTCAGCCCGGATCAGGAGCAGTTTGTTGCCGCGAACGCGTTCTCGCTGGCGGAAGCGCTATTCGCGCCCGAGGCGTGGTATCGCGCGGTCTATGCCGATGAGATCATCGTCGGCTTTGTGATGCTGTGGGATGACACACTGAGCAGGGCCCCACCCGCAATGCCCGAGATTTGCCTGTGGCGACTGATGATCGATGCCGCGTACCAGCGGCAGGGAATAGGCAAGCAAGTTCTCGCTGAGGTGATTCGCCATGTGCAGGGCAGGCCGGGCATCACCCGCTTCTACACGTCGTACGTTCCCGGCGAGCGCGGGCCGGAAAGGTTCTATCGCTCACTTGGTTTTGTGCCGACTGGAGCCGTCGATGAAGATGGGGAAATCGTCATCGAATACCCGCTCCACCGCAGCGCGGCGTGATTTGCCCCGACCGGGCAGCCAAACCCCAGCACGGGTGCGGGTGGCAAGGCAAAAGTGGTCCGGAAGGCGCGCCAGTACTAGACTTTGATTTTACGGCGCCACGCCAATGCCGGTTTGGCAACCGTCAATTGCCCCGCAACGACGCTATCATGTGACGATGAAACGACACCCACTTGCCTGTTTGCCGACCAACCCGCGTGCCCAACGCGCATTCACGCTGCTCGAAGTCGTCATGGTGATGGCGATCATCGCCATCCTGGCGCTGATGACGCTGCCGTTCTTTGCCGGCAACACCGCGCGGACGCAGATCAAGGAAAGCATGGAGCTGGCCGACCTGGCCAAGCGGGCGGTGGCCACCTACTACGCCAGCACCGGGCAGGTGCCGGCCAACAACGAGGCGGCGCGACTGCCCGAGGCGACCAAAATGGTCGGCAACTACGTCAGTTCGGTGACGGTGGTGGATGGCGCGGTCAACATGAAATTCGGCAACAACGCGCACCCCAAGATCAAGGACCGGCTGCTGTCGTTCAGACCGGCAGTGGTGCAGGATGCGCGCCAGGTGCCGGTGGCCTGGGTTTGCGGCGGCAGGCCGGTGCCGGCGGGCATGGAGGTGGTTGGCACCAACGCCACCAGCCTGTCGCCGGATGCGCTGCCGCCGGAGTGCCGCTAGCCGGCAGGCGGCACCGGCGGGGATCAGCCGACCGCGTCGTTAACCTGCTCGTTGAATTCTGCCAGGCTGACCGCGTTGCCGATTTCGCGCGGCAGGGCGTCGCGCACCGAGAACACACCCAGTATCTTTGATCCGGCCTCGACGATCGGCAGGTGACGGAAGCCGCGCTCGATCATGATCAGCACGGCGTCGGACACCAGCACTTCCGGCCCGATGCAGATCGGGTTGCGCGTCATCACGTCGGACACCTTGGTCTGCTCCGGATTGCGCGCCTTGGCCAGCACCCGCGTCATCAGGTCGCGCTCGGTGACGATGCCCAGCAGCACGCCGGGCGTGTCGACGATCAGTACGCTGCCGCAATTGGCCTTGGTCATCACGCAGGCGGCTTCCCAGACGCTGGCATTCGGCCCCAGGCTGATGACGTGCCGGTGCGACATCGATTGGAATACGGTGCGTTCTGCCATGGTGATGCTCCTGTGTCTGGGGGTGAGCGCGGATGCCGCAAACCGGGTGGCGACTTAGCGCAACCCGGCGTTGATCTTGTCCATGGCTTGCGCACCGGGACAAAGCTGATCGACCGACAGCGCGGCGAGCGGCCTGGCGGAAGTGTTCATGGCGGTGTGCAGGTCGGTCGCCAGCGGATCGATGTAGAGCAGGCCGGTCACCACTTCGCCGCGCGCCTGGTGCGACTGCATGTAGCTCATGGCGGCATAGCGGTCGGTCGGGTCGTAGTCGGTGTGCAGCTTGCGCAGGCGCAGCATGGAGCCGTCGTGTTGCTGCACCTCGACCAGCTCGCCGGGCGCGTATTCGGTGGTGATCTCGTTGCGCGGCGAGATGAAGTCGATGCGGCTGACGGCATCGTTGTGCTGCCGCACGTAGTCGTAGCTTTTGGTGCTGCCGGCGTGATTGTTGAACGTCACGCACGGGCTGATGATGTCGATGAAGGCCGCGCCGCCGTGCGCCAGCGCACCCTTGATCAGCGGCACCATCTGCGCCTTGTCGCCGGAAAAGCTGCGGGCGACAAAGGTGGCGCCGAGCTGCAGCGCGATACCGACCAGGTCGACCGGGCTGTCGCTGTTGATGACGCCCTTCTTGCTCTTCGAGCCGCGGTCCGCGGTGGCGGAAAACTGGCCCTTGGTGAGGCCGTAGACGCCGTTGTTCTCGACGACGTAG
>CAYQKN010000261.1:0-2807 GCA_964417885.1 uncultured Burkholderiales bacterium | reverse complement strand
TTCCTGATGACCGAACGCGGCAAGGAACAGTCCGATGCCGCCGGCGCCGAATCGAACCGCATGCTCGGCCTCGCGTTCCAGCAGCAGGGCCAGCTCGACATGGCCTTCGACAAGTTCCGCAAATGCCCGGTGGACGAGCAGCTGATGGAAAACGTCTACTCGCTGGCGCTGGATTTCGAGCGCCGCCGCCAGTTCAACAAGGCCGAGGCCGCGTTTGCCTTCATCAACCAGAACGATCCCAAGTTCAAGGACGTGGCGGAGCGGATGAACCGCGCCAAGGTGATGTCGGAAACCATCATTCTCGGCGGCTCGTCGGCCGCGCGCACCAACGCGGCGACAATGGTGATGTCCGGCTCGGGCGAGAAGCCGATGCTGGGCCGCTACCAGGTGCAGAAGGAACTGGGCAAGGGGGCCATGGGTGTGGTGTACCTGGGCAAGGACCCGAAGATCGGCCGCGAGGTCGCCATCAAGACCATGGCGCTGGCGGCGGAATTCGAGGGCGACGAACTGCAGGAAGCGAAGGACCGTTTCTTCCGCGAGGCGGAATCGGCCGGCAAGCTCGATCACCCGAACATCGTGCGCATTTTCGACGCCGGCGAGGAACACGATCTTGCGTTCATCGCGATGGAATTCCTCAAGGGCAAGGACCTGGTCGACAAGACCAAGAATCCCAACCTGCTGCCGTTCGACGAAATGTGCGACATCATGATCAAGGTCGCCGAGGCGCTCAACCACGCCCACGAGCAGGGCGTCTATCACCGCGACATCAAGCCGGCCAACATCATGTATGACCCGGAAACGAAGACCCCGAAAGTGGCCGACTTCGGTATCGCCCGCGTGACGGATTCGTCCAAGACCAAGACCGGCATGGTGCTGGGCACGCCGTCGTACATGTCGCCCGAGCAGCTGGCCGGCAAGAAGATCGACGGCCGTTCCGACCTTTTCTCGCTTGGCGTGACGTTCTACCAGCTGGCCTGCGGCCGCCTGCCGTTCGAGGGCGAATCGATGACCCAGCTGATGTTTGCCATTGCCAACGAGCACCAGCCTGACATCCTCGATTACAACCCGTCGCTGCCGCCGTGGGTGCGCGAGTTCATCGACCAGGCGCTGGCCAAAAATGTCGAGCAGCGCTTCCAGACCGGGCATGAATTTGCCATTGCCATCAAGGCTTACCGCTCGATGGCCTAGCGTCCGGTATCACGCATCCAAACCAAAGCGCGCCGTCAGGCGCGCTTTTTCGTTTCTATAATGGTGTTTTGCACTGCAACAACGCCATCATGCCCCTGCCCCTGCCCCCGGTCGCGCGCCAGCCCCTCCATCATCGCAACATCAGCATGCGCGGCTACCGGCGCGACGATGGCCTGTTCGACATCGAAGGCCACCTGCACGACTCGAAGGACGTCGACTTCAAGGTCGCCAGCGGCATGCGCTATGCCGGCGATTCGATCCACTCGATGTGGCTGCGCATCACGCTGGACACCAGCCTGACCATCGTCGACGTGGCCGCCTCCACCGACGCGATGCCCTATCCGGGCGTGTGCGACCAGGTCACGCCGGACTACCGCAAGCTGATCGGGCTTGCCATCCGTCCCGGCTTCACCAACCAGGTGCGCAACCGGCTGGGCGGCATCCACGGCTGCACCCACCTGACGGAACTGGTCAGTTCGCTCGCCACCACCGCGTTCCAGACCATCGCCGGGCAGGGCATGCAGCCGGCGGGCAGCAAGCCGTTCCAGCTCGATCGATGCCATGCCCTGCGCACCGATGGGCCGGCGGTCGCCCGCTTCTATCCGCAGTGGTATCGCGGCGCCGCACCGGCCGGGCCGCCGGTTGCCGAGCCGGACAATCCCTGAGCCGGGTTGTCGCGGGTCAATGAGACTCGCGTGCTGGTAAAATAGAGTGTTTTCGCGAGCATGCCTCCAGCGCCTGCCGCCTCCCCTCACTTCCGACAGATTGGAATTTCCGCATGAACGTTCATGAATACCAGGGCAAGGAAATCTTGCGCAAATACGGGGTCGCGACACCGCGTGGCGTTGCCTGCTTCAGCGTCGATGAGGCCGTCAAGGCGGCGGAATCGCTCGGCGGCAAGGTCTGGGTGGTGAAGGCGCAGATCCACGCCGGCGGACGCGGCAAGGGCGGCGGGGTGAAGGTCGCCAAATCTCTCGACGAGGTGCGCGAATACGCCGGCAAGATCCTCGGCATGACGCTGATTACCCACCAGACCGGCCCGGAAGGCCGCGTCGTCAAGCGGCTGCTGATCGAGGAGGGTGCCGACATCAAGAAGGAACTGTACGTCGGCATGGTGGTGGATCGCGCCACCCAGCGCGTGACGCTGATGGCCTCCAGCGAAGGCGGCATGAATATCGAGGACGTCGCCGAGCACACGCCGGAAAAAATCTTCAAGGTGGCGATCGATCCGGTCGCCGGCCTGTCCACGGCGGATGCCGAGGCGGTCGCGCGCAAGATCGGCGTGCCGGAGCAGGCGGTGGCGCAGGGCGCGGCCTTCATGCAATCGCTGTACAAGGCCTTCGACGAGTGCGACTGCTCGCTGGCCGAGATCAACCCGCTGATCTACACCGGCGACAACAAGGTGCTGGCGCTCGATGCCAAGCTCAATTTCGATTCCAACGCGCTGTATCGTCACCCGGAAATCGTCGCCATGCGCGACCTCGACGAGGAAGACCCGGCCGAGATCGAAGCGTCCAAATTTGACCTGACCTACATTTCGCTCGACGGCAACATCGGCTGCCTGGTCAACGGCGCCGGCCTGGCCATGGCCACCATGGACACCATCAAGCTGTTCGGCG
>CAYQKN010000260.1:0-2809 GCA_964417885.1 uncultured Burkholderiales bacterium | reverse complement strand
GGTGTTCGCCATCGGGTCGGCAACTGACAATGTGCTGGCCGCCTCGCCGGCGTCGATCGCGGCCGGCACGCGGCTTACGTTTGCCGTCGCCACCATGCTGATCCTGATTGGACTAGCCATCACGGCCGGGGGCCAGTCACAGTCGCGACGGATCGCGTCGCGTGCGTGACTGTCTGTGCGCATTCAGCCGGCGCGCCGCACTCGACGACGTCCGCCAGATTGCCGGGGTTGGCCTGAATGGCGCCGCTCCTGGCGGTGCGGCCCCGGACCTTCACCCGGCCGTCCTGCACTTCGGCAGGCCGCGAGACTTTCACTGCGGCTACCTGAAAACCGCCGCCCAGACCGTATTGCGAGCGCCCGACACCTCGGCCCGCTTGAACAGTGCAATCGTGTTGCCGTTGGCATCTATTGCCAATCGCAACCCCGTGGTATCAAGCCCAGAGCCGCCATAAACCTGCACGGATGGAAAGAAGTTGTATCCGCTAACGAAGTCGCCATTCCCGGCCAAAATACTGCCCGACCTCCAGGCGCTGAGTACGTTGCCAGCGGCATTCATGGCGAATTGAAAGTGGAGGCCTCCAAAGTTAATCTGACTGGCGCCCTGCCAGCCGCTGCCGGCGTTGTAGCGGTTACCGTAGGTGGTGATGTTTCCGGTATTGAGCACCCAGGCGGCAATCGCATTGCCGTTGTCATCGACGGCGATCTGGTTAACGGGGATGGTGAAACAGGCCGGACTGCCGGATTGAAGTGCCGTTGCGATGCCCCAGCCGGATGCCGGCACAAAGCGATTTGCCCAGGTCACGCAGCCCTGTCCCCACACAACGAAGGTCTCTCCGCTCGCGTTCGACGCAACCTGGACCGAGCTCGGATTGCCGGTGCCGGTTTCAATCTGCACCGGCGCGCCAAAATTCCGGCTGGCGAATAAATTGAAGTGGGTACCACCGACCAACTGGGACCACACCGCCATCGAATTCCCGGCGGCATCCATCGCGACCTTTGCCGCACCGGCATTGCTGGTGCCAACGCTCAGCAGGCTGGCAACAGCCCAGCCGCTACCCGGTGTAAAGCTATTGGCCCAGACATCCGCACCCGAATGGGATGCACTGCCTTGCGTCCATATTGCGATCGCCTGACCATTCGCCGCCATCGCGATTCTCGGCTGGCTGGCGCTGCGCGGCGTGGAAGGACCGTCCAGAGTTTCGATCAGCGTCTCGCCGGTCCAGCCGGTGCCTGGCACATAACGATTGCTCCAGATGTTGTAACGCAAAGGGTCGATGATGCTGGAGCCAAACAGACCGTCCGACTGGGCCCAGACGACGATGGCATTGCCGCCTGCGTCGACCGCAACCTGCGGGTCGGTGGCGACGAAGGCGCCGCTTTCGATCACGGTGGCCGCCTCCCAACCGCCGCCGGGTGTGTAGCGGCTCGCCCAGACATTGCTGTTGGTCCCGACGCCGGCGCTCACCAGATCCGTCCACACCGCCATGGCATCGCCGTTGGAACCGAACGCAATCTGATAGTTGTAGACATCGCCATCGATGTCCGGACTGACCCGGGTCGCGGCTTGCCAGGCTTTCGGCACCGGTACGCCATTCACGGTAAGGATCGCGACATTGGTGATGACTGAACCAACCGCGTTGCTCGCCACCGCCCGATAGCGCCGGCCGCTGTCGCTTAACGCGCCGACAATATTCAGCGGGCTGCTGTTGGCGCCGGCGATATCACTCCAATTGACGCCACCATCGGTGCTCACTTGCCATTTCAGCGTCGGTGCCGGAGACCCGCTCGCGGCAGCCATGAACTGCGCCGTCTGGCCGACGGTGATGGTGGCATTGGCCGGCTGGGTGGTGAACGCAGGCAGTACGCCAAGGTCCGGCAGCGACCGCGGCGAGCGGCTCTTGACGGCGACGATGTCGGCGGCGCCGATCGCACCGGAAGCGTTCAGGTCAAACCGGAAGTTGTTCGCATCCGCGACCTGGCCGGAGCGCGATCGGATCTGCTGCGTGTCCGCAGCGGACAGGGAGCGCGAGTCATTCACGTCGCCCACCAGGAACCCCATGGACACGACGGCGTCCGCGCCGCCATTCACCGCCGGCAGCACAATCCTGACACGTTTGTTGTCGGGCACCCCGGTGATACCGACCACCACATCGTTGCCGGCAGTTTGCGGCGTCAGGGAGCCGATCGAAACGCCGTTCTCATCGACAGAGGCAGGCGTGCCGAAGCTGGTGACGGCCGCATCAAAGCGGAAGACAATCTGGTGGCCCGCACCGATATCCCGCGATTCCACCGTGACGGCGCCGCCGAGTGCCTGCGCAAGGTCGATATCGACATTGAACGTGCCGGCCGTGCCGTGCACCTTGCGCGACTGTACGGCCGTCAGCGTGATTGCCTCGGCAACGAGCGAGTTCATCGCGAGGATGAGCAGCACACCCCAGGCGCCAAGACGGCGCACATGACGGCGGCCGCGCGGGTCGGCGGAACCGGGAACTGAAAGGAAACGTTGAATCACGATGGCATCTCCGCGACGGGGTACTGCGGCCATTGCAACTTTTGGCGGCTAGGCGCTGCAGCAGCGACGCTTTCCACCCCGGGGGCAATCAACCGGTCGCACAACGACGACAGCATCGTGGTACACCGGCTCAAACGCATTCCGTGGCGAGTTCCCGCCAATTGCCGGGGAATTCACGGGTGGCTATGGCCCGCGATGTGAAACCCCAGCACTGGCGCGGCTCTCCCGGCCAAATGCTGCCAGGAGGCGCGCCAGTTATCGTGTTTCGACCTGTTTCGCTATGGAATGCGATACCCC
>CAYQKN010000259.1:0-2809 GCA_964417885.1 uncultured Burkholderiales bacterium | reverse complement strand
CCGGGAGAGGGCAAACGGTGCCGCAATCGAGGGCAACATCAACAGACTGCCACGCGTGCCGTTACTTGCCGATCGCCGCCGCCAGCCCTTCCGGGTCGGCCACACTGACCCAGAGCAGCGAATGCTTGCGGAAGCCGATCACCCTGGGGATCTTGCGCACAAAGGCGATGCTGAGGCCCTTGCGATGATTGGTCCCGAAGGTGATGCCGTCATCGGTGAAGCTCAGCCGCAGGCCGACCGCGGTATACCAGCGATGCGGACCCGTGACCTCCGTGTGGTCGACGTTGGCCAGCGTCGTCTTGACCTTGAAATGGCCGAAGGTGGCGATCAGCTCGCGCTTGCCGGTGATGGTGACGCCGTCCTTGTCGCCCACCCCGAGCACCAGGAACAGCGGACTCCACCGCTTGTCGAGCCGATAGGGGAAGAATTTTGCGGTCATGGTGTTGGCTTCCGTTCTTTTCGCAGGGAAATGGCAATCTTGCGGGCGTGGAATTCACCTGCGGTGAATGGCGCCACAACCATGAAAGCTGCGCTGAAACCGAAGCAGGATACTAGCCCTGCTCGATAAATCGCGGACTCATCAGCGCCGCTTCCGAGCGGTCATGCGGCTGCTTGTGCGCCATCAGCTCCTGCACGATCTCCAGCGCCGTACGGTCGCAGGGCGGCAAGTCGATGTCGGTGGTGGCGATCGGCGTGGTGCGCTCGCCCCAGCGGATCAGGTGGGCCGACATGGTGAGCCCGGCGCCGAAGGCCGGGATCAGCACCAGCGAGCCCGGCTTGACGCGACCGGCTTCGAGCGCCTCGACCAGCGCCACCGGCGCGGTGGCCGCACTCATGTTGCCGTACTTGTGCACCGTCAGGAACACCTTGTCCATGCTGGCGCCGGCGCGCTTGGCCACGGCTTCGATGATGCGCAGGTTGGCCTGGTGCGGCACGATCACCTCGATGTCGTCGATGGTGACACCGGCCTGCGCCATCACGTCGAGGCTGCCCTCGCTCATGCCGGTGACCGCCTTCTTGAAAATTTCCTGGCCGTCGAAATCCCAGCGCGTGTCGCCGAGGTGGACGCCGATGTTGGTGTAGGCGGCACCCATGCCGCGCACCCGCAGCGTCTGGCGCGCATCGGCAAAGCACTGCAGCTTCTGCGCGATCACCCCCTCCTCGCGGTCGGTCGCGGCGAACACCGCCGCCGCCGCGCCATCACCGAACAGCACCGACACATTGCGGTTCTGCCAGTCCATGAACTTGGAAATGTGCTCGACGCCGATCACCAGCACCTTTTTCGCCGCCCCCGATTTGATCAGGGCGGTGGCGGTCGACATGCCGTACAGGAAGCTGGTACAGGCGGTGTTGACGTCCATCGCCGCCGCGTTGTGCGCGCCCAGCTTCACCTGCAGGCCGGACGCGGAATTGGGCACCTGCTCGTCGGCGCTGCAGCTGCCGTAAATGATGAAATCGAGCTCCGCCGCCTCCATCCCGGCACAGGCCAGGGCGCGCATCGCGGCGACGTAGGACAGTTCCAGGCCGGGGACATGCGAGACGCGCCGTTCCTTCATGCCGGTGCGGCTGACGATCCATTGATCGTCGGTCGGCAGGAAGGTGGACAGGTCAGCGTTGGTGAGGATGGCGGGGGGCAGGCATTTGCCCCAACCGATGAGAGCGGCGTGTGTCATGGATGGTTCCCTGGCTCCGAGTGGGTGGGCGTCGCTGCCTGGCTTTGCGGCCGGCGCGATTCTGGTTGTTGCGGCAATGGCACATTGTCGCGCAAAACCGGCGCAATCGACAAAACCGGCTGCGGACCGGGCTTGCGGGCTCACCGGAGCCTGCGATGACACCGGCAGTCGCCAGCCATCCGGCCTATGTTCGGTAACAGACAGAAGCCGCGCCAACGGCATGAAATGCTGAGCGTCACAGGAGCGGGTACCGGCGCCATCGCTCCCTGCCACCACGGAAGCGAGACACCCATGCCCCTGCCTGATCACCCCCCCGCAAGCGCTGCGCTGCGTGTGGAGCAACTTCGTCTTGACCTGAGCGGCCGCGAACCGCCGCCCGCGCCCGCCATGTCCGAACCGGCAGTCTCGCCGCTGGCGCGCCGCGATCAGCGATTCTGGCCGGCCGGCGGCAATGCGGCGGGAAGCCCCGCGGCGGTGGACGACCCGGTCGACGCCATGTCGCAGGTGCCGCGCCATGACTGAGGCTGGCGGCAGGCCGAACGTCTCCGCCGGCGGCGTCCCGGTGGAACGCCGCCAGGTCGCCTCCAGCCTTGCGGCCGATGCGCTGCAGCGGGCGATGTTCGACAGCGCCAACTTTTCCGCCATCGCCACCGATGCCAAGGGCGTGATCCAGATCTTCAACGTCGGCGCCGAGCGCATGCTGGGCTATACCGCCGCCGAAGTGATGAACCAGATCACCCCGGCCGACATTTCCGACCCGCAGGAGGTGATCGCGCGCGCCAAGGCGTTGAGCGTCGAACTTGGCACGCCGATCACCCCCGGTTTCGAGGCACTGGTGTTCAAGGCCTCGCGCGGCATCGAGGACATCTACGAGCTGACCTACATCCGCAAGGACGGCAGCCGGTTCCCGGCCGTGGTCTCGGTCACCGCGCTGCGCGACGCGCAGGACGCCATCATCGGCTACCTGCTGATCGGCACCGACAACACCGCGCGCAAGGAGGCCGAGGACGCTCTGCGCGAAGCCGGCGCGCTACAGAGCGCGATTTTCAACAGCGCCAATTTTTCCAGCATCGCCACCGACGCCAAGGGCGTGATCCAGATCTTCAACGTCGGCGCCGAGCGCATGCTGGGCTATA
>CAYQKN010000258.1:0-2829 GCA_964417885.1 uncultured Burkholderiales bacterium | reverse complement strand
CCTTCGGCCTGGTGCCGCTGCTGTTCGCCGAAGGCCCGGGCTCGGAGATCCAGCGCCCGCTGGCCATCGTCGTCATCGGCGGGCTGATCACCGCCACCGCGCTGACGCTCGGGCTGCTGCCCGCGATGTACCTGCGCTTCGGCCGCGGCCGCGGCGCGCAACCGGAGGGGGCCGAGGCCCCAGTCGACCATGGCTGACCACACCCATGCCCTGAAACACGCGCTGACCCTGGTCGTGCCGCCCTCGATCGAGGAAAAGCTCATCGACCTGCTGCTCGGCACCGCTGGCAACGAGGTCTTCACCAGCGTGCCGGTCTTCAGCCACGGCACCGCGCACGGGCGGCTGAACAACATCGAACAGGTGATGGGGCGCAGCGCCGCGGCGCAGGTCCAGATCATCGTGACCGAGGACGAGATGAACCGTCTGCTGGAGGCGCTGAAGCGCGAGTTCCGCGGCACCGGGCTGCGCTACTGGGCGCATCCGCTGACGCTGGAAGGAGAAGTGCGATGAGGCGCGCATCCCTGAAGCTCGCGCGGTTCCTGGCGCTGGGATCGATCCTGCTCGCGGGCGTCGCTGCGGCGCAGGCCCCGGCCGCCGGGGCCGGCTGGGCCCCGATCGCCACGCCGGCCGACCTGCCCGGCGACGCCGTCGCGGCGCAACTGATCGACGCCGATCCGACGGTCTCACGCGCACGGCGCGAACTCGCTGCGGCACGCGAGCGCGCATCGATGCTCGATGCCGGGTCTCACGAGTGGACGGCCAAGGCGATGGCCCAGCGGCGCAGTTACCGCAACGGCGATGCCGGCACGCAGGACTGGCAGGCCGGCGTGGAACGCGCGGTGCGCATCGGCGGCAAGGCCGGCATCGACCGCCGCATCGGCGAAGCGCTGGTGCGGGAGGGCGAAGCGCGCGTCGGCGAGGCGCGCCATGAAAGCGCCCGCGCCCTGCTGCAGGGCTGGATGGACTGGCTGGCGGCCGAGCGCACGCTGCGCCTGTGGCAGGACCAGCTTGCCGTCGCCGAGTCCAACCTGAAGGCGGCGAGCAGCCGCCGCAAGGCCGGTGACGCCTCGTTGCTGGAGCAGAACGCCGCCCGAGCCGATCTGGCCGAAGTCCAGCGCCAGTCGGCGACTGCCGCCACGGAACTGGCCAAGGCCCGCGCCCGACTGGCGGCGCGCTTCCCCGGCATCGAGCTGGTGCCACCGGCGATGCTGTCGGAACCGCTGGCGCTGGATCGCGACGCGGCCGCCTGGCGCGAGCGCATCGTGTCGGAAAGCGACTCGCTGCGCATGGCCGAGCAGGCGGTGCAGCGTGCCGTCGCGATGGCCGACCGGGCGAAGGCCGACCGCACTGCGGACCCGACGATCGGCGTGCATGCTGGCTACGAGGCCTCCCGAGCTGAGCGCATCGTCGGCGTCACGCTGAGCATTCCGATCGGTGGCAACTACCGGGCGGCGCAATCACGCGAGGCGCTGCAACAAGCCGACGCCGCGCGCGACGCGCTTGAGGCGGAGCGACGCGAACTCGAGATCGAGATCGCCAGCGTGCTGGCCGAGGCGGGCGGCGGTATCGAGCGCTGGAAGGCGGCCGAAGCGGCGCTGGCCGCCAGTAGCGACAACGCGCGGCTCTCGCAACGCGCCTATGCGCTTGGCGAAGGCGACATCCAGGGCGTCCTGCTGACCCGGCGCCAGTCGCTGGATGCGGCGCTCGGCGCATTGCAGGCGCGCATCGACGCCCTGCGGGCGCGCTACCGCCTGTGGGTGGACGCGCACCTGATCTGGAAGCTGGCCGAAGAATGAGCGGACGCACCATCATGAAGACATCCCAACTTCCCATGCCCGCGGCACTTTTGGCTGCCGCGGTGCTCGCAGGCTGCGCCACCCCACCTGCGCCGGATCCGGCAGCGGAACTGCCCCACTGCTACAAGACCAACAAGGGCCGGACCATCGCGTGCACCCGTGCGCAGGTCCCCAGCCTGAATGCGGACGCCGAGGCCAAGCGGTTCGCCTCCGATCCCGGCGCACTGACGGTGTACGTCGTGCGGCGCAACTGGGCCGACGGCCGCAACTTCGTGAAGGTGCAATGGGACGGCGGTGTCGGCGTCGAGACCTTGCCCGACACCATGGTCCGGTTGAAGTTCAACCCCGGCTCACACAACATCGCATTCGAATTCGAAGGCCAGCGCGAGAGCACCACCGTGGAGGGAAAGGCGGGTGATGTGCGCTTCGTCAGAATCGATGGCATGGTCTGGTCCTGGAAGAGCACCTACCGCTGGGCCTCCGAGCCGGAGGCCGCGATCCGCGAGCGAGCGCTCAAGGCTCGGCTGGTGGGTGACGTGATGGTCCGCTGAACTGATGAGTCCGATGTCTGACAAGGTCCTGCCCGCCTTGCGCGGCGGCCTGCTGGCCTTGCTGGCGGCGGCCCTGTTCGGCATCAGTACGCCGCTGGTGCAGCGCTTTGGCGCCGGCCTGGGCGCGTTCTCCACGGCGGCGCTGCTGTACGCCGGCGCGGCAGCGGTTGGCGCACAGTCACGGCAGCGCATCGAGCCGGAAGCGCGGATCGGGCGAAGCGACATCCCGCGACTGCTGCTGATGGCGGGCTTCGGCGCGGCAGCCGGGCCGGTGGCGCTGGCCTGGGGGCTCCAGAACACCAGCGGCACCAGCGCGTCACTGATGCTGACGCTGGAGGCCCTGTTCACGGCCCTGCTGGCCTGGCGCCTGTACCGCGAAACCATGGACGGTCGGGTCTGGACCGCAATGTCGCTGCTGCTGGCCGGCGGCATGCTGCTGGTTTTGGATCAGGGGCTGAGGGCAGATTCGGGCGGCGCGCAGT
>CAYQKN010000257.1:0-2846 GCA_964417885.1 uncultured Burkholderiales bacterium | reverse complement strand
ACGCCACCACCAAGCTGAAGCGCAGCGACTTCAACCTCGCCAAGTACGTGCCGAACGTCGGCGACGAAATCACCATCTCGGTTGCGATCGAGGCGGCGAAGCCATAAGCACCAACTGCCGGCTGCAATGAAAAAGGCCCGCGATTGCGGGCCTCTTTTTGTCGCGGTCGCAAATGATCAGAACTCGAGCTTCTCACCCGGATTGATCGGGAACACCTTGGTCGCGGTCTTGCCCAGCGCGTCGATATATTCCGCCGGGGTACCTTTCAGCACCGGGAAGGTGCCGTAGTGAATCGGCAACGCGAACCTGGGCTTCAGCCATTCGCGCGTGGCGTAGGCGGCATCTTTCGGGTCCATGGTGAAGTTGCCGCCAATCGGGATCAGGATCAGGTCCGGCTTGTAGTATTCGCCGATCAGTTTCATATCGCCGAACAGGCCGGTGTCGCCCATGTGATAAATCTTGAAGCCGTTCTCCAGTTCAATGACGAAGCCGATCGGCTCGCCGCCGACATGCATCTCTTCCTTGCCGGTCGCCGGGTTTTTCCAGGCCAGCTCCGATGAATGTTCGGCACGCACCGCGGTCACCTTGATGCCCGGTCCCGCCGGCATCAGGGTACCGCTCTTGTTGAAGCCGGGCATGACATTGGCCGGCACGATGCCCAGCCGCGTCGCGGAGGCGGCCAGGCCCGCCGGGCCGTAAATCTTGGCGCCGGTTTTCTCCGCCAGCGCCGGCGCATCGGCCCAGTGGTCGAAGTGCGCATGCGTGACCAGGATCGCATCGACCTTGCCGAGCGACTCGAGGGTCTTGAATTCCATCGGCGTTTTCGGATTGCTGGTGACCCAGGGGTCGATCACGATCACCTTGCCGCCGGGGGTGGTGATTTTCACCGTGGCCTGGCCGAGCCACTGCACTTCAACCTTCTTTACCGGGGTCTGCGCCTGTGCGCCGGCAAGCATGCAGGCCGCGAGGCACAACGCGATTCTGGAAAACAGCTTCATCGGGATCTCCTTCAGGTTAATCACCGCGCGACGGGACGGCAGGCGCGAGTCGCAGCAGTATGCCACTGTCGCCGGCGCCCATCCACGCAGCCGGACTACCAGCGGCTTTCACTTCGATGCAGGCCTTCGCCAAGCGCAATGACGCGATCGCGGGACCGGTCCAATTGCAAAATCGCGTAGCATGAGCCGGCGACTGCCTGTCGGCAGCGAGGTAGCGAAAGATTCAATCAAAACACACCTGGGGGATGCCATGGATTTCGCAGCGCTCGAACACGGACTGATGATGGACCGCCAGCTATCGATCTCGGCCATCATCCAGCACGCCGAGGCGCAGCACGGCGATGTCGACATCGTGTCGCGCGAAACTCATGGCCCGCTGTTCCGCTATGCCTTTGCCGACTGTGCCCGCCGTTCGCGCCGCCTGGCCAATGCGCTGGCCGCGCTGGGGCTCAAGCCCGGCGAGCACGTCGCCACCCTGGCCTGGAACAACCACCGCCACCTGGAAAGCTACTTCGCCGTATCGGGCAGCGGCATGGTGCTGCACACCTGCAACCCGCGCCTGCATCCCGAGCAGCTGGCCTACATCATCAACCACGCCGGCGACCGCGCCGTCCTGTTCGATACCAGCTTCGCGCCGCTGGTGAAAGCGCTGGCCGCGCACTGCCCCGGGGTCGCGCACTGGATCAGCCTCAGCGACCGCGCCAACATGCCGCCGGCCGAGGGCTTGCCGCCGCTCCTGTGCTACGACGAGCTGCTGGCCGCGCAATCGGATCAGTTCGACTGGCCCGAGCTCGACGAGCGCACCGCCGCGGTACTCTGCTACACCTCGGCCACTACCGGCAATCCGAAGGGCGTGCTGTATTCGCAGCGCAGCATCGTGCTGATCGCGATGATGAGCGTGATGCCGCGCGCGCTCGCGCTGCACGTCACCGAAACCGCGTTGCCGGTGGTGCCGATGTTCCACATCAATGCCTGGTGCATTCCCTATGGCGCGTTGATCGCCGGCGCCCGTCTGGTACTGGCCGGGCCGCGCTTTGACGGCCAGGGCCTGTACGAACTGATCGAGGCCGAAGGGGTCACGGTCAGCGCCGGGGTGCCGACCATCTGGCACGGCCTGGCACAGTACCTCGACCAATCCGGCAAACGCTTCAGTACCATGCGCCGCACCATCATCGGTGGCGCCGCCACGCCGGTTGCGCTGACCAAGAAATTCGCCGAGGAATTCAACGTCGAGGTGATCTGCGGCTGGGGCATGACCGAGACCACCGCCGGCGCCACCATGAGCGGCCTCACCCCGGCGCAGCGCAAACTCGCTCCGGACCAGCAGCACGCCCTGCGCTCGCGATCCGGCCGCACCGCCTTCGGGGCCGAGATCAAGGTCGTCGACGAGCACGGCAACACCCTGCCGCGCGATGGCAAGAGCGCCGGCGAACTCTACGTGCGCGGCCTGTGCGTGCTGTCGCAGTATTTCCGGCAGGAAAAGTCCGCCCTGCGCGACGGCTGGTTTCCGACCGGCGACGTGGCCACCATCGACGCCGACGGCACCATGCAGATCACCGACCGCGCCAAGGACATGATCAAGACCGGCGGCGAGTGGATCAGCTCGATCGAGGTCGAGAACGCCGCCATGGGACACCCTGCAGTGCAGATGGCGGCGGTGATCGGCGTGCAGCACCCCAAGTGGGGCGAACGGCCGCTGATTTTCATCGTCTGCAAACCGGGCCATACCGCGACCCGGGACGAGGTGCTGGCCTACCTCGCCACCCGCATGCCCAAGTGGTGCGTACCGGACGACGCGATCTTCCTCGACGCGCTGCCGCTGAGCGGCGCGGGCAAGGTACAGAAGAT
>CAYQKN010000256.1:0-2911 GCA_964417885.1 uncultured Burkholderiales bacterium | reverse complement strand
GCACCACGGTCCAGGATGTGGATGAGGTGCTGCGCGAGGCGACGCAGGTGAAGAACATCTGGGTGCCGTACGGGGCGTGAAATAGTGGCTGTCGCCCCTGCGAAGGCAGGGGCCCAATTTCGCCTGCCGGACGCCGCCTATCATCATGTTGACGCATTCTTAAGAGCGACGATGGTGCCTCGGCCGTTTTTTTTGGCATCAGCGTCAAACTTGACGGTTGTACCATATAAGGTACAATCCAATTCATGCCGAGCGCCCCAAGACTCTCCGCTGCCTTCTACGCCACATCAAGTGGTAATGAACCGGTTCGCGAATGGTTAAAGCGCCTGACAAAGGAAGATCGACGATCAATCGGTGAAGACATTGCCTATGTTCAATACAAATGGCCGATTGGCAAGCCACGTATAGATCACCTGCGTGGTGCAATATGGGAAATCAGGACGTCGCTTGGTAACCGGATCGCTCGCACGCTCTTTGCGGTGGATGACAGCACAATGGTTCTGTTGCACGCCTTCATCAAGAAAACCCAGAAAGCCCCAGCCAGCGAAATAGCCTTGGCAGAAAACAGATTCAAGGAATACCAACATGGCAAAACGTAACCCACATATCGGCTCAAACTTCGATGACTTCCTCAAAGACGAAGGCATATTTGAGGAAGTGCAGGCTAAGGCACTCAAGCGCGCGCTCGCAGAGCAAATCGAGGACAGTATGCAGGCTGCCAATATCTCCAAAGTGAAAATGGCGGAGTTGATGGCGACCAGCCGGTCGCAGCTGGATCGCGTACTCGATCCAGACAATATTTCCGTTCAACTTGATACGTTGATGAAGGCGGCGAGGGCAGTCGGCAAGACGGTCGAGATCAAGATAAAAAATGTGAAGAAGGCAGCGCACGCATAGCGCAATCACTTCACGCGCGATCGCATGCTAGCCCCGCCCAATCACCCGCGCGGCACCACGGTCCAGGATGTGGATGAGGTGCTGCGCGAGGCGACGCAGGTGAAGAATATCTGGGTGCCGTACGGCGCCTAGTTGCGTGGCGCAATCGGCCAATCGCGCCAGCCCCAAAAACTGTCATTCCCGCGAAGGCGGGAATCCAAGTTTGTACAGAGGATCGCGCTGTGATGCCGCCAAGTGGTTGTTACGAAACTCGCAACTTCCCGCCACATAAAAAGCCAACCAGTGCTAGAGTCTAACAACTGTTAGCCGCGCCCTTTCCGAGGCCGCAACAGTCCAGCCTGGGGAGGCCACGATGGCGCGCAAGTTGTGGATCGGCATATTCACTGTCAGCTTGTTCGGGCTGCTCGCCGTCAGCGCATCGGTGTTCGCCCAACCATCCCCCGCCGCGCCGAAGCCACTCCCGCCCCACGACAAACTCCTGCGCGCGATCTACCAGGAGCTGATCGAAATCAACACCACCGACTCGGTCGGCGACTGCACGCAGGCCGCAAAGGCCATGGCCGCGCGGCTGAAGGCCGGCGGCTACAGCGATGCCGAGATGCAGGTCATCGTCCCGCCCGGCGGGCCAAAGAAAGGCAACCTGGTCGCGCGGCTGAAAGGTACCGGCGCCAAGAAACCGCTGATGCTGCTTGCGCATATCGACGTCGTCGAGGCCAAGCGCGAAGACTGGCTGCGTGACCCGTTCAAGCTGATCGAGGAGGGCGGCTATTTTTATGCCCGCGGCAGCTCGGACGACAAAGCCATGGCTGCGATCCACGTCTCCAACATGATCCGCTACAAGCAGGCCAAACTGCAGCCCGCGCGCGACATCATCCTGGCGCTCACCTGCGACGAGGAACACGGCGATTCGCGCTTCAACGGCGTCGCCTACCTGATCAAGCATCACCGCAACCTGATCGACGCCGAGATCGTCATCAACGAAGGCGGCGGCGGGCTGATGGACAAGGACGGCAAGCCGCAGTTTCACGGCATCCAGGCCGGCGAAAAAATTTTTCAGAACTTCCAGCTGGAAGTGACCAACAAGGGCGGCCACAGCTCCATCCCCACCCGCGACAACGCCATCAATCGGCTGGCCGAAGGGCTCACGCGCCTCGCCAAATACGAATTTCCGTTCAAGCTCTCCGACACCACGCGCGCCTATTTCGAACGCCGCGCCGCGATGGAATCGAAGGGCACAACGCCCGCCATTGCCGCCGACATGCGCGCCATCCTCAAAGACCCGCCGGACCGCGACGCGCTCGAACGCCTGTACGCCATCAACCCGTTCTACAACGCCATCGTCCGCACCACCTGCATCGCCACCCTGCTCGACGCCGGCCACGCCAGCAACGCGCTACCGCAACGCGCCCGCGCGACGGTGAACTGCCGCATCCTGCCGGGCGAAAAGGTTGCTGACATCCAGGCCACGCTTGCCAGCGTGGTGGCGGATGCGCAGATCAGCATCACCGCCAAAGGCAAAGCCACTGAAGCCGCCATGCCGCCGTTGACGCCGGAACTGATGAGCGCGGTCGAGAGCATCACTGCCGAGATGTGGCCCGGCATCCCCGTCATCCCCAACATGATCACCGGCGGCACCGACGGACGATTCCTCAACAACGCTGGCATCTGGACCTACGGCATCAGCGGCATCTTCTTCCCGCCTGAAGGCAGCAACGCGCACGGGCTAAACGAGAAACTGCCGGTGAAGTCGCTGTATGAGGGGCATGAGTTTTTGTTTAGGCTGGGGAAGAGGTTGGGTGAGGTGCTTTAAGTGCAAAACACGGTGTGACGATGTAGGAATTCTTCGCTTGATTTGTCCGGTTCTGTTGTCCGACGCCATATGCGCCCGTCCCGCGATTCAAGTTCTAAGGATAGGTAAGAAATGTTTACGCTGCGATCTTCAAGGAATGAATTTTGGCAACTTCAGAAGGCGGTGAACCTTTCGGTGTAAATCACCCGGGAATCGGCTGCACGG
>CAYQKN010000255.1:1543-2912 GCA_964417885.1 uncultured Burkholderiales bacterium | reverse complement strand
CGAGCGGAATGTAGAGGTAGTCGCGCAGCCAGCTCGACAGTGAAATATGCCAGCGTCGCCAGAAATCAGAGAACCCGGCGGCGGCATAGGGAAAATGAAAGTTGTCGGGAAAAGAAAAGCCGAAGCAGCGTGCCAGGCCGATCGCGCACAGGGAATAGCCGCAGAAATCGAAGTAGATCTGGCCGGAGAAACTGAACACGGCCGCCCAGGTGTCGGCCGCGCCAAATCGGGCCGGGGCGGCAAACACCTGGTTGACCACCGGTGCGAGGATGGCGTCGGCCAGCACCACCTTGGCAGCCAGTCCCAGCACCAGCAGCGACAAGCCCCAGGCCAAATCATCCGTGCCCGGCGCGCGTGGCTGCGCAAACTGGGGCAGCAGGTAGCGCGCACGCACGATCGGCCCGGCGATCAGGTGCGGGAAGAAGCCGACGAATAGCGCGTAGTCAATGAATCCGCTGTCGGCCGCGATTTCACGCCGGTAAACATCGATCGTGTAGGACAGCGAGGCAAAGGTATAGAACGAAATCGCCAGCGGCAGAACGATGCCGGGATCGACTGGCTGGTACGGCAGACCGAATGCCGCCATCAACGATGCAAAGTTGGCCAGCAGGAACGCGGCGTACTTGAAGTAAGCCAGCAGCCCGAGGTTGCAGACGAGGCTCATCACCAGCAGCATCCGCCGCCGCCCGGGGTGCTGCGCGCGGTCGATTCGCCGCGCCAGCCACCAGTCGACGCTGGTTGATGTCAGCAGCAGCAGGACGTAAGGCGGGCTCCAGGCGGCATAAAACACGTAGCTGGCAGCCAGCAGCATTTTTTTCCGGGCCGGCCACGTGCGCAGCAGCCGAAACAGCGCGAGGACGACGAGAAAGAAAACGATGAATGTGAAGGAATTGAACAGCATGAATGAAAAAGCTGGTCCTTGGTCTGGTCCGTCCGCGCGGGCGGGTGCGAACGCATAGTATTCGAAAAGAGGCGATCCGCGAACAAGTGCGGCGCCGGGGCGGGAGCGGACGCCGATCAGTTCAGTCGGCATTGCATGATCGCGGCGCAAAAGGCCGCCGGTACTGCATCGGGCGTGAATTCAGGCCGCTATGTGCCCAACCGCACTGATAGCACGTTGGCCGGCAACTATCATTTGTTCAGCTACATGCGATTCCGCATGCGGCCCGTTGCCGGGCCTGAGCAGGCGCGGCAACGGCCGATTCCAATCTGGCAGCGAGGACATTCACATGAACAAAGATCAGGCAGCAGGCAAGGCAAAGGATATTGCGGGCAAGGTACAGCAAAAGGTCGGCAAAGTGACCGGCAGCACCAGCCAGCAGGTCAAGGGCATCACGCGGCAAGTTGAGGGCAAGGTGCAGGAAGCCGT
>CAYQKN010000255.1:0-1443 GCA_964417885.1 uncultured Burkholderiales bacterium | reverse complement strand
CACCATACCGTCAATCAACATGCAGGCCCTCCTTCTGGAGCAGTCATGACTTACTGTGTCGGCGTCATTCTCGAAGCCGGAATCATTTTTGCCTCCGACTCGCGTACCCATGCCGGCGTGGACAATTTCGCCAAATTCTGCAAGATGAATGTGTTCGAACGTCCGGGTGACCGGGTACTGGTGTTGCTCAGTTCGGGCAATCTTGCCGGCACCCAGGCGGTGATCGGCCTGCTTCGCCAGCGCGCCGACGCGGGTGGCGATTCGCCCACCCTGTGGACGGCAACCTCGATGTTCGAGACTGCGATGGTGGTGTCGGACGCGATGCGCGACATTGACCGCCGTGACGGCAAGTTCCTGCAGGAAAGCGATGGCGGCTTCAATGCCTCGTTCATCCTCGGCGGGCAGGTGCGCGGCGAGCCGCCGCGCCTGTTCCGCATTTACGCCGAGGGAAATTTCATCGAGGCTTCGCAGGATACGCCGTACCTGCAGACCGGTGAAACCAAGTACGGCAAGCCGATCATCGAGCGCGTCATCACGCACGCAACCTCGCTCGGCGACGCCGCCAAGTGCGTGCTGGTTTCCTTTGATTCGACCATGCGCAGCAACCTGTCGGTGGGGATGCCGATCGACCTGATCTGCTACCAGCGAGACCGCTTCGAAATCGGCATGCGCCGCCGCTTCGACAGCGGTGACAGCTACTTCACCGAACTCAGCCTGCAGTGGCGCAGTGGTGTCAGGCAGGTGTTCAGCCGCCTGCCGGAAGTGCCGTGAAGCAAACTTTTTTCATTCGCACCTGCCGCCAAACGGCGCAGTGCCAGCAACCTCTTGGTGAACCATCATGAAGATCCGTCTCGGCTACGAAATCGTCTACGACTGCCCGCAGCCCACACCGATGATGCTGATGCTGAGCATCCACTACACACGCGTCTCCGACATCATCGTCGCCGATCACATGAAGGCCGAGCCGCCGGTGCCGGTGACCGCCTACCGCGACAGCTTCGGCAACTGGTGCAGCCGGATCGTGGCGCCCAAGGGGGAATTGCGGCTCAGCGCTGACGCGACTGTCAGGGATACCGGGTTGCCGGACATGATCGTGCCGGATGCCCGCCAGGTGCCGGTCGAACAATTGCCGGATGAGGCGCTGCTGTTCCTGCTCGGCAGCCGCTATTGCGAGACCGACCGGCTGTCGGAAATCGCCTGGCAGTTGTTCGGCGCCACGCCGCCCGGCTGGGCACGGGTACAGGCGATCTGCGATTACGTGCATCACCACATCGTGTTCGGCTACGAGCACGCGCGGCGCACGCGCTCGGCCTGGGAGGCGTTTCATGACAGGACCGGTGTCTGTCGCGACTATGCGCACCTCGCGGTGGCGTTCTGTCGCTGCATGAATATCCCGACCCGTTACTGCACCGGCTATCTGGGCGATATCGGCATGCCGCCGCC
>CAYQKN010000254.1:0-2961 GCA_964417885.1 uncultured Burkholderiales bacterium | reverse complement strand
CGATGGCGGACTCCTTGATGGCGCGGCGCTCGACCTGGGTGGAGCCGCAGGGCACGCAGATGACGATCCGCGGGCTGGGCCGATACCACTGCGCGTCATGCACTTTCTTGATGAAAAACTTGAGCATGTGCTCGGTGGTGTGAAAGTCGGCAATCACGCCGTCCTTCATCGGCCGGATCGCGGTGATGTTGCCCGGCGTGCGGCCGAGCATCATCTTGGCGGCCACGCCGACGGCCTGGATGGTTTTCTTCGAATTGGGGCCGGCATCCTGGCGAATCGCCACCACGGACGGCTCGTCGAGGACGATGCCTTTGCCGCGCAGGTAGATGAGGGTGTTGGCGGTGCCGAGGTCGATCGCGAGATCGGTGGAAAAATACTTGGGGAAGAGCGAAAACATGATGCCTTTCTGTTGCCGGCCCAGGGATGGTCGAGGTCCCGGGAGCCGTATTTTTCACCCTCTCCCTTGAGAGAGGGCAGGGTGAGGAATGATCCGCGCCGCCGACCGGTCCCGCAGAACGGGTACGGCCAGGCAACAGCGGACCTGCCTGCAGACGCCACCGGTGCGCCAGAATTCACGGTGTCGGCTGCCAAAATTTGGGTCTGTTTTATCCGTGTTTCCCCTAGGGAAACAGGGGGTTCGCGGCAAATGGCCTATAATACCGGAATGAATTCGCAAAAGCATGCCGAAAGCATGCGTTTTGTCGGTCATTTCGCGGTCTTTTGCGGCTCACTTGCCGCGCAGTTGCGGCTTTCGCCGGCCGGCCCTCCGGTCCTGGCGCCGCCAATCAGGCACGGCTCACCATGGAACTCCATCCCGACGATCTCAAGCGCATCGCGCGTCTGGCGAGAATTGCTGTCTCCGAGGCGGAGATGGCCCCGCTGCAAAGCCAGTTGAACGGCATTTTTGGCCTGATCGACGCCCTGCAGGCGGTGGATACGCAGGGCATCACGCCGCTCGCGCACCCGCTGGACGTGGTGCAGCACCTGCCGCAGCGCCTGCGCGAGGACCGGGTGACCGAGCCGGACCAGCGTGCGGCCAACATGGCCAATGCGCCGGCGGTGGAGGCCGGCCTGTTCCTGGTGCCCAAGGTGATCGAGTGAGCCCCCGATGAACCTGACCCGCGCCTCACTGGCCGCGCTGCGCGCAGCACTCGACAGCCGCAAGGTTTCCGCCGCCGAGCTGGCCGAGCATTTCCTCGCCCGCAGCGAGCAGGCGCTGGCGCTGAATGCGTTCCTGCACATCGACCGCGGCCTGACCATGGCGCAAGCGCGTGACGCCGATGCCCGCATTGCCCGCGGCGAGGCCGGGGCGCTGACCGGCATCCCGGTCGCGCACAAGGATATTTTTGTCACCCGCGGCTGGCGTTCGACCGCCGGCTCCAGGATGCTCGCCGACTACGCTTCGCCGTTCGACGCCACCGTGGTCGACAAGCTGGGCCGCGAGGCCGGCATGGTGTGTCTCGGCAAACTCAATTGCGACGAGTTCGCGATGGGTTCTTCGAACGAAAATTCCGCCTTCGGCGCGGTCAGGAACCCGTGGGACAGCGCGCGCATTCCCGGCGGCTCGTCCGGCGGCTCGGCGGCCGCGGTCGCCGCCGGCCTGACGCCTGCCGCCACCGGCACCGACACCGGCGGCTCGCTGCGCCAGCCGGCAGCCATGTGCGGCATCACCGCCATCAAGCCGACCTACGGCCGCGTCTCGCGCTACGGCATGATCGCGTTCGCGTCCTCGCTGGACCAGGGCGGGCCGATGGCGCGCAGCGCGGAAGATTGTGCCGTGCTGCTCGATGCCATGTCCGGCTTTGACGAGCGCGATTCGACCAGCCTCACCGAGCAGCAGGCCGGAGAGCCAATACTGGCGCGCTTTTCCGCGGCATGTGCCGCAAACGCCAGCACTGGCGCGCCTCTCCAAGGGGTGCGTGTTGGCGTTCCGGACGAATTTTTCGGCGACGGTCTGTCTCCCGACGTGCGCGCCGCGGTCGAGACTGCCATCGGCGAATTTGAAAAACTGGGTGCCCGGCGGGTGGCAATATCGCTGCCGCGCACCCGGCTGTCGATCCCGGCCTACTACGTCATCGCCCCGGCCGAAGCCTCCAGCAACCTGTCGCGCTTCGATGGTGTGCGTTATGGCCATCGCGCCCGCGAATACCGCGACCTGGCCGAGATGATCGAGCGCTCGCGCGCGGAAGGATTCGGCGCCGAAGTGAAGCGCCGCATCCTGACCGGCGCTTGGGTGCTGTCGCACGGCTATTACGATGCCTACTACCTGCAGGCGCAGCGGGTGCGGGGGCTGATCGGCCGGGATTTCCAGGACGCGTTCAAGACCTGCGATTTCATCCTCGGGCCGGTGGCGCCGACCACCGCCTGGAAGATCGGCGAAAAAAGCAGCGATCCGGTGGCGATGTACCTGGAAGACATTTTCACCCTCGGCGTCAGCCTGGCCGGACTGCCGGGCATGTCGGTGCCGTGCGGGTTCGGCGCAGACCAGATGCCGGTCGGGCTGCAGATCATCGGCAACTATTTTGACGAGGGTCGCATGCTGGCGGCAGCACACGCCTACCAGCAAGCCACCGACTGGCACACGCGCGCACCGGAGGCATTCGCATGAGCACCATTCCGGCCGGCTGGGAGGTGGTGATCGGCCTCGAGACCCATACCCAGCTGTCGACCGCGTCGAAAATTTTTTCCGGCTCGTCAACCGCGTTCGGCGCCGAGCCCAACACCCAGGCCAGCGTGATCGATCTGGCCCTGCCCGGCACACTGCCGGTGCTGAACCGGGCGGCGGTGGAGTGCGCGATCCGCTTCGGCCTCGCGGTCAACGGCGGCGATGACCGCCACGTCGCGCGCCGCTCGGTGTTTGAGCGGAAGAAGTACTTCTACCCGAACCTGCCAAAGGGCTACCAGACTACCCAGATGTACCAGCCGATTATCCTTGAAGGATATATCGCGACGGTGCTTGAA
>CAYQKN010000253.1:0-2968 GCA_964417885.1 uncultured Burkholderiales bacterium | reverse complement strand
CGACGAAGGTGAAGCCGGTCCAGACCGCGAGCGCGATCCAGGCGCCGTGCTTGGCCGCCTTCAGCCCGAACTTGCGCGCCGACATCGGGCTGTTGTCGAGCCGCATCTGGGCGACCCGGTCGCCTTCAACCTTGCGCTCGATCCAGAGGAATATTTCGGTATACACGGTCTGCGGGCAGGCATAGCCGCACCAGAGGCGCCCGGCAACCGTGGTGAACAGGAACAGCGAATAGGCCGCGATCATCAGCAGCACGGTGAGATAGATGAAATCCTGCGGCCAGAACACGACGCCGAAAATATAGAACTTGCGGGCGCCGAGGTCGAACAACACCGCCTGGCGGCCATTCCAGGTCAGCCATGGCGACAGGTAAAACACCAGCTGGGTGGCGAACACCATTGCCCAGCGCCACTTGGCAAACCAGCCGCTGACCGCGCGCGGGTAGATTTTCTTCCGTACCTCGTACAACTCCTGCTCCTGATCCTCGAGGGGACCAGGAACGGGATTGATCGGGATAACTTTCGAAGGTACGGGCATCCGGTGGCGTCGCTATTTCGCCGGCGGCACGGCGACCGGCTCGGCCGCTGCTGCGACCGGCGGCATGCCGCCGCCAAGGCTGTACACGTAGGCCGCCAGCAGGTGAACCTTGCCCTCGCCGAGCCGTTCTTTCTGCGCCGGCATCATGTTGTTGCGGCCGTTGCGGATGGTCTCGGCAATGGTCTCCTCCGAGTTGCCATACAGCCAGACCGCGTCGGTCAGGTTGGGCGCGCCGAGCGCTGTCATGCCCTTGGCATCGGGACCATGGCAGCCGCTGCACACGGCGAAGCGCGCCTTGCCGGCCTCTGCCGCCTTGGCGTCGTGCTTCAGGCCCGACAGCGAGCGTACGTACTGGGTCAGTTCCAGCACACCGGCTTCGCCGCCAATGGCGGCGCCAAGCACCGGCATCACGCCGTTGCGGCCGTTGAGGATGGTGGTTTCGATGGTCGCCGGATCGCCGCCGTACAGCCAGTCCTTGTCGCGCAGGTTCGGAAAGCCCTTCGCGCCGCCCGCATCCGAGCCGTGACATTGCGCACAGTAGTTGAGGAACAGGCGCTGGCCCATCGCATTCGCCTGGGCATCCTTGGCCAGGGTCGGGATGTCAACTTTCATGTACTTGTCGAACAGCGGGCCGTATTCGGCTTCGGCCTGCTTCACCTCGGCATCGTAGGCGCCGGTCGAACTCCACTTGAAGGTGCCCTGGAAGGTGCCAAGGCCCGGATAGAAGGCGAGGTAGGCGAGCGAAAACACGATGGTGATGTAGAACAGCCACATCCACCAGCGCGGCAGCGGATTGTTGTATTCGGTCAGGTCCTCGTCCCAGACGTGGCCGTGCAATTCGACTTTCTCGCCCTTCGCCGGGCGCGCCGTGGTTTGCATTTTCAGCAGCACGCCGCAGCCGATGATGCCGGCCAGCGAGATGATGACGATATACCAGTGCCAGAAGCTTGAGATGAAATCGCTCATGAGCGGACTCCGTTGCTTTTTTCCGTGTTTTGACGCGCTGATTCGGGCATTTCATCGTCGATGAAAGGCAGGTTGGCGGCTTCGTCGAACGCCTTGCGCCGGTGGCCGCTGTAGGCCCAGTAGACGATGCCGATGAAGACGACGAATGACAGCGTGGTGATGATGGTGCGAAGTTCGTTGATGTCCATGGCTATTTCACATTCTTCAGTGCGGTGCCGAGAACCTGCAGGTAGGCGATCAGGGCGTCTTCCTCCGTCTTGCCCTTGACCTCGTCCGCGGCCTTGGCGATCTCGTCCTTGGTGTAGGGCACGCCAACGCGCGACAGCGCGGTCATGCGCGGTGCCGACTCGGCCGGGTCAACCATGGTCTTGGCCAGCCATGGATAGGCCGGCATGTTCGACTCCGGCACCAGGTCGCGCGGCTGGCGCAGGTGCAGCCGATGCCAGTCGTCGTTGTAGCGGCCGCCGACGCGGTGCAGGTCCGGGCCGGTGCGCTTGCTGCCCCACTGGAACGGATGGTCGTAGACAAACTCGCCGGCGACCGAGTAATGGCCGTAGCGCTCGGTCTCGGCGCGGAACGGACGGATCATCTGCGAATGGCAGTTGTAGCAGCCCTCGCGCTGATAGATGTCGCGTCCGGCGAGCTGCAGGGCGGTGTAGGGTTTCAGTCCCGCCACCGGCTCGGTCAGCGATTTCTGGAAAAACAGCGGAACGATTTCCACCAAGCCGCCGATACTCACCACCAGCACCACCAGCACCACCATCCAGCCGATGTTCTTTTCCAGCGTTTCGTGTGTGAACTTCATGGCTCAGTCTCCGTGGGCGACGGCGGCGGCACCGATGCCGGCAGCGTGCGGGTCGTTGGTCGTTACCGGTATCGGCGCGTCATACGGCTTGCCCAGACGCACCGTTTTGAATACGTTGTAGGCCATGATCAGCATGCCGGAGAAGAACATCAGTCCGCCAACCAGGCGAATGGTCCAGTACGGGTAGGTGGCCTTGACGCTTTCGACGAAGCTGTAGGTCAGGGTGCCGTCCGAATTGACCGCGCGCCACATCAGTCCCTGCATCACGCCGGCAATCCACATCGACGAAATGTAGAGCACGATGCCCAGCGTCGCGACCCAGAAGTGCAGCGTGATCAGGCGGGTGCTGTACATCTCGAGGCGGCCGAACAGGCGCGGGATCATGTAGTAGAGGGCGCCGATCGAAATGAACGCGACCCAGCCGAGCGCGCCCGAATGCACGTGGCCGATGGTCCAGTCGGTGTAGTGGCTCAGCGCGTTGACCGCGCGGATCGACATCACCGGCCCCTCGAAGGTGCTCATGCCGTAGAAGGCGATCGACACCACCATCATCCGCACCACCGGGTCGGTGCGCAGCTTGTCCCACGCCCCCGACAGGGTCATCAGGCCGTTCATCATGCCGCCCCAGGACGGCATCCACAGCATGATCGAGAAGGTCATGC
>CAYQKN010000252.1:0-3000 GCA_964417885.1 uncultured Burkholderiales bacterium | reverse complement strand
CTAGGTCGCGGGTTCAAGTCCTGCCGGGCCCACCAATCAAATAAGTTCGAGCTCGCTCAGCACCTTCGCTGCGTCGAGCAACTGGTCGGTCTGGACCGTGATCTCGATCGTCATGCTGTCTGCGGTCGCGCTGGCGTAAACGCCGCCCTCGTAGAGTTCCTGTTCGATCGTCTCGATCACCGCGATGATCCGGCTGCGGTCGAAGTTCTCGGGCAGCGTGCGGATCGCAAGGCGGATGGTGCTGGTGATGCCCGCGCTCATTCTGCGTCTGCCATGATCTCGTAAAGGCCGACAAAGCCGGTCAGGTAAGGCAGGCCCTTTGGCATGCCATGTTCCCGCGCAGTGTTGCGGTCGATCTTCCAGCCCATCCAGCGGGTGATGGCGGCGCCGATGGCTCTTTCAAGGCCAAGCCCAGTGTGAATGCCGTTGTGCACATCGTCGGCGAAGTGTCGGCCGTGGCGGCTGTCGAGGAAATCCCGCACCCCTTCTGCGCTGCCCACCGTGACCTTGGTAATCGCCGGGAAGGCAATGGCCCAGGCTGCATCGGCATCGGCGAATGCGCTGCTGGTGCCGTAGAAGCCCCAGGCTTGGTTGGCAGTTGGCAGGGTCGAGTTGGTCATCTGCATCGCTCCGTGTTCGTGAAGCGACTACCGCTCTTATCGCGGCGACTATCCAGTCAATTCGATGGAAAACATCGACTTTATGCGACCTGACCCCCGGTCCGAGTTTCGCGGTTGCGAAAAGTTTGGGCCAAGCGCGGTTTCCCTCGCCGAGGGGGCAGACTTTCGACCCGCCCCCGGGCGGATCAACCAATCGGCCAGCCATCCGGGCCGGTGCCGACCGTCCTGCGGAGCCCAAACTGCTCGGCCGTGCGGGCCTGGTGGCAGTCGTCACAGAGACAGCGGATGTTGCTGTCGTCGTCGCTGCCGCCCTTTGTGAGCGGTACAATGTGGTCAGGCACGGTGGCCTGGCGAACGATGCTCTTGGTAGCGCAGTCCCGGCAGAGCGGTTCAGCCTGCAAGCGCCGCAACCGCTGAGTGACGGCCCTGCGTCCGCGAAGTCGTTCGGCCATGAGCAGGCCCCCGAAAAGAACAGCGCCCGGAAGCTGGTGAGCTCCGGGCGCAGTTCTCAATCCTCTATTTCGGAAGAATGCCCAAAACCGTCTAGAAAAACAAGAAAAACGGGCACTTCCTGGGGTCATGTCAGCACTTTGCGGTGACTGTCCCGCACCATACCGAGCAGTTCTGCCAACGCGTCGAGGGCAAAGCTGAGGTTGCGGTGATCGGCCTGCGGCCAGCCTCCCGCATCCTCGTCGAGGCAGATCAGCCGATAGGCAAGGACACTCGGCGCCTTGCCCGGTGCGTCCAGTCGATCGCGATCGCAGCAGCTGAGCACATCGAGCACGGCACCGTAGTGCCGCCGCACCTTCTCGATGAGCTCGCGGCTGGGAGGTGCACCGGCACCACCGAGTATCCCATCGCTTGCCAGGAGGGCGGTTACCGAAGCCGGGAACGGCATTGGCCAACCCATCACCGCATGGTGGCGATGATAGATCTCGGCGTATTTCTGACCAGCAGCATACTGTTCGGCCGTGATGCAGGCGGTCAATGCCAACCGTCCCAACGCCGTGCCCAGGCGTTCATCCCGAGCTTGGCGCGCCGTCACCCCGTAATGGCGCTGCCGAGCTTCCAGGACCGTGGCCATCACCTCGCGCTGGGTTTCGGCACCGCTGGGCTGTACGAGCTTCCCCGACGGATGCCGTTTGCCGCTCTTGCGCTTACGCCCTTTTGCCACGAACGCCTCCGTACAGCCGCTCGCCGATCGTCCGGAGGGCTTCACGCTCCATGGCGCTGAGGCGGTGATCGCTGACGGAGACGGCGAGGATCCCAGCTTTCCAGCCATCGCGTTTGAGTTCTTCGCCATCACGCTGCCGTGCGCTGTCGTAAATCCGGGAGGTCATGCTCATGAGCGGATCTCCCGCAGCAGGGCGGCATAGCCGATGACATCCACCACGCTGTCGACGTGACCTGGATCGTAGGCGAGCCGGGCCAGCTTCAGGTCGATCATGCAAAGCGCGACCTGCGCCGGGGTCACCGGCATCTCGAGGGTGATTGACCAGCGCGCCGCAATGGCTTTGAACTGGTCGGCAGGATCGCCGTAATCGTCGCGGCGTTCTTCCAGCACCTTGGCGGTATGGCCGAGAATGGACCAGCTGGTCATCGCACACCTCCGCGGGTCGCGATGGCCCAGCACAAGATAGCGATGGCGTCAGCCTCGTTGTCATCGACCGGGGAGAACCCAACCTTGCGGACAGCATCGATGACGGCCGCCTTGTCGGCATTGCCCTTGCCGGTGATGAACCGTTTGATCGTGCCCACCGGCACGCCCTGGTAGGCGACCAGGTGCTCCTCGCACCACGCGGTCAGCACGGCCAGCAGGCCGCCGTACACATGCGCAGCGTCGGTGCCGACGTGGCGACGAACCTCCTCGAAGTAGATGGCCTCGATTGGTCCGGCATCGATGTCGAGCTGTTCGAGCCAGCGGCGAAAGCGCAGGAACCGCATCCCGCCGCCATCGAAGCGCGTGTGTTTGAGCGACACGGTGCCGCTCGAGATGAAGTCGTCGCCTGTCCGCAACGCCCAGCCAGTGCTGGTGCCGAGGTCGATGGCCAACGTTGCTCCCCGCATGATTGTCGGCCGAACAGGGACCGGTGGGGTTGCGCTGCGCGCAGGCGCGGGCAGAGTAAGAATATCCATGATGATTCTCCGTCAAAAGGGATGGGTCGTGGTGCGGACGGCGGCGGCCTGGTGCTTGGCGGTACTGGCTGCCGTCGTCTGGTCTGGGTGGGTTCAGGTCATGGGCATCTCCATCAGAAAGGGATGTCCGACAGTTCGTCGTCGAGTTGATCCAGCGTGGTACGGCTGGGACGGACGCTGACCACCTGCGCTCCGGGGAATGCATCCTTGGCGGCGGCGAGGATCGGGTGGCAGCGGATGACGT
>CAYQKN010000251.1:0-3077 GCA_964417885.1 uncultured Burkholderiales bacterium | reverse complement strand
ACGGAGAGCATGGTGGTGGTCAGCGGATAGGTGACCTGGTTCTCGACGATCTGCGGCGCCTGCCCGGCGTAGGTGGTGCGGATGATCACCTGCACGTCGGACAGGTCGGGCAGCGCATCCAGCGGCGTGCGCGCCAGCGACCAGACGCCCCATGCAGCGACGCCCACCGTCGCCAGCAGCACCAGGAAGCGGTTGACGATCGACCAGCGAATCAGGCGGGCAATCATTTTGTGCTCCCGCCCTTCGGCTCGATCCGCGTCAGCGACATCTCGCCCTGCGGCGAGACCGCGACATCAAAGGTGACCATCGTTCCGGCCTTCAGCGTGGCCGGGATGACGTTCGCCGGTGCCTTGTAGTCCATGGTCATCGCGCCCATCTTGAGAGAAGCGATGGCGCCATGCGAAAGGGTCACGCTGTCCTTGCCGACTTTCTCCACCCTGCCCTCGCCATGATGGATGGCACCGGGTGCCGGCGCCTCGCTCATGCGGGTGCCGCTGGTCTTCAGGTTCGCTTCCGAATCGATCAGGAACTGGCCGGACAGCACCACCTTCATGCCCTTCGCCAGTCCGCTGCGGATTTCGGTCATGCCATTGACCTCGGCGCCGGTCTCCACATCGGTCGGTGCGAACTGCTGCCTGCCGTCGTCGCCGGTGACCGCGACGATCACCACGCTGCGCTTGCCGGTCTGGATCACCGCCTCCGACGGCACCTGCAGCACCGCTTTCTGTGCTGGTGTCGCCACCGCCACGGTGGCAAACATGCCCGGGGCGAGGCGATGGCGCGGATTGGCCACCTCGATCCGCCCCTTCAACGTGCGGGTGCCGGCGTTGACTTCCGGCAGCAGCGCCACCACGCGGCCCTTGAACACTTCGCCCGGGTAGGCCGGCACGCTCGCGTCCACCGCGCTGCCGGGAACCAGCCAGGCCGCCTGGGTCTCGGGGATATCGGCCTGCACCCATACCGTCGACAGGCCATTGAGGCGAAACAGCATCGCGCCGGGCATCACGGTCATGCCCTCGCGCACCGCCAGCTCGCCGACCACGCCGCTGACCGGCGACACCAGCGTGATGCGCGGGTGTGCGCGGCCGGTGGCGTCCAGCGCGGCGATGGTCGCATCGGGCATGCCGATCACCGCCAGCCGCTGCCGCGCGGCGGCACGCAGTGCGTCATTGGCCTGCGGGCTGCTTTTCAGCGCCAGGTATTCCTCCTGCGCGGCCACCCAGTCAGGTGCCATGATCTCCGCCAGCGGCTGGCCCTTCGCCACCGGATCCAGCGGTGCGCGCACGAACAGTTTTTCAATGAAGCCGCCGACCCGCGCCTGCACCACGGTAACGGCGCGTTCGTCGTACATCACCGCGCCGACCACTTCAACCTTGCGCTCCAGCGGTCCGCTGCTGACTTCAGCGGTGCGGATGCCGAGGTTTTGCGCCACGCGCGAACTGATGCGCACCGATCCCTGGTCGGCGCCTTCGTCGGCGTAGGCCGGCACCAGCGCCATGTCCATGAACGGCGATTTGCCGGGTTTGTCGAATTTCTGCTGCGGGTACATCGGGTCGTAGTAGTAGAGCGGCTTGCGCGCCTCGCCCACCGTCGTGACCGGCGCTGCCGCCGGCGCGGTGTGGCCCATGCGCTGGTTGGCGAACCAGTAACCGGCGCCGCCTGCTACCGCAATCAGACCCGCTGCGGCCAGCGTCAATGTGAGTTTGCTGTTCATGATGGTTCCTTGGTATCAGGCAATAGCGAATTGAGGGAGGCCCAGGCGCGCGCCAGTTCGGCTTCGGCCGCCAACTGGCCAAGGCGGGTTTCGATTTCCGCCCGCCGTGCTTCGAGCACCATCGGCAGTTCGGTCTTGCCGCCGCGATAGGCGGCCAGCATCAGCGCGCTGCGCTCGCGCGCCAGCGGCATCAGTTCGGTTTCAAAGCGGCCGATGCGGGTGCGCGCGCTGTGCCAGTCGACCAGCATGGTTTCGATCTCGGTGGCATGGGCGCGCCGGGCCTCCTCGGCCTGCGCGCGGACCTGCTCGACCGCGGCCAGCTTGGCGGCGATGGCCGGGTCCTGGCGGCGGCTCTGGAAAATCGGCAGGTCGATGCGCACGCCGATCGACAGCATGTTCGAGTACGCCGGGCCGCGCTGGGCAAACGTGACTTCGAGGCTCCAGTCCGGGTTCTTCGCCGCCTCGGCCAGCCTGACTTCGCTCAAGGCCATGCCCTGCTGCGGCGCGTACATCGCCAGGTGCGGATGATCGTCGAGGTTGCCGGTCAGCTCGTCGGTTCGATGAGCGAGCTGATCGAACGCCGGCGGCGCACCAAGCGGCTGCCGGGCCGCGGCGCCGATCCAGCGCGTCAGGCTGGCCTGCGCGCGCGCCACGCTGCGCTCAGCATCGGTGATGCGGTCGGCGAACTGGGCCACCGCCAGGCGCGCCGCCAGCGGATCAGCGGACTGGCCGCGGCCGCCGGCCAGTGCGGCTTGCGCGGTCGACACCTGCAGTTCACTTTCGCGCAGCAGGTCCTTCAACACGGCCAGCTGACGCTCGGCAAAATGGCGCTCGATCCAGGCTAGCGAGACATCGCGGCGCAGGTTGAGTTTCGCCATCGACAGCAGCGCGGCTTCGCGGCGGACCTCGGCATCGGCGCGCTCGCTTCGCAGCCTGCGCTTGTCGCCACCGGCAAAATCCTGCATCAAGCCGATCCGGCGCATGGTCATCGATTCGCGCGTCAGGTTGAAACGGTCAGCACCGTCGGTGGGCACGTTCTCGATGCCGACGATCAGCTTCGGGTCCGCCAGTTCGCCGGCGCCGATGGCACCCTGTTGCGCGGCCAGCAGGGCGGACTGCTGGGCGTTGACCTGCGGTGCATCGGCCGCGGCCAGGCGCTGCGCATCGGCCAGCGTCAGCGGCGATGCGGCATGGGAACAAAACACGGTCGCAGCACTCAGCACAGCCAGTGCGATGCGCAACCGAATCAAAAATGGACTAGACATGACAACCTCCGGACGAAAACCAGCGCGCCTGGCTCCGGCGGAGTCAGGCAGTCAACAGAGGTTGCGGATCAGATGCGGAAGCAGCAGTGCCGGATGGC
>CAYQKN010000250.1:0-3079 GCA_964417885.1 uncultured Burkholderiales bacterium | reverse complement strand
GGGATTTTTTTGGCACCGCGTGTTTTGCGGCGGCCGCCAGCGAGACCTACACGCGCGGCCTGAAAAACTTCCTCGAAGCCGAAATGGGGCTGCCTTGCCATTTTGCCGTGCCCCGTCTGGCAGGCGCAAAGACCGACAATGAAGCAATTCGCAGGCTGGTCCGGGACAAGCCGCCGCTGCTGCTGTTCGGCAGCTATAACGAGCGCATGTATGCCGCCGAATGCGGCGCACGCACCTCATACATCCCGGCATCGTTTCCCGGCGCCATCATCCGTCGACATACCGGCACACCTTTCATGGGCTATGCGGGTGCCACCTACCTGATCCAGGAAGTCGCTAACGCCCTGTTCGATGCGCTGTTCCACATCCTGCCGCTGGCGTCGCAGATGGACAAGGTCGATGCAACGCCGGCGAAACCGCTGCGGCAGTTGCCCTGGACGCCGGCGGCAAAGGCGATGCTTGACGAAATGGTCGAACAGCAGCCGGTGCTGATCCGGATTTCCGTCGCCAAGCGCCTCCGTGATCGCGCCGAGCGTGACTCCAGAATGGCAGGCCTGGAACAGGTCGGTGAAGCGCAAGTCATCAGTGCACGCGATGCGCTGCAGGAGGGTGTACCCGCATGAGAACCGCATTACTGGAGGAGGCCGCTATGCATGAATCGCCGTTGTCGGGCACCACACGAGCTCATTCGCAACTGGATACAACGCGCCTGCAGGACGAGCGTGTTTTCCAGGCCATTTTCCTGGTCAGCTTCCCGCTGTTCCTGGCTGCCGCGCTCGCCGGACGCGTGCTTCCCGTGGCCAAGGCCGGGAGTGCCGACCGGCCGGGTAAACAAGGCTCGGTTTTTGTCCAGGCAAGCGCCACCGCGCGATCAACGATTGCAATCGCATTGACCAACTGAGTTCAGGATTGGTGCCCGGAAGCTTCGGGTGCGCCCCCTTGTGGCGAACCATTGCCGCAGGAGGGATCCCAACCGCGCGGGATTTGCGCGGGGATGCACGCAGCGGCGCAAGCCACCGCGTGTTTGTTACAGGAGGCCACACATGGCTGAAGAAAGACAAGGCTCGCTGTCGGGTCTGACCGAGAATGAAGCGAAGGATTTTCACGGTATTTTCATGACCAGTTTCATGATCTTTACCGCGATAGCCGTCGTTGCCCATTTCCTGGTCTGGCAATGGCGTCCCTGGCTTGCCGGTTAGACGGCTGACAGGTACGCGTTACCCGTGAAGTTGCGCTTGCAGCATCGCGCGCTTCGCTTCATTTGATCATAGGAGGTAGGAACATGTGGCGAATTTGGCTGATCTTCGATCCGCGTCGTGCACTGGTGGCCCTGGCGACGTTTCTTTTCGGACTGGCAATCGTGATTCATTTCATTTTGTTGAGTACCGACCGGTTCAACTGGCTGGAGAACCCGAAAAAAGGTCCGGCTGCGCAGCAGATGACACCGGCACCAAAGTAGCAAGTTTTCCCTGCAGTATCCATGCCGGTTCGGCGAGGTGCATGACGACGCAACATCATCGTCGGGTGCCTCGTCGAAGCGGCCGGCGGGTTCAGCAGGCTGCTTGATTCAAAGGGACGACAGGTTGGACAGGCGTCATCCAGTTCCGACAGTTGCAATTCTTGAAGTGAACCGGAAACACCGGAGGAATTCATCATGGCAATGCTCAGCTTTGAACGAAAGTACCGGATCCGCGGCGGTACATTGATCGGCGGTGACTTATTCGACTTCTGGGTTGGCCCGTTCTATGTCGGATACTTTGGTGTCACCACGATATTCTTTACGCTGGTCGGAGTCATGCTGATCCTGTGGGGTGCCTCACAGGGACCAACATGGAACCTTTGGCAGATCAACATTGCGCCGCCTGATCTCAAATACGGTTTGGGCATGGCACCGCTGAAGGAGGGCGGCCTGTGGCAACTGATCACGGTCTGCGCCATCGGCGCCTTCGTGTCCTGGGCCCTGCGAGAGGTGGAAATCTGTCGCAAACTCGGAATCGGCTACCACGTGCCGATTGCTTTCTCATTCGCCATCCTGGCTTACATCACGCTGGTGGTGGTGCGCCCGGTGCTGCTCGGTGCCTGGGGACATGGCTTTCCCTACGGCATCATGAGTCACCTCGACTGGGTGTCGAATACCGGTTACCAATACCTGCACTTCCATTACAACCCCGCGCACATGCTCGCGGTAAGTTTCTTTTTCGCCACCACGCTGGCGCTTGCAATGCACGGCGGCCTGATCCTGTCGGCCACCAATCCGGCAAAGGGTGAGGCGGTGAAGACCGCGGAGCACGAGAACACGTTCTTCCGCGATGCAATCGGCTATTCCATCGGCACGCTGGGAGTCCATCGGTTGGGGATGTTTCTGGCGCTGAGTGCCGCATTCTGGAGCGCGGTGTGCATCGTGATCAGCCGGCCGTTCTGGACCCGCGGCTCGCCTGAATGGTGGGGCTGGTGGTTAAACCTGCCAGTCTGGAAATAGGGAGCGGAGAAAGCCATGGAATATCAGAATATTTTTACGCGCGTACAGGTTCACGCCATGCATGAGGGCGTGCCGCTGCCGACTTCCGACTGGTGGGGAAGAGACGGCAAGCCGTTTGCCGTCTACTGGTTCGGCAAGTTTGGCGATGCCCAGGTGGGTCCGTTTTACCTTGGATCGCTTGGCCTGATGTCGATACTGTGCTTCTTCATCGCCTTCGAAATCATCGGCCTGAATATGCTGGCCTCGGTGAATTGGGATCCGATCCAGTTTGTCCGCCAGTTACCGTGGCTCGCGCTGGAACCGCCTGCGCCGGAATATGGATTGAGCATCCCGCCGCTCAACAAGGGCGGCTGGTGGCTGATGGCAGGATTTTTCCTGACTCTTTCGATACTGCTGTGGTGGCTGCGGATGTATCGGCGCGCACGTTCGATGGGCTTGGGCACCCATGTCGCCTGGGCGTTTGCGTCAGCGATCTGGCTTTACCTGGTGCTGGGTTTCATTCGCCCGGTACTGATGGGTAACTGGGGCGAGGCGGTACCGTTCGGCATCTTTCCGCACCTGGACTGGACCGCTGAGTTCTCGATCCGATATGGCAACCTG
>CAYQKN010000249.1:0-3169 GCA_964417885.1 uncultured Burkholderiales bacterium | reverse complement strand
CCGAACATGAGGGTCAGGAACAACGCCGGCATCAACCACCAGTGCGTGATGCCGAGCCGCGCGGCGTCGGTGACGATGTAGAGCCCCACCATCAGATCGAAGGCGAGGAAATGAATCCAGCCGCCCAACACCACCCGCGGTGATTTGAACAGACTGATCACGCCGGCGAGCGACGAGAAGCCGCCCCTTGGCCGCGCACCCGGTTCGTCGAGATGCCGGGCGACGAAGACGATGTAGATGTACATCGCGCACAGCAGGCCGATGGCGATCGTGAGGACGATGCCGCGACCGGCTTGCGGCCACAGCGGAAACCCGAACAGCACCGCCCAGCCCAGCAGCGAAAGTGCGGTGGCGATCTTGAATGCGTTGGAGAGTGTTTTCATATATTTGATTGCCAGCGGTCGCAATGTCGGTGAAGGATCACCCTACCGCGAATTGCAACCCCAGGCACGGATGGTGCACTGCCTGCCGCCACGGTTGCGGCAACCCGCCAGTGCCTGCCGCTCGGCGCCGGCGCGATTGCCATCGCCGGCCCAGGAATAGATGGTCGAACCCTGGGCGCGATCGACCGCGTACGCGCCGCAGCCTTTGGGGAACCGCAGCACCACCTTGCACCCCGCGCCGCATTTGCCCAGCGCGGCGCGCTCGGCCGAGGCCATGTTGGGATGATCGTAGGCAACGCCCCAGCGGCTGCCCTTCGCCGAATCGATCGCGATGGCGCCAGTCGCGTGCGACGGCGCACTGAAAGCCAAACCGATTGCAACCAGCAGTCCCCTGCCGATCCTGCCTGCTTTTTCATGCATGCCGCCTCCCTGGCTGTGAGCGTTTTTGTCTTGTTTTTCTGCTGCAACGTACCCGCGAAGCATACGGTTCCACGAACGGAGCGTCAAAGCAGGCAGATAGCTGGCGGCCGCGCGCGGCTGCAAAATCACCAGGCAAACTCCAGCACTGGCGCGGCGTTTCAGCCACAAATGCCCGCCAGACCGCACCAGTGCTGGAGTTTGTCGTCAAAGTGCTGGCATCGGCCGTCCTGTAAAATCGCTGTCTTGCTTCCGCCACCCATTCCGGACCCCCCAAATGAACGCTCCCATTGCCGCAAACATTCTTGCCAATCCGCTGCTGGACGAGTGGAACACGCCGTTCGGCATGCCGCCGTTCGATCTGATCCGCGCCGAACATTTCGTCCCGGCATTCACGGTGGCGCTGAAGGCGCATCGCGACGAGATCGACGCCATTGCCGGCAATGTCGATGCGCCGACCTTCGACAACACGGTGGCGGCATTCGACCGCAGCGGCCGCCTGTTCGCGCGCGCCGAGCAGGTGTTCTACAACCTTACCGCATCGAACACGTCGCCGGAGCTGCAGGCGGCCGAGCGCGAGCTGGCGATGCCGCTGGCGGCACACGGCAATGCCATCTACATGCACGCGGGCCTGTTCCGGCGCGTCGATGCGCTGCATGCGAAGCGCGAGTCGCTCGGCCTGACCGCCGAGCAGACGCGCCTGCTGGAACGCATCCACCTCGATTTCGTTCGCGCCGGCGCCAAGCTGGCCGGCGATGCGCAAAAACGCTACGCCGAGGTGACGGAGAAGCTGGCCGAGCTGACCACACAGTTCAGTCAGAACGTGCTGGCCGATGAAGCCGGCTACCAGCTGCTGCTCGCATCCGAAGACGACCTGGCCGGCCTGCCGGAATACCTGCGCGCTGCAGCGAGGCAAGCCGCGGTGGAACGCGGCGTGGCCGAGGGCTGGGTGATCACCCTGTCGCGCTCGCTGGTGGTGCCGTTCCTGACCTATTCCACGCGCCGCGACCTGCGCGAACAGGCGTTCAAGGCGTGGATCGCCCGCGGCGAAGGCAGCAACGTGCCGGGCAAATACGACAACCGTGCCGTGATCGTCGAGATCATGAAGCTGCGGCTGGAGCAGGCGCGCCTGCACGGCTACGCCAGCTATGCGGATTACGCGCTGGTCGATACCATGGCCGGCAGCAAGGAAGCGGTGGTTAAGTTGCTCAACGAAGTCTGGGGGCCGGCCAAGCTTCGCGCCGCCGACGAGCGCAACGCGCTGCAGGCGCTGGCCGATGCCGAGAACGCCGGTCGCGGCGTGAAGGTCGCCATTGAGCCCTGGGACTGGCGTTACTACGCCGAGAAAGTCCGCCAGGCGCGCTACGACCTCGACGATGCCCAGGTGAAGCCGTATTTTTCGCTGGAGCGGATGGTCGAGGCCGCGTTCGATTGCGCCCACCGCCTGTTCGGCATTTCGTTTGTCGCGCGGCCGGACCTGAAGGGCTACCAGGCCGATGTGAAAGTCTACGAAGTGCGCAACGCCCAGGGCGAGGCGGCGGGCCTGTTCCTGCAGGACAACTTCGCCCGCGCCACCAAGCGCGGCGGCGCCTGGATGAGCAGCTTCCGCCTGCAAAGCCGTATCGACGGCGATCGGAACATCCTGCCGATCATCGTCAACAACAACAATTTCGCCAAGGGTTCGCCAACCTTGCTGTCGTTCGACGACGCGCGCACGCTGTTCCACGAATTCGGCCACGGACTGCACGGGTTGCTGTCCGACGTGCGCTACGAGCGCCTGTCCGGCACCCAGGTGCTGCGCGATTTTGTCGAGCTGCCCTCGCAGCTGTTCGAACACTGGCTGTCGGAACCTGCGGTGCTGAAGCGGCATGCCCGCCACGTCGATACCGGTGAGGCCATTCCGGATGAACTGATCGCCAAGATCAAGGCCGCCCGGCGCTTCAACCAGGGCATCGACAGCGTCGAATACACCGCCTCCGCGCTGGTCGACCTGGCGATGCACGCGCTGACCAACATGGAGGGGCTCGACGCCGACGCGTTCGAACGCGCCGAACTGGAACGGATCGGCATGCCGCACGATATCGTCATGCGCCACCGCCTTGCGCACTTCCGTCACCTGTTTGCCGGCTCCAGCTATTCCTCGCAGTACTACGTCTACCTGTGGGCCGAAGTGCTGGACGCGGATGGTTACGAAGCCTTCGTCGAGGCGGGTGACCCGTTCGATGCCGGCGTTGCCGCCCGCCTGAAGCAGCATATCTATTCCACCGGCAACACCCGCGACCCGGCCGAGGCCTACCAGGCATTCCGCGGGCGCGCGCCGACGGTGACACCAATGCTGAAAAAGAAGGGCCTGGTCGAGGCCTAGCCGC
>CAYQKN010000248.1:0-3204 GCA_964417885.1 uncultured Burkholderiales bacterium | reverse complement strand
TTCATCTCGGCCGGCAGTGGTTTCGCGGGCAGCGCTGCACGCCTTACGACAAGGTCGCCGGCATCGCGGGCTATTCCTGCACGGTGGGACCGGCCGACACCTACGCCACCGAACAGCAACCGGCGGGCACGATAAGCCGGGCGGTGCTGGAGTCGGTCGGCAAGGTCATCATCCTCAATTCCCGGATCGGTGCGCACATCGATCCGCTGCGGCCCTGGCACGACTGGAACCAGCCCGGTGCGCGCCAGTACCGGCCGGCGCAATACAGTTCGGACGACTACTGGGATCACCTGCTGCGTGCGGGAATCGACCCGGTGCGCCAGCTCGGCAGCCGCGGCCGCCCACAGCCGCCCGAGCCGTTCCTGGCCGAATTCAGCAGCACCGGCGAATGACCGGTCGCGTGCTGACGCTGCATCATGGTGACAGCACGATGACATTCTGTCCGCATATCGGCGCCTCGATTGCGCGTTTTGCCTGCGCGGCGCACCCGGCACCGGCGCGCGCAGGCTGGCGCCGGGCGATTCGCTCACCATCGTCGCTGCGTGCGGTCGGTGTCGATCGAGTGCCCGGCACCTGAGGCAGCGCCGGCATGGTGTCATCTGGAGGCCAAACCCCAGCACTGGCGGGCCTCTCCGGGCAAAAATGGCTGGAACACCGCGCCAGTGCTGGAGTTTGTCCACGCACCGGACGCCATTGCAATTGGCTGGCGAGCCTGCACAATAGGCACCTGCCATTTCACCGAGACCCGCATGCGTTCCACCCGTGCCGCTTCTGCCCTGACCCGCCTGAACGCGCGCAGCGCCGATCATCAATATGTGTTGACCAGCACGCGCGACGGTCTGTTCTTTCTCAGCGAATGGGTCGGCGACGAGACCCGGCCGGTTACCCAGCCGTGCGGACTGGACGCGTTCGTCGCGCTGGTCAACAGCATGGGCCCGCAGACGCCCAAACGCATGACCAAAAACGACATCGCATTCCAGAAACAGTTGAACAAGAAAGCCGACTGACATGCCGTCGTGGCTTGCCGGCGACCGGCTCGACGGCGCGGCCGAATCACCACGCCACGCATTCGCCTGCAACGCCAACCTGAGAGATCCTGCCCCATCATGAACCGACCTGTCCGCGACCACGCCACCGACCGCCGCCGGCGCCATGCCGGTGTGCCGGCGATGCTCCTGCTGGCCGGGCTTGCCGTCGCGCCACGCGCCGACGCGCTGCTGCCGCCGGCGGAAGTCGAGTGTTGCCAGCGCAAGGATTACCAGTCCGGACAGTGCGCCCGGTTCACCCTCAGTGCGGCGCGCTGCGAACAGGTCATCAGCAATTGGAACGACGTCTTCCAGCGCTTCAGCGCGATGCGCAATCCACCGGTCGCGAGCAAGGCGGCGCCGCCGGAAGTCGCCCTGCTGCCGCTGCGCATCGAGGCACGGCTGTTCTACCACCACAGCGGCACATTCTCGGACCTGATCGATGGCACCACCGTGCTGCGCAATGTCACCACGGGTGAAGGTTCGGCGCTGGAGCCTGCGACGGTGCTGGGCCTCGATGTGGTGGTCAGCGGACCGGAGAACGCCAATGCGGCGAAGCGGCAGGTGTCCATCGAGGTGGCCCACGCCCGCACCGGCAAAAAGATTTCGCAGCAGTCAGGCGAGGTTGGTGTGCTCAGCGCCGCTGGCATTTTTCATGTGCCATTCCTGCTGCAGGGGGTCGGCTGCGAACCGTTGAGCATTACCGCGCGGGTGACCGGCTCTACCGTGACGCGCAGCCTGGCGATTCCCTTCCAGTGCGGCGAATGAGCGGCTGCGTCAGGGCAGAAAAAATTCCTCGTCCTTGCGCACGCTGACGCCGGTTTTTTCGAACCAGTCCGGGCTCAGTTCGCCGGCCACGCCACCGGTGCATTTGACATTGGCAATCAGCTTGCCGTTGCGTTCCACCGCGACGCCGTCCTTGGCCAGCGGACTGCCCTTGGGGCCCCAGCGACCGATGCCGGAATAGGCGACATAGGCATGGTCGCCCTTGCGGAAACGCAGCCAGACCGCACCGCCGCCGGCATAGGTCTCGCTACTGCCGGTGACTGCCTTGGACGGGTGGACGAAGCCTTCCGGTACCACTTGCTCCGGCGCCCCGGACGGCTTGCCGAAGCGGTACTGGATATAGCCTTTCGCGGCATCGAGATCGCGCGACGCGCACACCGACATCAGCCGGGCACCGGCGGCGCAGCCCAACAGCAGCGTTTCTTGCGACGTGCAAAACGAGGCCTGCCTGGCCGGCGCCGGCGCGGGGGACAACGGTGCCCCGCCTCCCACCACGGTTGCGCCTGTCACCAGTGCGACCGTGTCCGATTTGCCGCAGTCGACATTGCCCTGGCACGATTCGGCCAGCACTTTTTCCATCCGGTAACGCAATTGCACGCGCTTGCCGATCAGCGTTTTTTTCTGCTCGCACAGCTCGAAGGCGCCGGACTCGATGAACTCGCGGCCGCGGTCGTCGTCCATCACCATCACGCACGACACGTCGCCATCCTGCAGTTGCTTGATGCGACCAAACGCCGTCTTGATCTCCTTGCCAACCCGCACCGTGGCGACACCACTGTCGGCCGCCGCGGCCGGCAACGGCGCCAGCAGCATGCCGGACAGGACGACAACGACCAGTGAATATTGGCGGGACATGGGCTTCCTTTTCAGTTTGACGCGGCGGCGCTGGCTCGCGCGAGTCTGTCGCCGGCCAGGCCGCCTGCTCGGCGGGCCTGGCAGCGGCGACTGCGCGATGGCACGACTAGGGCTCGAGGTAGCAGGCTTTGGCGACGCCCGGGTTCGGATCACGGCGAAATGTGTCATTGCTGCAGGTGATGTTTCCCGATGCGGTGCGATAGACCCACTTGCCCTGCGCGCCGTACGCCACCGAGCGCTGTCCGCCGACCCGGCAATTGCCGCCTTCATTGGCGCAGCGTGCCCAGCGCGAATCGATCCGGTTGGACACGGTGGTGCCGGCCGATCCTTCGAGGTAGCACATCTTTTTCTGGTTGGGCGCGGGATCGCCGCCGAACGCGCTGTTGTTGCATGGCGCGCCGTTCTGGAAATTGCGGGTTCGCCATTGCGAGCCGGCGCCGTACGTCACCGACGCCGCACCGGAGAACTGGCACATGCCGCCCTCCGACGCGCACGGCCGCCACGGCATGCTGGTGTAACAGGTCTTGCGCTGGTTGGG
>CAYQKN010000247.1:0-3256 GCA_964417885.1 uncultured Burkholderiales bacterium | reverse complement strand
GTTTGACGGCGGTGCCGTGCTGGCCCTGGTGGGGATCGGCGGCCTGCGCGGGGTGACCGGCGCTGAGCGCGAACAGGGTGACGATGACGCTGGAAAGCAGGGTGCGGGGGAGTGACATGTGAATCTCCTCAATGATGAACAACGAAAATTTCCGCATCGTCCGCGTGTTCGGTCAACGTCTGGACCCGAGTTTGCCATAGCGAACGGAACAGCAACGCTTCTTCCGCCGTTGCCTCGCCCCGCAGGCAGCGTGGCATGAGTGGCGGGATGCGCGGATCGAGCGCGATCCGCTCAAGCCGGGTCGACACGCTGACATTGGCGCCGGTGTCCACGCGCGCAAAGCGTACCTGACCCGGCATCGCAACACCGCAGGACATCAGGCCGCGGCGATCGAAGCGGCCGCCGATGCCCTTGAAGCCGGATTCATGGGTCGCGCCGGTCAGCAGGCTCAACACGTTGGCGACGACGCCGGTCACGCCGTCTAGCAATTCCTGATGCAGTTCGACCCGGATGCCGCCGCGTTCCGGCAGGACGGCGGGGTCGGGGTAGAGCGCGCGCAGGGCGGTGCGGGTCATCAGGTAGGCGGAGGCCACGGTCGGGCAGGAGTGCCCGGCCAGCTTGACGGCGTCGGCGTAGGTGTATTCCAGGATGCCGCCGTCGGCTGCGCCGAGAAAACGCGCCAGCGGATCGCGCAGGGTGATGCGCGGTACGGCATCAAAAAAAAGCGGGAAGGACATGTTTCATTTTCCTCGGCGGGCGCGTTTGCCAATCGGCCGCGACACCAGTAAGATAGTACTCAATTACTTACTTAATCGCAACCACGTGAACCGCCCCGCCTCCCGCAACGCCACGCCGTCCGCGCAGACCGCGCCGCGACTTCGCCTGACCAGCGATGAGCGGCAACGGGAAATTGTTGCCGCCGTGCTGGCGCTGGCGCGCGAACGCGGCCCGGATGCCATCACCACCCAGGCCATTGCCGACCGGATTGGCGTCACGCAGGGCGCGGTGTTCCGGCATTTTCCGGACAAGGAGGCGATCTGGCTGGCGGTGTTTGCCTGGGTGCGAGTCTCGCTCGGCGAGGCGATCAACGCCGCCATTGCCCGGCACGCCTCACCGCTGGCGAAAATCGAGGCGGCATTCATGGCGCATGTGTCGTTCATCGCCGCCAACCCCGGCGTGCCGCGGGTGCTGTTTCATGAACTACAGTACGCCGACGATTCGCCGGTGCGCCGCGAAGTGCGCGACATGATGACCGCCTACGGCAAGCGACTGGGCCTGCTGTTCAACCACGCCAGGACGGCCGGCGAACTGCCCGCCGGCCTCAACGTTGCCCTGGCGCCGATGCTCTACATCGGCGCGGTACAGGCGCTGGTGATCCAGTCGGCACTGGCGGGTGACGAGGCGGCGATGCAAAAGCGCGCACGGCAACTGTTCCCGCTGTTGCTCGACGGCTATCGCGGACTGCCGGCGGCATGATGCTGCAGCCGCCATCGCGGAATCGCATCGATTGGTCGCAATCCGACGTTTACACAAGGAGTATTCATGGCCATCCCCCACGCCGCACCGGGTGAATTGATCGATGTGCGGCCGCTGGGTGCGGCACTGCGCGGCACCCATTCGACCACGCTCATCCGGGCCCCGCACCTCGAGGTGTTCAGGTTTGTACTGCCGGCCGGCAAGGCGGCGCCGGATCACCGCGCCGCGGGCGCGCTGACCATCCAATGCCTGGAAGGGGTGGTGGCATTCGAGGCGCTGGGCCGCACGCAAATGTTGCGTGCCGGCAGCCTGGTTTACCTCGATGACGCGGAGCCGCATGCGGTCACCGCGATCGAGGACTCGTCGCTGCTGGTCACGATCCTCCTGAGGCGGGCGTGATGGCGAGGCGCGCTATGCAACTTGCCCGGCATGGCGATGCCTGGCGAATCGACAACGAACCGCCCGCCGGCTTCCGGCGAGCCAGGAGCCGCCATGAATGAACTGCCGCTGATTTCACCGGCTGCGCCCACCGGCCCGCCCGCGCGCGGCGGCTTCGCCCTGTGGAACCTGGGTTTCCGTCCGTTCTACCTGCTGGCCACGATCTTCGGCGCCGCGAGCGTGCTGCTGTGGGTGGCCCAGGTCTCGGGCCTGCTGTCGTCCGCTTACCTGCAGGGTGCGGTCTGGCATGGCCATGAAATGCTGTTCGGCTACACCACGGCCGTCATTGCCGGCTTCCTCCTGACGGCGGTGCGGGCCTGGACCAACCAGCCGACACCGAGCGGAGCGCCGCTGATGGCGCTGGCCGCACTGTGGGTCGCCGGCCGGCTGCTGGTGCTGACACCGTTCGCGCTGGCGTCGACGGTGGTGAACGCGGCCTTTCCGGTCGCCATCGCGGTGGCAATCGGCATACCGATCCTGCGTTCACGCAATGTGCGCAACTATTTCTTTGTCGGCCTGCTGGTCCTGATGGGGGCGCTGATCGGCGCGATGCATATGGCGCTGCGCGAACTGTTCAGCATATCGCCGCAGCTGGGACTGCAACTGGCGCTGGATGTGGTGCTGTTCATCATGGCGGTCATGGGCGGGCGCGTGATACCGATGTTCACCAACAACGGCGTTCCCGGCGCCAATGCCACCCGCCGGGTGTGGCTGGAAAAAGTCGCCCTCGGCAGCGTGCTGCTGCTGTTCGTGGCCGACCTGCTGCAGCTGCCGCAGGCGGTGGTCGCCGTCGTCGTTCTGCTCGGCGCGCTGGCGCACGGGCTGCGACTGTACCTGTGGAAACCGTGGCGCACGCTCGGCACGCCGCTGGTGTGGATCCTGCACGCCGCATACGGCTGGATCGTGTTGCACCTGGCGCTGCGCGGCCTGGTGGCATTGGATCTGCTGGCGGGGTCGTATGCGATCCATGCGTTGACCGTCGGTGCGATCGGCGGCCTGACCATCGGCATGATGACGCGTACCGCCAAGGGCCATACCGGACGACCGCTGGCGGCCGACGGCTATGAACTGGCGATGTTTGTGTTGATCCAGGTGGCGGCCGTGGTACGTGTGTTTGCCGGCATCGCTTCGCCTTCCCTGTATATGGCTGGGGTCCAGCTGTCGGCGCTGCTGTGGGCGGCGGCGATGGGGCTCTATGCGGTGCGCTACTGGCCGGTGCTGACGCGTGCCCGGCTGGATGGAAAACCCGGCTAGACACGCGCAGCAGATCCGGGTTACGCCTTCGGCGTGCCGCCTTCGCTGGCCGCGATCTGCCGGATCGCCTGCTCGAACACCTCGGGCG
>CAYQKN010000246.1:2116-3283 GCA_964417885.1 uncultured Burkholderiales bacterium | reverse complement strand
GGCCGAACGGAGTCTCAAGGCCGAGGTCGCCGACGCTGCAGGCACGGACAAACACGTTATGTGGCACTTCCTCGACCTCTTCACCCAGAGGCGCTGGGCAGCACGCGCGGTGGTCACTGGCGTCGTGCTGGGTGTCGCCGGCTTCCTGGTGAGCCTGCAACTGAAGATCGGTGACCTCGATCCGGGCGCACCTGAACTTCGTGCCGACTCGCGCTACAACCGCGACGCCGCCTTTGTGTCGCAGAACTACGGGGCCAGCAGCGACGTGTTCGTCGTCATGGTGAAGACGCCCCCGAACCAGTGCGCCAGCTACGCGGCGCAGGTGCGGGTCGACCGGCTCGAATGGGAGTTGCGCAGGCTGGAGGGGGTGGAGTCGACGGCTTCGCTGTCGAGCCTGACCCGCCAGGTGCTGGTGCTGATGAACGAGGGCAACGCCAAGTGGTACGAACTGCTGCCGACCCAGAGCATGCTGAACTCGGTGACCAACCAGGTACCGCCTGAACTCTTCAACGCCGACTGCAACACGCTATCCCTGCTCGTCTATCTGAAGGACCACAAGGCCGACACACTATCGCGCGTCGTTGCCATGACCGAATCCTTCGCGAAGGAAAACAGCACCGACGATGTCAAGTTCCTGCTCGCCGCGGGAAACGCCGGCATCGAGGCCGCAACCAACATCGTCGTCAAGCAGGCCAGCCGCGAGATGCTGCTGTGGGTCTATGGTGCGGTCGCCTTGCTCTGCCTTGTCACGTTCCGCTCGTGGCGTGCCGTCATCTGTGCGGTGCTCCCGTTGGTCGTGACCTCGGTGCTCGCCGAGGCACTGATGGTGGGTCTGGGCATGGGGGTGAAGGTGGCCACCTTGCCCGTGATTGCCCTCGGGGTAGGCATCGGCGTCGACTACGCGCTGTACATCCTGTCGATCACGCTCGCGCAGCTCCGCGCCGGCAAGGGACTGTCGCAGGCGTACTACCAGGCGCTGCTGTTCACCGGCCGCATCGTCATGCTCACCGGCCTGACGCTGGCCGTCGGTGTGGCGACCTGGGTGTTTTCGCCGATCAAGTTCCAGGCCGACATGGGCATGCTACTGGCCTTCATGTTCGTCTGGAACATGGTCGGTGCCCTGGTTCTGTTGCCAGCCCTGGCTCACTTCCTGCTGCCGAGTAAACG
>CAYQKN010000246.1:0-2106 GCA_964417885.1 uncultured Burkholderiales bacterium | reverse complement strand
CCGTCGCGGCGACGCTGGCGGATGACACCACCACGACCGGCGCGCCGGCGATTGCCGCATAGACCTGTCAAGACCGGAGACTCACCATGGAAACCTGCGACTTCATCATCATCGGTTACGGCCCGGTCGGCCAGATGGCGTGCGCCCAACTCGGCCAGTACGGGTACAGCGTCGCCGCATTCGAGAAGTATCCGCGTCTGTACGGCCTGTCTCGCGCCGGACACGTCGACGACGAGATCGTGCGGACCCTGCAGCGTGTCGGCGCCGTCCAGGACTTTCTCGAGGACGCCGTCCCGTGGGAGCACTACGACATGCGGACCAAGGCCTTCGGCGGTGACCTGTTGCTCAATCTGGACTGGAGTGACATCGGGCCGAATGGCTGGAACTCGCACTGGCGCTTCTACCAGAACGAACTCGAGACGGCCATCGATCGAAGGGTCCGCGAAAGCGGCAAGGTCACCGTCTCCCTCGGGTGCGAGGCCACGGCCATTGCCCAGGACGAGGGCGGCGTGACCGCCACCTTCCGGTCGGCCGAGCGAGGAGAGTTCCAGGTTCGAGGCAAGTATCTGCTGGGGTCCGACGGAGCGAACAGCTTCGTTCGCGAGGCGCTCGGCATCGAGGAATGGAGTGGGCGGGAAGATGTCGACCAACTGGTCATCGACACACGACAGAAGCGTCCGCTGAAGTTCGAGTTCGACAACGGCCAGTTTGCCGATCCCGCGCGTCCGGGTTGCCTCTTCCAGCTTGGCAAGCGCCATCGTCGCTGGGAGTTCACACTGTTGCCCCACGAGAAGCCCGAAGACTTCGATGAGGCTCGCATCTGGTCGCTTCTGAAGCCCTGGGTCACGCAAGACGACGTCGAGCTGCTGCGTCGACCCGTCTATCGGTTCCGCGAAAAGGTGGCGAAGGAGTGGCAACGGGATCGGATCTTCCTGGTCGGCGATGCGGCACATCGGCTGTGGCCGTTCACGGGCGAAGGCATGTGCAACGGCATCCGGGACGTGTCGGCCTTGACGTGGCGCCTGGACCTCGTCATGAAGGGCATCGCACCTGCGACGCTGCTCGACTCCTACATGGATGACCGCAAGCCGAACTTCATCGGCTGGATGGACCTGTCGCGGGAGATCGGCGCTGGCTGCGTGATCACCGATCCGGTGATCGCCGAACATCGCAACGCCGGATTCTTCGCGGCGCAGAAGGACCCGTCGCTGATGCCGCCGTTGACGGTGCCGCCCGGGCCGAAAGCCTTCTGCCGCGCCAACGACCCGACGGCCGGCTCGATGGGACACCAGGGGCGCGTGAGGTTCAATGGAGCCGAGGGTCTGTTCGACGACATCGTCGGTCGTGGCTGGGTGCTGATCACCAGCGACCCGTCCGCGCTCCCGCCCGAGCAGACCGGTTTCCTGAAGCGCATTGGCGCGGTGATCGCGCAGGTCGGTGCGGAGGGCAGTGGTGCGCCGGTGATCGACCTCAACGGCACCTATGCAGCTTGGCTGGCGTCGATCGGGCGCACCACCGTGCTGGTACGGCCTGACTTCTTCGTTTGGGGCAGCGCATCGACCTCGTCCGACGCTGCAGCGCTGCTGCAGGAGTTCGAAGCAGCGATACGCACAGGGCGCTCCATCGCCTCCAGTTCGGCAGCTGTGACGGCATAAGCCAGGGAACCACCATGACATCAGGATCCACGGCCGGCCATCGCACGCTCATACGCGGTGCCCGCATCCTGACTCAGGACGCCACGCTCGGTGAACTGCGCGGCGACATCCTGATCGAGGGGCGCAAGATCGCTGCGATCGGGGCGCGGCTCGAAGCGCACGCCGACGACATCATCGAAGCGAGCAACATGCTCGCGCTCCCCGGCTTCATCGATACGCACCGCCACACCTGGGAGACCGCGCTGCGCCACATCGGCGTCGGCTGGGAGTTTCTTGACTACCTGAACAAGTTCCTGATTCCGTACGGCAACCTTTTCACTGCCGAGGACGTGTATGCCGGCAATCTCCTGGGCGCGGTATCGGCGCTGGAGTCAGGCATCACGACCCTGCGCGATGAATCCCATATCCAGAACAGTCCTGAACACACCGATGCGGCTATCCAAGGCCTGCG
>CAYQKN010000245.1:0-3373 GCA_964417885.1 uncultured Burkholderiales bacterium | reverse complement strand
CTCCCTTGCCCTCGGCGTGGGCCTCCATCCGGATTTGCGTCCCTTCGACAGTATGCCTGAGGGAATTCTCGACGAGATTGATCAGCGCCTGGGCGAGCAATTCGCGATCACCGAAAACCACAAGTCCGGGTTCAACCATGACGGTCAAGTTGCGTTTGGAATCCTCAGCTAGCGGGATCAGCGTTTCACCGAGTTCGCTCACGAGCGCAGTCAGATCAACGCGCGAATAGGCCCGCTTCAGGCTTCCCTCTTCAACTTCCGAAATTCGCAAGATCGCATCGAAAAGTGACAGGACATCCTCGGACTGGGTAATCGATTGCTCGACAAGCTCAGTACTTTCAGCCTCATCGGTTGCCCCCCGAAGGCGCTCGAGCTGATTGCGCAGGCGCGAGAGCGGCGTCCGCAGATCATGCGCCAGATCGCCGCTGACCTGACGTAGGTTGGTGATGAGCCCGGCTATCCGGTCAAGCATGGCATTGATGGATGCCGCGATCCGGTCAAATTCGTCTCCGGTGTTCCCTACCATGGCACGTTGGGCAAGGTCGCCCTCGATGACCGCAGCGGCGGCCATCTCGATCCCGGCAAGCCTGCGCTTAAGATACCCTGCGAGCAGAAATGCGCCGCCAAGCCCGAGCAGCAGAAGTGCGCCAAAGGCCAGCGCGAACATCGCAAGTATGGTGCGGTCGATCGCCTCGAGCGATTCAAGATCGGCCGCGACTACCAGGCGATACCCACCTGGCAGCGGCGTGCTCTTGGCGCGCGCTGGATCGGGGCCTTCAAGCGGATCTTCAAACAGGATTTTGTGCCAGCCCAAGGGCGGCATTTTCGTTTGCAGGTTTCCAGCAATACGCGCGCCACTGGGGCCGAACAAAGCTGTCCCCAGCGAGATCGGGCCTGGTCCGTGCGACTGGTTGACGGCCTCAATGACGCCCCGGATGCCATCGTCGCCATATTCGCGCTGTAATGATCGCGAGGATTGCTCGATCGTCGCATCGATCTGACGGGAGAATGCGGAATGGGTTGCGAAGAATACGGCCGTTCCCAGAACCAGCATGGCGGCAGCATAGGCGATGAACGCGACCCAAGCGATGCGACTGGCGGCGCTGCTGGGAAGCAGGCGCAGCCTCATGCCGCACGCAGCCTGTAACCAACGCCGCGCACCGTCTCGATTGGATCGGTCCGTCCACCCTCGTTGAGCTTGGAACGCAGTCGGCTCATATGCGTTTCGACGATCTTGGTCTGCGGGTCGAAATGGAAATCCCACACCCGTTCGAGTAACATGGTGCGGGTCACGAACTCACCCGCATGGCGCATCAATTCCTCCAGCAAGCGGAATTCGCGCGGTTGAAGCAAGATCGTCTTGCCCCCACGCCGCACCTCACGGGTCAACAGGTCAATTTCGATCTCGCCCGCACTCAGCTGAGTGGTGATGGATGCCGGAGACGAGCGCCGTCCCAGTGCCTGAATCCGCGCCGCCAGTTCACTGAAGGCAAATGGTTTGACCAGATAATCGTCGGCTCCCGCCTCAAGACCATCGACACGATCCTCGATCCGCCCGAGCGCCGTCAGCATCAGTACCGGGGCTGACACCCCGCCTGCCCGCAGACGCTTGAGAACCGAAAAGCCGTCCAGTTCTGGCATCATCCGGTCCAGAACAATCACGTCCACCTGCTCGGTCAAAGCGAGGTGAAGCGCATCCTCCCCATTTACCGCTGCGACGACATTGTGCCCGAGTTCGCCGAGCCCGCGCTCGACGAATTGGCGAGTGTCCTTATCGTCTTCGGCAAGGAGGATGCGCAGCACCGTTCGGCCTAGTCCCTGGCGTTCAGCGGTTCGAACTTGTCTTCGACGATCCGGCCGGTCCGGACATCCACGCCGATCTCGTGAATCCGGTTTCCCTGGCGGATGTCGAACGAATATCGCTCGCCGCCGCCCTCGCGTTCACGCTCGGCCTTCTCGACCCGCCCCGGTGCCACCTTCAATGCGATCACGCGCGCCTGGGCCATGGTGATGCCCGAAGCCTTGGCCAGCGCAGCTTGGGGGGCGATGGCAACCATCGCCAGGGCGGGAACAATCAAAGCAAGCTTCTTCATGACTGTACTCCTTGAAACGTGCTCATTGCACATTCCATGGTTTAGTCATGCATAGCTCACATCACGGTTGCCTGTGGGATACAATTTCCCAACTTTGGCCAATACGCTTGCAGCGGGTTACATCCGCGAGTGACTCGCGAACGTCGCGCCAAGTTGGGTCAATCTTCACGGTGATCCTGTTGCGCAACATTGCAATATAACTGGCGGTTGCCATCAGTCCCATGAGTCAATCAGGAGCGCCGAGATTGAAGCGGTTGGGCCATGCAACGCTCGCTCATTCAGGCCGTGGCGCCGACGGATTTTACCACTGTTCGCGACCCCCAACGCAGCGCACTGGAACGGAAGGCGTGCATGCCACCGGCCCCCACTGCCATTGGAACCGATGATGGCTATTTGGTCCCCAATCCGGAATTTTTCGAGAACACGGACGGTCCAAATGCTAGCCCGGCGTCCACCGCTCGATTGTCGCTTTCTCGCCCAAGCCCGCAGGAAATCCCGACTTGTGGCCCGAGATCAGACGGCGCAAGCACACTGGGCTGGGCGCGGGAAATATCGGAACTTGACAGCACACCCTACGCACCAGGGTGCAGGAGCTTTCTTCGCGTTTTCAAGAAGATGAGGCGAAAACCGCGCGTGTTCGCCTGTGGGACGCATGTGGCGCCCACACGCAAACCGCTATTTTGCGGGCATTTCAGTGTGTTACGCGAGAACACGGGCCGCTCGCCAGATCGAGAATTCTTGCCATGCGGGCATGGCTGAACTATAAGACGGGCAGGTTTCTGAGACCCCACCAGCCTCCCTGCTAGGAGGCCTGGTTTTGATGACCCCCAACAAGCATTGCACGGTCAGGCTCGACCGCAGCAAATATGACCGTCTAGTCGCGATCGCGGCCGAGCGCGAATGCACCGCCTCAGACCTCATCCGGCACGCGGTCGACGCCTTCCTTGGAGCCGGCCAGATTCTCGCTGGAAGCCAGCGGCGGCTCGCGCGGATCAACGAGTTTCAGCACCTCGCTCTCGACATCATCATCCGCGAGCAATTCCCCGAATATCGCGATCGCATCCTCGCTGAAACCGACAAGCGTCTGGAGACCTACCATGGCGCGTAAGGACATTCGATCGAACGGGCGCAACATCCCCCTCATTCATCACAGCGCGCGCGGAAATGTGCAGCGCAACTCAGGCAATTTCACGCGCGGAAGCCAGCTCCTCACGCACGAGATGCTGATGTGGTTCTCGGGCGCGAAGCTGCCCTTCCTGCTATGGTTTTTTGTCTTCCTC
>CAYQKN010000244.1:0-3382 GCA_964417885.1 uncultured Burkholderiales bacterium | reverse complement strand
CGCGTGATCTCGCTGGAAGAAAAGCCGGCCAGGCCAAAATCACGCTATGCCGTCACCGGCATCTATTTCTATGACCAGCAGGTGTGTGAATTGGCGGCCGGGCTGAAGCCGTCCGCGCGCGGTGAACTCGAAATCACCGACCTCAATCGCCTGTACCTTGAGCAAGGCTCGCTGACCTGCGAAGTGATGGGGCGCGGCATGGCCTGGCTGGATACCGGCACCCACGAATCCCTGCTCGAGGCCTCGCAGTACATCGAGACCATCGAGCGGCGCCAGGGGCTGAAAATCGCCTGTCCCGAAGAAATTGCCTACCGCCGCGGCTGGATTTCCGCTGCTGATGTCGAGGCACTGGCGGCGCCGATGCTGAAGAATGGCTACGGCCAGTATCTGGTGCGCATGCTGACCGAACGGGTATTTTAGGGAGAGATGTTGAACGTCATCGATACGGCGATTGCCGACATCAAGATCCTTGAGCCAAAAGTTTTCGGCGATGAGCGCGGATTTTTCTTCGAGAGTTACAACGAACGCACGTTCCGCGAGGCAATCGGGGCCTCGGTGTCGTTTGTGCAGGACAATCACTCGAAGTCGGTCAGGGGCGTGCTGCGCGGCCTGCATTATCAGATCCGCCAGCCACAGGGCAAACTGGTGCGGGTGGTGACTGGCGAGGTGTTTGACGTGGCGGTCGACATCCGCCGGCGCTCACCGACCTTCGGCCGCCATGTTGCGGTTCGCCTGTCGGCGGAGAACAAACGCATGCTGTGGGTGCCGGCCGGTTTCGCCCATGGCTTCATCGTTACCTCGGACCACGCCGAATTCCTGTACAAGACAACCGACTACTACGCGCCGCAGTTCGACCGCAGCCTGCTGTGGAACGACCCGGCGCTTGCCATCGACTGGCCGCTGGCCGAGACCGGCGCGCCGCAACTGAAGGCGGCCGACCTGAACGCGCGCGCGCTGGCGGACGCCGAACTGTTTGAATGAAGACCGTTGCAGCAGACCGGCCGCGCATCCTGATCACCGGCGCCGACGGCCAGCTGGGATGGGAGCTGCAGCGAACCTTCGCGCCGTTGGGCAAGGTGTTTGCATACGATCGGAACGGGCTCGACCTTGCGTCACCCGACGCGCTGCGCGCGCGCTGCCGTGAAATCAATCCGGCATTGATTCTCAATGCCGCCGCCTATACGGCGGTCGACAAGGCGGAGAGCGAGCCAGAACTGGCGATGCGCATCAACGGCGAGGCGCCCGGCGTGCTGGCCGAGGAAGCGCATCGGCTGGGGGTGCCGCTGATTCACTATTCAACCGACTACGTATTTGACGGTGCGGCCGATCAACCCTACCGGGAAAGTGACGCGACCGGCCCGCAGAGTGCCTACGGTCGCAGCAAGCTGGCCGGTGAACATGCCGTGGCCGCGATCGCCAGCCGCCACCTGATCCTGCGTACCAGCTGGCTGTACGGCAACCGCCGGCAGAATTTTTTCCTGACCATGCTGCGACTGGCCGCGGAGCGCGACGAACTGCGGGTGGTGGCAGACCAAATTGGTTCGCCAACCTGGGTGCATTCGGTCAGTGCCGTCAGCGGGCTCTGTGTGCTGCCGCAGGTCAGCGGCTTTGAGTTGAGAATTCCAGCCGGTATCTATCACCTGACGGCGGCCGGCAGCACCTCCTGGCATGGTTTTGCCTCGGCTATTGTTGAGGCGATGCCAGCGGATCAGCGTCGGGCGGCGCGGGTGGTGCCGCTCACCACCGCGGAGTACCCGACGCCGGCCAGGCGCCCGGCCTACTCGGTGCTGGCGGTGGAGAAAATCGAACGTGCGCTGGGCATCACGATTGACGGCTGGCAGCACCAGCTCGGTGAATGCATGGCCGAACGGCGACAATTAAAACTCTAGCGCTGGCGCGGCTTTCCGAGCATTTTCGTCCGGTAAGCCGCGTCAGTGCTAGAGTTTGTCTCGCTGCATTCGGGCTGTGCCGGTCTCGCGAGTTCGCCGGCATGATTTGGTGCGACAGTCGCCATCGATGGCCGCATTGCGCTACCCGGCGCGCTTATTGATGCTGCGAGTAGCAGAATATGTAGACGTTGAATAATTCCGCGAACCGATGGCGCGGTCGGCCAGTCCCTACAAGCCCGCTCTCTGGCGCGGCGGCAAAAGGTGTCGCTGCTATACTGCGTATCTCTTTTTAGCTTAATAATCAAAGGCATTCTTTTGCACGATCCGGCCGAACCGATTCCCGAAATGACCGCTGCCGCGGCACGCCCGGCAGCAGTCGACAAGCTGGGTGAAATGCTGATTGCAGGCGGCAAACTCGATCCCGCCAATCTTGATCGCGCGCTGAAGGTGCAGGAGTCCGCGCTCAATGCCACCGATGCGCGCGAAAAGCTCGGTTCGATCCTGACCCGGATGGGCATGATTTCCGGCCGGGACCTGGCGGAAACCCTGGCGCGGCAACGCGGCTGGACCATCGTCGAAGCGGCCGAGTTTCCGGAACTGCCGATCCTTGAAGATGCGATCTCGCCGCGGTTCCTGCAGGAGTCGCACGCCATTCCGCTCAACGAGACCGAGCACGAGGTAGTGCTGGCGATGACCGATCCGGCCGACGAATTCACCCTGCGCGCGCTGGCGGCGGCGACACAGAAAAACATCGTGCCGCGGCTGCTGTCGACCAACGATTTCGAAACCGTTTACGAAAAGCTGTACGGCAGCGGCAAGTCGTCGATGGGGCAGATTGTCGACAACATCGCCACCCGTGACGACGAGCAGGACTTCGGCGACATCGAGCAACTGAAGGACCTGGCATCGGAAGCGCCGGTGATCCGGCTGGTGAACCTGATCATCAACCACGCGCTGGAGCGCCGCGCCTCCGACATCCATATCGAGCCATTCGAGAACCGCCTGATCGTGCGCTACCGCATCGACGGCGTCCTGCATGAGACCGAATCGCCGCCGCGGCGCCTGTCAGCCGCGGTGATTTCGCGCATCAAGATCATGGCCAACCTGGACATCGCCGAGCGCCGCCTGCCGCAGGACGGCCGCATCAAGCTCCGGGTGCAGGGCAAGGAGATCGACCTGCGGGTCTCGACCGTGCCGACCATGCACGGCGAGAGCGTGGTGATGCGTATCCTCGACAAGGGCGGCGTGGCGCTGGATTTTCACGCGCTCGGGTTCGACGACGACAACCTCAAGGTGTTCATTGGCCTGCTCGACCAGCCGCACGGCATCCTGCTGGTCACCGGCCCGACCGGCTCGGGCAAGACCACCACGCTGTACACCGCGCTGTCCAAGCTCAACACGCCGGACGTCAAGATCATCACCGTCGAGGACCCGGTCGAATACCAGATCGAGGGCATCAACCAGATCCAGGCCAAGCCGCAGATCGGGCTGGA
>CAYQKN010000243.1:0-3405 GCA_964417885.1 uncultured Burkholderiales bacterium | reverse complement strand
TCCAACTTCATCACCCGCGCACCGGCCGATCCGTCGCTGCCCGGCATCCCGGGTTTCATCGAGTCGATCGACGCGCGGCCGCGCAACACCGCCTCGCTCGACACCTCCGGCATCGATCTCGGCTTCGACCTCAAGCTGCCGCAGACGGCGATCGGCCGCTTTGGCATCGGCTTCAGCGGCACCTACGTGATCGAGTACAAGACCGGTGGCGGCGGTTCGTTCGTCGATGGCGTCGGCAAGTTCTCCAACGACCAGGTGGTGCAGCGCTGGCGTCACCTGGCCACGTTCAACTATGACCAGGGACCGTGGGCCGCCACCCTGTCGCAGACCTTCTACCTCGGCTATCGCGACCAGAATCCGCTGCCGAATGGCCAGCCGCGCCGCGTCGGCAGCTATGAGCTGTGGGACCTGACCGGCAGCTGGGCCGCCAGCAAGCAGCTCAAGTTCCGGCTCGGCGTGAAAAACCTGTTCGATCGCAATCCGCCGGTGTCGAACCAGATCTACAGCTTCCTCGCCGGCTACGATCCGAACTACACCGACCCGCGCGGCCGGCTGTTCTTCGGCAGCGTGTCGTACTCGTTCAAATAGCCTCCAGCGAATCTCCCGCAGCCTGTACGCCAGGCGCAACGTCAATCCCCGCGGCGATCCTGCGGGGATTTTTTTGTGCCGATTCGCCGGCGCGTGCGGCAAATGTTGTCGTTGGCCGGCCGGCGGCAGGCAAAACCCCAGCACCGGCGCGGCTTGCAGGGCAAAAGAGCCTGTCAAGGCGCGCCAGTGCTTGAGTTTGGTATTCAATCATGCACGCAGCCGACACGATCACCCGCCGGCAGGTAACATGCGTCTGGTTTTCCAATCGCGGATCGCGCATGACCTCATGGCTGGTATTCGGCTGCATCGCGGTGTCGGTGCTGATCACCTCGTTCATTTCCGGCATCCTCGGCATGGCCGGCGGCATGATCCTGATGGGGGTGCTGCTGGCGCTGCTGCCGCTGCCGGCGGCGATGATGCTGCACGGCATCACGCAGATGGCGTCCAACGGCTGGCGCGCGTGGCTGTGGCGCCCCCACATCAGCGGTCGCGTGCTGGGCGGCTACGTGCTTGGCGCGTTGCTGGCGCTGGGCCTGTTCGTGCTGGTGCAGCTGGTGGTCAGCAAGCCGGTCGCCTATCTCATCCTCGGCGCGACCCCGTTCATCAGCTTCGTGCTGCCGAAAAGCCTCGCGCTCAACATCGACCGGCGCGGCCATCCGCTGCTGTGCGGCGCGGTCTGCACCGGCCTGCAGCTGCTGGCCGGCGTGTCCGGCCCGCTGCTGGATGTGTTTTTCGTCAGCTCGAAAATGGACCGGCGCGGCGTGGTCGCCACCAAGGCCGCCAGCCAGACCTTCGGCCACCTGATCAAGATCTTCTATTTCGGCGGCATCAGCGCCATCAGCAGCCACGCCGCCGATGGCCTCACGCTGCCGCTGGCCATTGCCTGCGTGCTGCTGGCATTCACCGGCACCACGCTGTCGCGGCGGGTGCTGGAAAACATGACCGACGCCAATTTCCGCCAGTGGACCCAGCGCACCGTGCTGACGATCGGTGTGATTTACCTGGCCTGGGGCGCGTGGCTGATGCTGCCGGCTACCGCGGTTCGCTAGACCGCGCCGGCCTTTTTCAGCAGTTTGGCGACGGTCGCGGCGATCTCGGCGTAACCGGGCGCATTGGGGTGGATCAGGTCTGACTTGAGCGCGTTGTCGCGCAGGACCTGCTTCAGCACCGCGTCGTCGAACGGGATCGCCGCTTCCTTCGCGACCTCGGCGTAGAAGTCCGGCGGCGACACCGACAGGCCCGGCTTCGGCGTCGCGATCAGCACCACCTCGATGCCGCGGTCGCGCGCCAGCTTGATCATGGCGCGCACGTTGGCCGCCACCGCGGCCTCGCTCTGCTTGCGCAGGAAATCATTGCCGCCGTGGCACAGCAGCAGCAGCTTCGGCTTCGCTTCGTCCAGCACCTCCGGCAGCCGCGCCAGACCGTCGGCGCTGACCTCGCCCGGCACCCCGGCATTGACCACCTTGCGACCGATCAACGCCTGCAGCCGGGCCGGATACGACTCCGCCGGCGACGCGCCGGTGCCGAAGGTGAGGCTGTCGCCGAAGGCCAGCACCACGTCGTTGCCGGCCAGCGGCGACAGTTGCGGCCCCTTGCTGCAGGCGACCAGCAGCGCTACCACGGCCAGCAGGGAAAGAATGCGTTTCATGCGGCAAGCTTAACGCAGAAATTCCGCACGGGTGGTGCCCGCAGAACCAGCAAAGACGGGCGTCCTGGCGGCATAGGGCTGGAACGCCGCGCCGGTGCTGGGGTTCAGGGCGGTGCCGATTGGAAATCTCGGCGCGCCTTTGTGGCAAAGTACGCGCACTTTCTTCCGGGATTCACCATGTACATCAGCCTGTTCGACATGTTCAAGATCGGTATCGGTCCCTCCAGCTCGCATACGGTGGGGCCGATGCGTGCCGCGCGGCGCTTCCTGTTCGAGTTGCCGGAGGCCGATTTCGCGCGCATCCACCGGGTCGAAGTCGAGCTATTCGGCTCGCTGGCCCACACCGGTCACGGTCACGGCACCGATGTCGCGATCCTGCTCGGTCTCGAAGGCGAGACGCCGGACCACATCGACATCGCCGGCGTGCCGGCGCGGGTGCACGCGATACGCGCCGCGCGCGAGCTGTCGCTGCTCGGCCGCCGGACGGTGCATTTCGATCCCGACCGCGAGCTGATCTTCAACCGCATCGACCTGCTGCCGGTGCACTCCAACGGCATGCGCTTTTCGGCCTTCGATGCCGCCGGCGCGGCGATCGCGGAGCGCGAGATGTACTCGATCGGCGGCGGCTTCGTGGTCGATACCGACGAGGCCTTTGTCGGCAGCCCGCGCGGCGTCGAGCAGCGGGTGCCGTACCACTTCGAGAGCATGGACGAATTGCTGGCGCTGGCCGTCGCCGCCGGCAAGCCGCTGCACGAGATGCTGCTGGCCAACGAGACCGCGCTGCACGGCGAGGCGGCGACGCGCGAATTCATTGGCCGGGTGAAAACCGTCATGTTCGACTGCATCGATCGCGGGCTCGCCACCGACGGCATGCTGCCCGGCGGGCTGCACGTCAACCGGCGCGCCAAGGGCATTGCCGAACGCCTGCGCCACACCGACTCGCACGCCAGCGAGGGCGCGATGAACTGGGTCAGCGCCTTTGCCATCGCCGTCAACGAGGAAAACGCCGCCGGCGGCCGGGTCGTCACCGCGCCCACCAACGGCGCCGCCGGTGTGCTGCCGGCGGTGCTGCGCTATTGCCGTGATTTTCGCGCCGCCGACGAGGCGGCGATCGAGCGCTTCATGCTGGCCGCCGCCGCGGTCGGCGCGCTGTGCAAGCGCAACGCCTC
>CAYQKN010000242.1:0-3410 GCA_964417885.1 uncultured Burkholderiales bacterium | reverse complement strand
CAACGGCTGCCGACGGTCGCCTGTGCCGCCAGCGAAATCGCGCAGTGGAATGGCACGGCTTGGATTTGCGCCGCCGCAAGCAGCGGTAGCAACGGAACCATCACGGGCAACCTGACGCTGGTGGCATCCACGCCAACCACCGGGAATATCCTGAAAGGGGCAAACCGGTTCATTCACAACGCTGGCGTCGACAACACCTTTGTCGGCGAGCTGGCCGGCAACTTTGCGATCACCGGCAACAGCAACACCGCGAGCGGTCGCGGCGCCCTTCAGAACAATTCGGCGGGCAGCTTCAATACTGCAACCGGCGCCAATGCACTGGCGGCCAACACCGGCGGCGCCAGCAATACGGCGAGCGGTGCTAGCGCGCTTTACAGCAATACCGTGGGCCTCAACAACACCGCGAGCGGGGATAGCGCGCTCTTTAACAACACGTCAGGGAACTCCAATACGGCTATCGGTCCCAGCGCGCTCTACAACAACACGTTTGGCAACAGCAACACGGCCATTGGCAATTACGCCATGATCAGCGCCGCCGGCAGCAACAATACGGCGCTGGGGGCGCAGGCGCTCACGGGACTCAGCAACGGGGGCAACAACAATATCGCCCTTGGCTATCTGGCCGGCTCGGGAATAAATGGGATTGGCGCCAATTACAATATCCACGTCGGAAACATTGGTGCCCTCGAGGATCGAAACACTATTCGCATTGGCACCGCCGGCGATCACACGGCCACCTTCATCGCTGGAGTCCGTGACGTCACGCCAGGCATCGGTGGGGATTTACTGTTGCCGGTGGTGGTCGCGTCGAACGGGCAGTTTGGAACGCTTGCGGCGTTTCCGGCCGGTCCTGCCGGGCCGCAGGGGCCGCAAGGTGCTGCGGGCGCGGATGGCGCGATCGGCGCGCAAGGACCTGCGGGCCCGGCAGGTCCGAATGACATTGCTGGCAACCTGACGATGGTGAATTCGACCCCGTTCGTGGGAAACATCATGAAGGGGTCAACGCTGTTCATCCACAACGCCGGGACTGACAATGCGTTTCTGGGCGCCAATGCCGGTAACTCGACGGTGACCGGATCTGGAAACAGCGCAGTCGGCGCTGGCGCACTTGGTTTCATCGATACCGGCAGCAGCAATGTCGCCGTGGGCAACAGCGCGTTGCGCATCAACGACAGCGGCGGCAACAACACCGCCGTCGGCGCGATTTCAATGTTCAACAATCGGTCCGGCGTGCGCAATAGCGCCTACGGTACTTTGTCGCTGGCACAGAACGCGGGCGGCTCTGACAATACTGCGTTGGGCGCCAATGCCATGCAGTCAAACATGGGCGGCAACAACAACACGGCGATTGGCCAGAGCGCACTGTCGGAAATCACGACGGGCAACGGCAACATCGCTGTCGGCCAATTTGCCGGCTTCAATATCTCCACGGGCAGCAACAATATCGCGATTGGCAACAACGCGAATGCTTCTGATGCCGGGGTGGTGCGCATTGGGCAGAGCACCGTGCACACGAAAACATATGTCGCAGGCATTCGCGGTGTGACGCCGGGTGTCGCCGACGCAATGCCAGTGGTGATAGATAGCAATGGACAGCTTGGCACCGGTGCGGCGGCGGCAGCCGGGGTCACCAGTGTCGCCACCGGGTCCGGTCTGACCGGCGGTCCCATTACGTCGGCCGGAACCATCGGCCTCGCCAGCACCCAACTATTGCCCACGGTCGCCTGCGGCAACAACCAGGTGGTGAAATGGAATGGCAGCGCGTGGGCGTGTGGCGCGGACAACGACACCAATTCCGGTGGAACCGTGACCAGCATTACGGCCGGCGGCGGGCTGACCGGGGGCACCATTACTGGTGCCGGTACCCTTGCAGTCGATCCCGCGTCGGCTGTGCTCACGAACAACTACTTCAAGTTTGGCGGCAACAGTATCGGCGCTACCGCGGTTCTGGGCAGTACCGACAATGTGCCGGTGGAGATCATTGCGAATGGAACGCGCGCGATGCGAATTGAACCCAATGCGTTCAGCCCGAACATCGCACATGGACACGACACAAATAATGCCGGCGGAAGTGGACTTTTCGGCGCAACCGTTTCCGGCGGAGGAGAGTCTGGCTCTCCAAACGCCGCCACAAATTCCTTTTCTACCGTCGGTGGCGGCACCGGCAATACCGCGAGCGGCAGAAGTTCCACAGTTGGCGGCGGCATCAGCAACACAGCCGGCGGAAATAGCGCGACCGTAGGCGGCGGCTTTTTAAATAGTGCCACCGGTATTGCGGCAACCGTTGGCGGCGGTCAGCGCAACACGGCCAGCGGTATCAGCGCAACTGTGGCTGGCGGCGATGGCAATAACGCTGTCGGTTTTTTTAGCTTCGCTGCGGGGCAAAGAGCCAAAGCAAACGCGGATGGTTGTTTTATTTGGGCAGACTTCCGCAACGTCGACTTTGTCTGCAACAATACCAACGCGTTCATGGTGCGCGCCACCGGCGGTTTCCGCTTCGTCACTTCTATCGACGGCACCGGCAACCCCACCAGCACAACTACCATCAACCCAAACGCCGAACTCGAATTCGGCAGCACAACACGCCAGATGCTCAAACTGTATGGGGCAGGGAATTACGGCGTCGGCGTGCAAAGTGGCACCCTGTACCAACGCACCGACAACCACTTTGCCTGGTACGTCGGCGGAACGCACAGTGATGCGATGCTGACGCCAGGTGGAACAGGCGTCGCCCTGATGACGCTCACCGACGGCTCGGCCACCAGTCTGCCGGTCAGCGGCGTGGCGCGCGCGCAGTCGTTTGTTTCCACCAGTGACCGCGCATCGAAGGCGGCCTTTGCATCGGTGGACGGCATCGGGGTGTTGGCAGCATTGGCAAAGATGCCCGTGCAGTCCTGGCAGTACCGCAACGAGGGCGAGGCCGTGCGCCACATCGGCCCGACCGCGCAAGACTTCCGGGCTGCGTTCGGCGTGGGCTACGACGACAAGACGATTGCCATGGTCGATGCCGCCGGCGTCGCACTCGCCGCGATCCAGGGCCTGAACCAACTCGTGGCGGGCAAGGACGCGCTGATCGACGCGCAAGGCAAACGCATCCAGGCGCTGGAAGACGCGCTGGCGGCAATCCAGTCGCGGCTTGGGTTGAAGTAAGGTCATGCGCCCCGACTTTGCTGCGGCAGTGAAGCGCTACGCCAGCGGCACGTTCGAGCGCATCGTGCCATCGCTGCTCGGCTTGGGTTTCCTGGCGGTCCCCGTAGCCGCAGACGCATCCGGCCAGTCCAGCGTGAACTTCGTGATGCAACGCGACGTGATCAACGCGGGCGCAGTTTCGGCGACCTCGGCAAACTTCCGGATTTCGGCGTCGGTCGGGGAAGCCGTCGCGGGCGGCACCATCGGAGGGATCAGCTTCG
>CAYQKN010000241.1:0-3433 GCA_964417885.1 uncultured Burkholderiales bacterium | reverse complement strand
GCGCTGGAGGGCGACATGATCGTCGTCCGCGGCGAGAAGCTGGACGGGTATCGCGGACCGACCCTGCTGGAAATGCTCGAAACCACCACCGCCAACACGCAGGCACTGGGCGAATTCCGCTTCCCGGTGCAGTTGGTGGCCCGCACCAAGCTCGGTGAAAGAGCCGAGTTTCGCGGCTACATGGGGCGCATCGAATCCGGCCGCGTCTCGGTCGGCGACAAGGTGGTGGTGCTGCCCGCCGGCACTGAAGCCCGCATCAAGGAAATCGTCACCTACAACGGCAGCCCCGCCACCGCGATTGCACCGCAGTCGGTCACGCTGCTGCTGGACCGGCAGGTGGATGTGTCGCGCGGCGACCTGTTCGCCTGTGCCGATGAGCGGCCCACCGTCACCAACCAGATCACTGCCAACCTCGCCTGGCTGTCCACGCAGGGCCTCGATCCGTCGCGACGCTACCTGATCAAGCACACCACCCAGTCGGTGCGCGCGGTGCTGGAAGGCATCGATTTCCTGCTGGATGTGAATACCCTGGAACGCAAGACCGGCGCCACCACGTTTCGGCTGAATGACATCGGCCGCTTGCGCCTCAAAACCATGCGCCCGCTGATGGTCGATGCCTACCGCGCCAACCGCATCACCGGCAGCTTCATCCTGATCGATGAAGTCACCAACCAGACGGTGGCGGGCGGCATGATTCTCGGGGAGACGGGCAATGTCTAAGGTCTACCTCGTCGGTGCCGGACCCGGCGCCCCGGATCTGCTGACGCTGCGCGCCGCGCGGCTGCTGGAACAGGCTGAAATCGTCTTCTATGACGCACTGGTGCACCCGGAGACGGTTGCATTGGCCGTCAATGCGAAGAAAGTCGCGGTCGGCAAGCGTGCCGGGCAGGTTTCGATGGATCAGCGCTTCATCAACCGCCAGCTGGTGGAAGCCGGACGGCACTACCAGCATGTGGTGCGCCTCAAGGGCGGCGACCCGATGATGTTCGGCCGCGCGCAGGAGGAGATCGAGGCGCTCAAGGACGCCGGCATCGCGTATGAAGTGGTGCCGGGCATCACCGCCGCGTTGGCAGCCAGCGCGTCGCTGGGGGTTTCGCTGACGCGACGCGGCATGGCGCGCAGCGTAAGTTTCGTGACCCCGCGCATCGGACCGGACGAGGCGGAAAGCGACTGGATTTCGGCCGCAGTCGCCGCCGATTCCGCAGTCCTCTATATGGCCGCCGGCCGCGCGCCGCAGATTGCCGCCGCGCTCATTTCTGCCGGCAAATTGCCCTCGCTGCCGGTTGCGGTGGTGGAAAACGCCAGCCTGGAAAACGAGCAACGCATCTTCACCACACTGGCCGGGTTGACTGCGTCGATATTGACCCTGGCTGGTCCCGCCGTCCTGTGCATCGGTGAGGTGTTCGCTCTCTCCGCCGCCGCGTCCACCCACACCGCGGTTGCCAGTCACCCCTCGCGAATGCGGGAGATGCACGCATCGCGATGTCAGGTCGCCTGACCGCAACGCTTTCCATGCTCGCGCCATCGCGTCGCGAGACAAAACACAAGCACTGGTGCGCCTTCCAGGCCATTTTTGCCCTGCGAGGCGCACCAATGCTGGACTTTCGCCTCTGGGCGGACGTCCAGCACCATTCTGGAGCCGCAATATGTCATTCAAGCACTGGATCACCCGCGCCCTCGTATTCATCGCCACCGGTTTCGCCGCCACCTTTACCAACGCAGCCGAGATCACGCTGCTGAACGTTTCCTATGACCCAACGCGCGAGCTGTACGCGGATTTCAACAGGGCGTTTGCCAAACACTACGAAGCAGCCACGAAGGACAAGGTCAGCATCAGGCAGTCGCATGGCGGTTCCGGCAAACAGGCACGCTCGGTCATTGACGGCCTGGATGCGGATGTCGTGACGCTGGCACTGGCCATCGACATCGACGAGATCGCGGCCAGGTCGAAGCAGCTTTCCGCCGACTGGCAGAAAAGGCTGCCGAATAACGCCTCGCCGTACACCTCGACCATCGTGCTGCTGGTACGCAAAGGCAATCCCAAGGGCATCAAGGACTGGGACGACCTGGTGAAGCCGGGCACCAGCGTGGTCACGCCGAATCCGAAAACCTCGGGCGGTGCGCGCTGGAATTACCTGGCCGCCTGGGGCTATGCCGACCGGCGGTTCGGCGGCGACCAGAACAAGTCGCGCGACTTTGTGAAGGCGCTGTACAAGAACGTGCCGGTGCTGGACTCAGGCGCGCGCGGCTCCACCACCACTTTCGTCGAACGCGGCGTGGGCGATGTGCTGCTGGCGTGGGAGAACGAAGCGCTGCTGGCGCTGAAGGAACTGGGTCCGGACAAGTTCGAGGTCATCGCACCTTCGCTGTCCATCCTCGCCGAGCCGCCGGTGGCCGTGGTGGACAAGGTGGTCGACAAGAAGGGTACCCGCAAGGTGGCCCAGGCCTATCTGGACTACCTGTACTCCGACGAAGGCCAGGAGATTGCCGCCAAGCACTACTACCGCCCGCGCGCCGAGAAGATCGCGAAGAAATACGACAAGCAATTCCCGAAGGTGGCGCTGATCAACATCGACCAGGCCTTCGGCGGCTGGGCCCGGGCGACCAGGACGCACTTTGCCGATGGCGGTTCGTTCGACCAGATCTACCAGCCAGGCGCGAAGTAGGCGGCCATGTTTCGTTTAGCCTCGCGCCCGCACAGTGTCCTGCCCGGTTTCAATCTGGCGCTGGGTTACACGCTGCTGTATCTGGGGTTGATCGTCCTGATTCCGCTGTCGGCCGCGTTCATCAAGACCTTCTCCCTGAGCTGGGAATCGTTCTGGGCAACCATCAGCGCGCCGCGCGTCGTGGCCTCCTACTGGCTGACGTTCCGCACGTCGCTGATGGCGGCCGGCATCAACGCCGTGTTCGGCCTGCTGACGGCGTGGGTGCTGGTGCGCTACCCGTTTCCGGGCAAAAAATTTATCGATGCGCTGGTAGACCTGCCGTTCGCGCTGCCGACCGCCGTGGCCGGCATCGCTCTCACGGCTGTGTATGCCACCAACGGCTGGCTCGGCCAGCCGCTCGCCGAAGCCGGCATCAAGGTGGCGTTCACGCCGACCGGCATCCTGGTGGCACTGACCTTCATCGGCCTGCCGTTCGTGGTGCGTACCGTACAACCGGTGCTGGAGGACCTGGAAAAGGAGCTGGAAGAAGCAGCCAAGTCACTGGGCGCATCCAACTGGCAGACATTTTCCAAAGTCATCTTCCCCACCGTATTGCCGGCGGTCATCACCGGTTTCACACTGGCATTCGCCCGCGCGCTGGGCGAACACGGCTCGGTGAAGGAGGACATCGCGCGCAGCTTCTGCGACATCGAGCAGGCGCGCCTGCTGACGCTGCGCACCGCCGACAAGATGGACCGTGAGGGCAACAAGGCCGCACGCGACATGAT
>CAYQKN010000240.1:0-3456 GCA_964417885.1 uncultured Burkholderiales bacterium | reverse complement strand
TCCAGCGTGAACGGGAACGCCGGGTTGCGTCCCTCGGCCTTGAAATCCATCGGGCCGGGCGTGTGGCCCAGCTTCTGGAACCGGGCGACGCGGCGCGCCTCAGCTTCGAAGGCGTTGACCGGGAAGGTGTCGTAGCTGCGGCCGCCCGGATGAATCACGTGATAGGTGCAGCCGCCGACCGAGCGGTGCGCCCAGGCATCGACGATGTCGAACACCAGTGGCGAGTGGACGCCGATGGTGGGATGCAGTGCTGACGGCGGCGCCCAGGCGCGGTAGCGCACCCCGGCGACGAATTCCCCCTGCACCCCGGTGGGGGTAAGCGGCAAAACGCGACCATTGCAGGTGACGAGGTGACGGTGCTGGGTGATGCCGGTGACCTTGACCTGCATGCGCTCGATCGAGGAATCGACATAGCGCGAGGTGCCGCTGCCGGACATTTCCTCGCCCAGAACGTGCCACGGCTCGATCGCCTGGCGCAGTTCAAGTTCCACGCCCTGGTAGGCCACGCTGCCGAAGCGCGGGAAGCGGAACTCAAGGAACGGGGCGAACCATTCGAACTTGACCGGATAGCCGGCGGCGGCGAGGTCATCGCAGACGGCGCGCATGTCCTGGGCGACGAAGTAGGGCAGCATGAAGCGGTCGTGCAGTTCGGTGCCCCAGCGGATCAGCTTGCGGCGGTACGGCGTCTTCCAGAAGCGCGCGATCAGCGCGCGCAGCAGCAGCATCTGGGTCAGCGACATCTGCGCGTGCGGCGGCATTTCGAAGGCGCGGAATTCCAGCAGGCCGAGGCGGCCGGTGGGGCCATCCGGCGAATAGAGCTTGTCGATCGAGAATTCGGCGCGATGGGTGTTGCCGGTCAGGTCGACGAGGAAATTGCGCAGCAGGCGGTCGACCAGCCAGGGCTTGGCTGATTCCTCGCCGGCCTTCAGGTGCTCGTCCATCTGCTCGAACGAAATCTCGAGCTCGTACAGCGTATCGCTGCGCGCTTCGTCGACGCGCGGGCTTTGCGAGGTTGGGCCGATGAAGGTGCCGGAGAACAGATAGGACAGCGCCGGGTGGTTCTGCCAGTAGGTGATGAGCGAGCGCAGCAGGTCGGGCCGGCGCAGCATCGGGCTGTCGGCCGGCGTCACGCCGCCGACGGTGACGTGGTTGCCGCCGCCGGTGCCGGTGTGCTTGCCGTCGAGCATGAATTTCTCGGTGCCGAGGCGGGCCAGTCGCGCTTCCTCGTACAGCGTGGTGGTGTTGGTCACCAGGTCCTTCCAGCTTGCCGCCGGATGGATATTGACTTCAATCACGCCCGGGTCCGGTGTGAGGGCGAATTTGCTGATGCGCTTGTCAGACGGCGGCGTATAGCCTTCGAGCCGCACCGGCTGTTTTCGCGCGGCGGCGGTGGCTTCGACCGCCGCCACCAGCGCGAGGTAGTCTTCCAGCCGTTCCACCGGCGGCAGGAACACGTAGAGCATGCCGTCGCGCGGCTCCACACACAGCGCGGTGCGGACGATCTCGGGTGCCGATTTGCCCTTCACCAGTGCTGCGGCTGGCGGTGCGTCGCCGGCCTTGCCCGATGCGGCGGCGACGGCGGACGGCAGCGCATCCTGGCGCTCAAACGGGTCACCCGGCAGGATGATTTCCGCATCCGCAGGCGCCACCCATGGCAGCGAAGCCAGCGGCAGGCGGAAGCCCATCGGCGAATCGCCGTCCAGCAGGTAGATATGCGGTGTCTGCAGCGGCCACAGGCTTGAGGTCCAGGTGGTCGCCGCACCGGCATCCGGCACCACCCGCAGCGGCAACACGTAACCCACTGCCTCGCCGATGCGGCCGGCCAGCTGCTGCAACAGCTTGCCGCGCGCGGCGGGTTTTTTCAGGTCCGGGTCCAGCGGATCGATATTGGCAGGCAGGTCGGCTTCGGCCCTGATCGTTTGCCACACACTTTCGTACGCCGGCATGGCGTAGTCGGCGTGCAGCCTGAGATTTGCGGCGAGTTCGCGGGCAAAGCCGCGGGCGTCGATGACGGCATCCTTGGCGGCCGGCGCCATGGCGATCAGCGATTCATCCTGCCACACCGCGACGCCATCGGGCCGCCAGTAGCAGGACAGCGCCCAGCGCGGCAACGGTTCCCCCGGATACCATTTGCCCTGCCCGAAGTGCAGCATCGCACCGCTGGTAAAGCGCGGCTTGAGCCGTTTCAGCAAGTCGATCGACAGCGCCAGCTTTTTCGGCGACATGGCGGTGATGTTCCACTCCGGTCCTTCCATGTCGTCGATCGACACGAAGGTCGGTTCGCCACCCATGGTCAGCCGCACGTCGCCCGCCACCAGTTCCTCGTCGATCGCCTCGCCCAGCCGCACGATGTCGGCCCACTGGGCCTCGCTGTACGGCTTGGTCACACGCGGGTCTTCGTGGATGCGCGTCACCGACATCTGGAAATCGAGCACGGTCTCGCACACATCGGTGAAGCCCGATACCGGTGCGGCCGACGACGGGATGGCGGTGCACGCCAGTGGAATGTGGCCTTCGCCGGCCAGCAGTCCGGAGGTCGGATCGAGGCCGACCCAGCCGGCACCCGGCAGGTAGGCCTCGGCCCAGGCGTGCAGGTCGGTGAAATCCTTGTCGGTGCCGCTGGGGCCATCGAGTGATTTCTGGTCGGCGGTGAGCTGGATCAGGTAGCCCGAGGCAAAACGCGAGGCAATGCCGAAATGCCGCATGATCTGTACCAGCAGCCATCCGGTGTCGCGGCACGAGCCCATCGTGCGCTCAAGCGTCTGTTCCGGCGTCTGCACGCCGGGTTCCATCCGGATCAGGTAGCGGATATCGTGCTGCAGGCGGGTATTGAGCGCGACAATGAAATCGATGGTGTTGATCGGCTTCGCCAGCAGGTCGCGCCGCGCGCGGTCGATCCAGTCGGCCAGCAGCGGGCCGGGGGGCGCGGTTTCCAGGTAGGCGGTCAGCTCGCGCTGGTTGTCCGGCGTGTAGGAAAACGGGAAGCGCTCGGCGTACTGCTCGATGAAAAAATCGAACGGGTTGATGACCGTCATCTCGGCCACCAGATCGACCGTGATCGACAGCTCCGTCGTTTTTTCCGGGAACACCAGCCGCGCCAGCCAGTTGCCGTACGGGTCCTGTTGCCAGTTGATGAAGTGTTTTTCCGGCTTGACGGTAAGCGAGTAGCTTTCGATCGGCGTGCGGCAGTGCGCGGCCGGCCGCAGGCGAACCTCGTGCGGGCTGAGATTGACCGGACGGTCGAATTTGTAATGCGTGAGGTGGTGCAGGGCGACGCGTATGGTCATGGAGTTCTGCCGTGGTTCCCGATCGGTCGGAAACTCAACTCTTCGCGAGAAGAGAAAATCAGTAAATCGTCATTCCCGCGCTGGCGGGAATCCAGGTTCGTTCGTCAGACGGTGATATTTTTTGGCGGGACCTCACTCCAGCCAGTCAGGATCCGGCAGCTCGCCGAAC
>CAYQKN010000239.1:0-3596 GCA_964417885.1 uncultured Burkholderiales bacterium | reverse complement strand
AGGATAAAATTGGAGGTGCCGTTGATGATGCCGGCGATCCACTCGATGCGATTGGCGGTAAGCCCCTCGCGCAACGCCTTGATGATCGGCACCCCTCCCGCAACGGCCGCCTCAAAGGCGACCATCACGCGGTGCTTTGACGCCGCTGCAAAAATCTCGGTGCCATGCTTGGCCAGCAGCGCCTTGTTTGCAGTTACCACGTGCTTGCCACTGCCGATCGCCTTCAGAACCAGGTCCTTGGTGCTCGTATCGCCGCCGATCAGTTCGCAAACGATATCGATATCCGGATGCGTCACCAGAGCGTTGGCATCGGCCAGCATTTCAATGCCTTCAAGCGAGACCGTGCGTGGCTTGGTGAGATCCCTGGCCGTTGCGTGGGTAACGCGAATCTCTCGCCCGGCGCGGCGGGCAATTTCCTCGCGGTTGCGCTTGAGCACTTCTATGGTGCCGGAACCTACGGTACCGAGGCCCAGCAGGCCGACATGGATCGGTTTCATGATGCAGATTTCTTCAGTGACTTGGAAAAATGGAACGACGGGATGGTCATCCCCTCGCGAAAGTAAAACTTGTGCGCCTGCTGGCGCTGACAGCCGGAATCGAGCGAAAACGTGTCGCACGCGCGCGCCACTGCCAGCGCTTCCATATATTGCATCAGCGTGCGGCCGACTCCACGGGAGCGCGCCGCCTCGTCGGTCACCAGGTCGTCGCAGTAAAGATCGCGCCCGTTGTGGGTTTTTTCCAGCACGCGGTAAACCGCCAGGCCAAGCACCGCCCCATTGTCGACGCAAACCGCCATTTCCGCGCCGCCGGAAAACACCTGGTTCATCCTGCCCAGGTAATCCGCCGGCAGGTGGGGTCGCAACTGACGGTGAACAGCCTCTGCGCCGCGCAGCCATTCAACTTCGATGTTCTCGCCGATGGCGTTGGTAATGGAGATGATTTTCATGTTCTTTGAATGGGACGCTCAGGCTGCAAACAGGCATGGCAGGCCGGCTGCTTGCGGTGGCACGCCGGCCCTACCCGGTCAGCAAACGAGCTTACTTAAGCAAACCGTCCTTGCGGAACATTTCCTTGATTCCGCGCACCGCCTGGCGCGTCCGCTCGGCGTTTTCGATCAGCGCAAACCGCACGTGGTCGTCGCCGTAGTCGCCAAAACCAATGCCTGGCGAAACAGAAACTTTCGCCTCAGCCAGCAGTTTCTTGGCAAACTCGAGCGAGCCCATCGCACGATAGGGTTCCGGAATCTTGGCCCAGATGTACATGGTTGCTTTCGGCTTGGTGGTGACCCAACCCGCCTCAGCCAGCCCCTTGTGGAGAACGTCACGGCGGCTCTGGTACTCGGCGGTAATCTCCGCCACGCACTCCTGCGGCCCGTCCAGGGCGGCGATCGCCGCCACCTGGATCGGCGTGAAGGTGCCGTAGTCGTGGTAGCCCTTGATGCGCGCCAGCGCCGATACCAGTTCCTTGTTGCCGACCATGAATCCGATCCGCCAGCCTGCCATGTTGTAGGACTTGGACATGGTAAAGAATTCCACCGCCACGTCGCGCGCGCCGGGCACCTGCATGATGGACGGCGCTTTCCAGCCGTCATAGGTGATGTCGGCATAGGCCAGGTCGTGCACCACCAGTACGTTGTTGGCCTTGGCAAGTGCCACGATGCGCTCAAAAAAGGCCAGTTCCACGCACATCGCAGTCGGGTTCGACGGGAACCCGAGAATCAGCATTTTCGGCTTGGGATAAGACTCGCGGATCGCCTTTTCCGCCTCGTCAAAAAAATCCACGCCCTCGGTCATCCGGACATGCTTGATCTGGGCGCCCGCGATAACCGCGCCATAAATATGAATCGGATAGCTGGGATTCGGCACCAGCACTGTGTCGCCGCTGTCCAGTGTCGCCAGCATCAAGTGCGCCAGCCCCTCCTTGGAACCGATGGTGACAATCGCCTCGGTGTCCGGGTCGAGCAAGACATCGTAGCGTCGCTTGTACCAGTCGCAGATTGCCTTCCTCAGTCGCGGAATGCCTTTTGATACCGAATAGCCGTGGGTATTCGGGCGCCGCGAAGCTTCCACCAGTTTGTCGACAATATGCTGCGGCGTCGCACCATCCGGGTTGCCCATCGACATGTCGATGATGTCCTCGCCACGGCGGCGTGCCGCCATCTTGAGTTCGGCGGTGATGTTGAAAACATAAGGCGGTAGGCGCTTGATACGCGTGAATTCGTGGGTCATGAGGATTGGCGGCTGAGGGTGGCTATAATTATTCTGCGATGCGGCACCAATTTTGTGCGCCGCAAAAACCCATTCTAGCTGACCAAACGCCCCTTTTCATCACCCGCGCCAATGAAACTGCACCTCAATGCTGCAACCGGCCAGAACGTCATCACCGGCCATGGTCCGGGCTTTATCCAGGTAAACCAGACGCGTATCAATTCGGCCTTGATCGTGACGGCGGATCGCATGCTGGCGCCCTGGGAGATCGCCGACGCCTGCAAGCTAACGGTGGCGGATTTTGCCGTGCTGATCGAACTGCGCCCTGAGTTGGTTGTATTCGGTTCGGGCGCACGATTTGCTTTCCCCGATCCGGCCATCATGGCTGCCTTCTCGCAGGCGGGCATCGGCTTTGAAGCCATGGATACCCCGGCTGCTTGCCGTACTTACAACGTTCTGGTGGGCGAAGGTCGTGTGGTCGCCGCCGCCATGCTGGTGTCGTGAGCTCCTGACGACGTTTCCGGGTCGCGCACCGACGTTGGCACTTGGATTGCTTGCTAACCATCATGTAAACTGAAATTTGAAATCGGCGTACCATCTCCGGTTGGATTTCAGAACAGAATAATTGCCCACGCATCCAGCCAAGTTTCCATCACCCAGAACGAGGAGCACCATCCATGTCGAAGTTGTCAACACTCTCCAAACTGACCGCGGGCCTGATCGCCTCGGCACTCCTTGCCGCACCGGCCATCGGCCAGGAACTCACCGGTACCCTGAAGAAGATCAAGGATAGCGGCACCATTACCATTGGCCACCGCGAAACCTCGGTGCCATTCTCCTATCTTGACGACAAGCAGCAGCCGATCGGCTACTCGATGGACCTGTGCGCCGCGATCGTCGAGGAAGTAAAGAAGGAACTGATGCTGCCGACCCTCAACGTCAAGTACAACCCGGTCACCTCGCAGACCCGGATCCCGTTGATGTCCAACGGCACGGTCGATATCGAATGCGGCTCGACCACCAACAACCTGACCCGCCAGAAACAGGTATCGTTCGCCCCGATCACGTTCGTCACCGGCACCAAACTACTGGTGAAGAAGTCGTCCAAGATCAAGTCCTACAAGGATCTGAAGAACAAGACCGTTGTCGTGACCCAGGGCACCACCAACGAGCGCACCATCAAGGCACTGTCCGACAAGGAAAACCTGAACATCAAGTTCCTCAATGCCAAGGATCACGGCGAATCGTTCCTGACCGTCGAGTCTGGTCGCGCGGCCGCCTTTTCGATGGACGACGTGCTGCTGTATGGCCTGATCGCCAAGGCCAAGAAGCCAAAGGATTTCGATGTGGTCGGCGATTACCTGTCGTATGACCCGTACGGCATCATGT
>CAYQKN010000238.1:0-3636 GCA_964417885.1 uncultured Burkholderiales bacterium | reverse complement strand
ACGGCCGTTTCAGCCGCAACTGGGAAGATGAAGAAGCGCTGGACTTGCTGATCGACCAACTCGAAACCGGCCGCATCAACCACAAGCAGGCCCTGATGCAGGCGCGCAAGCTGGAAACCACCACGCCGGACAACCTGGAAATCCAGAACTTCATTGCCAACCGGCTTTGGGCGATGGGTTTGCAGGATGAAGCCACCGAGGTGTATGAACGGGCTTTTCGCCGAGCACAGGCGCATATCCCCAAGGGCTACACCGGCCAGATCACCTGGCGTGAGGTGGACAACCGCTCCTTCCTGCGCCTGGCGCATGGCACCTTGCTGGGCTTGATGCACCGGCGTGATGGCAAAGCCGCCATGGCGCTGGCCCAGCAAATGTTGGCCTGGTGCCCCATGGACAACATCGGGGTGCGGTTTTTGTTGGGGGATATTGCCCTGCTCAAGGGCGACCATCATGCCGCCCTGCAGGAGTACCTGAAAGGCGCGCCCAATTCACCGGCGCACTGGTACCAGGCGGCTCTGATTGCGTTTCGAGAGGGGGACTTTGTGGCAGCCTGCACCTACTTGCGTAGGGGAATTACCGCCAACCCCTACATTGCGGAGGGATTGACCGGGCGCATGGTGCTGTCAGAACACCTGTACTGGCACGCCAGCAACGTGCACGGCCCGGAATGGGCGATCGACCACCTGGAATCTGCCGCCTGCGACTGGACGGCGGAGGAAACCGACTTTGTGGACTGGGTGTTCAACGCCGCGCCCGTGCTCAAGGAGCGGGCCGCATGGATGGCGCTGAACGAGGGAATGACCTATGCGTTGGACGCCGAGCAACGCGCCCCGTATGCGCAAAAGTCGATAGGGTTCATCGACCGCATCACCGACACCCTGTCCAAGATAATGGTGCGCAAAGTCAAGAACCGGTGGGGGGATGAGATTTGGCCGTGGGATCGGGAGGGGTTCAAGCGGCCATCAAACAAATCCGCACACTGACTTAGGCAAAGGCATCTGCTTCTGCCAAGACCTTTCCTGCCGCATCCTTGGTAGCCAGTTTCGGCTCGCCGTCCAATGGCCACCGGATACCAACGGTCGTGTCACACCACAGTAGGCTACGCTCGTGCTCGGGGTACCAGTAGTCCGTTGTCTTGTAGAGAAACTCGGCCGATTCACTGGTGACGACAAATCCGTGGGCAAAACCAGGTGGAACCCACAACTGACGTTTGTTGTCTGCCGACAATTCCACGCCCACCCATTTGCCGAAGTTGGGTGATGAGCGGCGCAGATCGACTGCGACGTCAAACACGACCCCTTGCGTCACTCGAACCAGCTTCCCTTGCGGATGCTGGATCTGATAATGCAGCCCACGCAGCACACCTTGGCTGGATTTGCTGTGGTTGTCCTGAACGAAATTCACGTCTAGGCCAGTCGCCTGCTGAAAGTCCCGTTGATTGAAGCTTTCGAAGAAGAAGCCGCGATCATCCCCAAAAACCTTCGGCTCCAGAATCAGCACCTCTGGTAGATCGGTTTTAGTCACTGTGTAAGGCATGGCTCAACTCACTTCAGCAGGCTGAGCAAATACTGCCCGTAGCCATTCTTTTTCAACGGATCAGCCAACTCAGCAAGTTGCTCGGCGTTAATCCAGCCTTGGCGGAATGCAATCTCTTCGGGGCAAGCGACCTGCAAACCCTGGCGCTTTTGCAGCGTTGCAATGAAGCTCGCCGCTTCCAATAGGCTGTCGTGGGTACCAGTATCCAGCCAGGCATAGCCACGGCCCATGATCTCAACGTTCAACTGACCTTGTTCCAGGTAACGCTTGTTGACGTCGGTGATCTCCAACTCACCTCGGTGCGAAGGCTTGATGTCCGCAGCGATGTCACAGACCTGTTGGTCGTAGAAGTAAAGACCTGTCACCGCATAGTTGCTCTTGGGCGCCTTGGGCTTTTCTTCAATGCTGATGGCGCGCTGGTTCGCATCGAACTCGACAACGCCGTAGCGCTCAGGGTCATGCACATGGTAGGCAAAAACACTGGCGCCCGTTTCGCGTTGATTCGCGCTATGCAGCTGTTTGACCAAGTCGTGGCCATAGAAGATGTTGTCGCCCAATACCAGGGAACTGGGATTGTTAGCCACAAAATCCTTGCCAATGATGAATGCCTGAGCCAAACCATCTGGACTGGGCTGCACAGCGTACTGGATGTTCATACCCCAGCGTGCACCGTCACCCAACAGCTCGGCAAAGCGCGGCGTGTCTTGCGGCGTGCTGATGAGCAACACATCTCGAATGCCGCTGAGCATGAGCGTGCTCAACGGGTAGTACACCATGGGTTTGTCGTACACCGGCATGAGCTGCTTGCTCACCGCCTGGGTCACGGGGTAAAGCCGGGTGCCAGAGCCACCAGCGAGGATGATGCCTTTGCGTTGTTGTTGAATCATGGGTTCAAAGTATCTGGTCAAGAATGTGGTCAACACCGATCTTCCAGTCGGGCAAGTGAAGCCCGAAGGTTTCGCGTAGCAAGCCGGTGTCTAATCTGGAATTGGCAGGACGTTTGGCTGGTGTGGGATAGTCAGATGTGGTGATAGCCTTGATTCCATCCGGCGCCACCCGAACATCTTTGCCAGCAGCCCGGGCGCGCTCGATCACGTGGCATGCATAACCGTGCCAGTTGGTTTCACCTCGCGCAACAGCGTGATACAGCCCATAGGGGAAGTCAGCGGGTGTGCGTTGGGCCTCGCGTACCAAGTGAGCAGTGAGATCAGCCAGTAAGGCGGCCGACGTCGGCGCACCAAACTGGTCGGCCACCACGCTCAAGGTATCGCGCTCACCAGCCAGACGCAGCATGGTCTTGGCGAAGTTCCCGCCATGCGCCCCCACGACCCAGCTGGTGCGCAGGATCAGGTGGCGGCATCCAGCGGCCACAATCGCGCCCTCGCCGGCGAGCTTGGTCGCACCGTAGACGCTGCTCGGGTTCGGGGTATCGGATTCCTGGTGGGCGCCAAGTTTGGTGCCATCGAACACGTAGTCGGTTGAGTAGTGCATCAGCAGCGCACCCAGGGCTTTCGCTTCCTCGGCCAGCACGCCGGGTGCGTGGGCATTGATGGCCTGCGCCAGGGTGCGTTCGTTCTCGGCCTTGTCGACAGCGGTGTAGGCCGCCGGGTTGACGATGACGTCGGGGCGGATGGTGCGCACGACCCGGCGGATCGCCGCTTCATCGGCCAGGTCGCAGTCGTCCGAATCGATGGCGATCACTTCGCCCAGCACGGCCAAGGCACGCTGCAGCTCGAAGCCGACCTGGCCGTTCTTTCCGGTCAGCAACAGCTTCATGCGCAGGCCTCGGCGCTACCGTACTGCTTGCTGACCCAGTCGCGGTAGGCACCGCTCTGTACATGCGCGACCCAGTCGGGATGGTCCAGGTACCACTGCACGGTCTTGCGGATGCCGGTCTCGAAGGTCTCTGCCGGTTTCCAGCCCAGTTCGCGTTCGATCTTGCGCGCATCGATGGCGTAGCGCCTATCGTGCCCGGGGCGGTCGGTCACATAGGTGATCTGGGTTGCGGAGGGGCGGCCGTCGGCTTTTGGGCGCAGCTCGTCGAGCAACTTGCAAACCGTATGCACGAGCTCGATGTTGGGCTTCTCGGTCGAGCCGCCG
>CAYQKN010000237.1:0-3645 GCA_964417885.1 uncultured Burkholderiales bacterium | reverse complement strand
CGGCCTATAATCGGCGCAGACCAACCACCACGGATCAAGCGATGGAAACGCGCGACTGGGCACAAAAAGCGGTAGAGAAGATCGAGGCCGATTTCAACCGGTCGGCGGACACGCACCTGATCGCCCTGCCGCTGCCGGCCTATCCCGGCGTGCAGCTGTACCTGAAGGATGAATCGTCCCACCCGACCGGCAGCCTCAAGCACCGGCTGGCGCGTTCGCTGTTCCTGTATGCGCTGTGCAATGGCTGGCTCAACCGCGACAGCACCGTGGTCGAGGCCTCGTCGGGATCGACGGCGGTATCGGAGGCCTACTTTGCGCGCCTGATCGGGTTGCCGTTCATTGCCGTGATGCCGAAGTCCACCTCACCGGAGAAGATCGCGGCGATCCGTTTTTACGGCGGCGACTGCCACCTGATCGACGACCCGATGGCGGTGCAGGACGAGTCGCTGCGTCTGGCGGCGGTCAAGAACGGTCACTTCATGGACCAGTTCACCTACGCCGAGCGCGCCACCGACTGGCGCAGCAACAACAACATCGCCGAATCAATCTTTCGCCAGATGATGCGCGAACCGCATCCGGTGCCGCGCTGGATCGTCTGCAACTGCGGCACCGGCGGCACCGCCGCCACCATCGGTCGCTACCTGCGCTATCGTGGACTGGCATCGCGGGTATGCGCGACCGACCCGGAGAACTCGGTGTTCTTCGACGCCCACCGCAGCGGCGACATGGGCATCACGCTCGATGCCAGCTCGCGTATCGAGGGCATCGGCCGGCCACGGGTGGAGCGTTCGTTCGTGACCGGCGTGATCGACAACATGCTGAAGATTCCCGACCTGGCATCGATTGCCGCCATCCACTACCTTGAGCGTGCGCTGGGGCGCCGCTGCGGCGGCTCGACCGGCACCAATTTCATCGGCGCACTGGCACTGGCGCGGCGGATGCATGCCGACGGCGAATCGGGCTCGATCGTGATGATCCTGTGCGATGGCGGCGAACGCTATCGCGGCACCTACTATCACGATGGCTGGCTGGCGGCACAGGGATTCGACCTGGCGCAGGCGGTGTCCGGCATCGCCGCCTGCGCCGAAGGCGGCCACGAACTGCCCTGGACGCTGGCGCAGAGCGGCGCGTGGCCGATCAGATAAAACTGACCGGCGTCTGCAGGTTGGTGCCCATCACCAGCGAGATGGCGTCGATGCAATCCTTCTCGTTGTGGTACCCCTCGCCGGACTCCGCGATTCGCTTGCCGTTGGCCGATTGCAGGAACCAGCGCCATTCGCCCTGATGGTCGCGGTAGATGTAGAAAGTCATGGGTGTGGCGCGTTCAGCGAAGGAAAGGACAAGTTCATTCTTGCTGATCGCCGGCTATTGCGCAATGCGCGAAGTCAAATTGCCGGCCCGTTGATCAACACGTGCGGCACACGCTCAGCGCAAATCGTTCAGGGCTCGCCGTCCCAGTAGTCCAGATCGTCCTTGGCGCGGTGCATGCGCCCGCCCTCCAGCAGCGGACCCTTGGTGCGCGAAAACGCCAGGTACTTGTTCGAATCCGGGTACTCGCAGATTTCCGCGTCGGCATTGATGCTGAGCGACAGATAGCGCAGCGGCCGGTCCGAGGTGTTGAGGATCTGGTGCGGGTATTCCGGTCCCGGCGGAATGAAAATCACGTCACCGGCGCGGATCGGCAGCATCTCGCCCGCCACCCGCAGCGTGCCCTCGCCTTCCAGGACGATGAACGATTCCTCTTCCACGTAATGAAAGTGATACGGGCAGGCGCGCTTGCCCGGCGGCACGATGTCGATCGACATGCCCAGCTTTTGCGCGGCGGTGCCGCGCGCCAGTCGGGCGCTCTGCGTGCCGTCGTAGTGCGGGGCACGGTCAGAGGTCTCGAAACTGGCGTGGTTGAAGTTGCGGATCAGTTTGGCGCGTAGATCGTCGGCGGACATGGCGAAGTAATCGTGGATTCAGGGAACGCCAATCTACCACTGCCGCGCCCGCCCTGCCGCCGCCGGCAGCACACCGCTAGTCGATGAACAGCGTCGCCGGACACTCCAGATAGCCGCGCACCATTTGCACAAACTCCGCAGCATGCAGCCCGTCGACCACCCGATGGTCGAACGAGGACGACAGATTCATCAGCTTCCTCGGCACCACGGCCGCGCCCTGGAACATCGGCCGCTCGACAATGCGGTTGATGCCGACGATGGCGACTTCGGGATGATTGATCACCGGTGTCGAGACGATGCCCCCCAGCGCGCCCAGACTGGTGATGGTCAGGGTCGAACCCGACAGCTCCTCTCGCGTCGCCTTGCCGCGGCGCGCCGCCTCTGCCAGGCGTGCCACTTCCGCCGCGCTGGCCCACAGGTCATGCTGCTCGGCATGCCTCACCACCGGCACCATCAGTCCGGCCTCGGTCTGGGTGGCGATGCCGAGGTGCACGGCGCCATGGCGCGTCACCACTTCGGCTTCGTCGTCGTAGCGCGCGTTGACCTGCGGGAAGGCGCGTACCGACAGCACCAGCGCGCGCATCACAAACGGCAGCAGCGTCAACTTGCCGCGCGTGGCTGCCCATTGCGCATTCAACCGCGCGCGCAGCGCCTCCAGTTCCGTCACATCCACTTCCTCGACATAGGTGAAGTGCGGGATGTGGCGCTTCGATTCCTGCATCTTGTGCGCGATCCGCCGGCGCAGACCGATGACGGGAATGGCCTGTTCATCGTCGCGGCGCTCGTATCGGCTGCCGGATGTTTGCCGCGATGGGCTGTTCGCACCGCCCGCGGCGATTGCGTCCAGGTCTTGCTGCGTGATGCGGCCGTCCGGCCCGGAGCCGCTGACCGACTCCAGTTCGATGCCGGCTTCGGCAGCCCGCTTGCGAACGGCGGGAGAGGCGAGCGGCTTTTCGTTCGCGCCGCGCGCTGCCACGGCTGTCTTCGCCGCGCTTGCGGCGGCGGTGGCGACCGGTGCGGCTGTCGACGCCGCCGGCGCTGGCATGGCCGCTGGCGGTGCTGCTTTCGGGCTGGCGCTCGCTGACGCCGCTTTCTGGTTGCCCGCGCCCTCCACTTCAATCCGGATCAGCTCGGCACCCACCGCCAGCACCTCCCCGACCTTGCCCCCCAGCGCCAGCACCGTGCCGGCCGCCGAGGAAGGAATCTCGACCGTCGCCTTGTCGGTCATCACATCGGCCAGGGTCTGGTCTTCGCGGACCACGTCGCCAACCTTCACATACCATTCGGCCAGCTCTACTTCGGCGATGCCTTCGCCAATGTCGGGCATCCTGATGATGTGGATACCCATGGCTCAGCCTCCCAGCGCGCGTTTCATCGCCGCGGCCACGCGTGACGGCACCGGGAAGTAATCCCACTCCTGTGCGTGCGGGTACGGCGTGTCCCAACCGGTCACGCGCTCAATCGGCGCCTCCAGGTGGTAGAAGCAATTTTCCTGCACCAGCGCGACCAGCTCCGCGCCAAAGCCGCTGGTGCGCGTGGCTTCATGCACGATCACGCAGCGCCCGGTCTTTTTCACCGAGTTGACGATGGTATCGAGGTCCAGTGGCCAGATGCTGCGCAGGTCGATGATTTCCGCATCGATACCGCTTTCGCGCGCCGCCGCTTCGGACACGTAGACCATGGTGCCGTAGGCGATCACGGT
>CAYQKN010000236.1:0-3771 GCA_964417885.1 uncultured Burkholderiales bacterium | reverse complement strand
ACTCGCCCGGGCCTTCGGCCGCCATCGCCGTGGCGCGGGTGGTGTTGGCGCGCACGTCAGAGCCGCCCTGCTTTTCGGTCATGCCCATGCCGATTGTCACACCGGTCTTGCCCGCGGCCGGCAGGAAGCGCGCGTCGTACTGTTGCGACAGCACCAGCGGCAGGTACTGCCGGGCGATGGCGTCGTGCTGGCGCAGCACCGGCACACTCGCGTAGGTCATCGTCAGCGGACAGCAGGTGCCCTGGTCGGGCTGGGTATGCAGGTACATCATCGCCGCCCGCGCCACCTGCGCGCCGGCGCGGTCCACCTGCCGCCAGGCGAAATTCGAAACGCCGTGGGCAACACCCAGTTCCATCAGGCGGTGATAGGCCGGGTGGAACTCGACCTGGTCCAGCCGGTGGCCGAAGCGGTCCACCGGCCGGAAGCGCGGCTTGTTCTCATTGGCCGCGAAGCCGAGCCCGATCATTTCGCCGCCGGCCAGCGCGCCGTACCCGGTCAGTTCCGCATCGGCCCAGTCGGCGCCGTGCAGCCGCACGCAAGCCATTAGTGCCGGGTCCGTGGTGTAGGCGTTGTACGGTTCCAGCGCTTGCGGCTGGTTCTGGACTTCATGGGTGATGAAGGCATCCCGGCGATCGGCGGTCATGTTGGTTCCCGGTGCTGATGAAGAAATGATGTTCATTATTGCGGATGTCGATTCGAATTGTCGGGCGGAGATGGGTACCCGCGGCGCCATGTTCGAAGTCCAAACACAAGCACTGGCGCGCCTTCACAGCCACTTTCGGCCTGCGAGCCGCACCAGGGCTTGGGTTTCACTATTGGCCGGTTCCTTGACGTTTCTTAAGGTTGGCGCACGTTCGCCACGCTATGGTGCGGACATGAATCTCTGGGAACCCCCGGCCGGGTTTGAACAGCCGCTGGCTGCACTGGCGGCATGCCATCGCCGGATCGAGAAGCAGATGGCCACTCTTGCCAGGCTGCCAAAGCACATCGCCCGCAACGGCGTCGATGCCGAGGCGCGGCTGGCGATCAGCGGCATCCTGCGCTATTTTCTCGACGCGGCGCCGAATCACCACGCCGATGAGGAACACGACCTGTTCCCGCGCCTGTTGCGCGCGGCGGAAGGCTCGGCCGATCGCGCCCGGTCGTTCGAACTGGTATCGCACCTGTTGGTCGATCATCGCGACATGGAAGCGCTCTGGATGCAGGTCAATGAGGCGCTGGCAGCGCTGCTGTCCGGCGCCGCCGGCACGCTCGATGCGCAGCTGTGCAAAGACTTTTCCCGCATCTATGCCGGCCATATCGAACGCGAGGAATCCCAGCTGATCCCGCTGGCCGAGCGCCTGCTGCGCAAGCCCGAGCTGGTCGCGCTGGGCACCGCGATGGCGCAGCGGCGCGGCCTGCCGCCGCCGGTTTTCGACTGAGCCCGAACGCCATATCGTCCGCCTCTTGGCGGCGCCCGGTCACGGTGCCGGTTATACCGTAACGGCGGCCGCGATCCGGTCAGGCGGCATGCCGCGCCGGACCGGTTCGCCCGCGGCTTCAGGACGCCTCGTGCGCCAGTGCCAGCGCCGCGCAAAACAGCACCAGCGCGCCACCCTGGTGGGCAGCGCCAAGCGCCACCGGCACCACCAGCAACAGGGTTGCCACGCCCAGCGTGAACTGGATCACCAGCGCGGCCAGCAGCAGATGCGCGGCCAGCCGCACCGGGGCCGCAGCCGCTGAACGCATCGCCCGCCACCACAGGGCCGGGATCAGCAGCGCCAGCGTCCAGGCAATCATGCGGTGATCGAACTGCACCGTGGCCATGTTGCCGATGAAGTTGGCATACCAGGGATCAATCACAAACATGTCCGGCGGCACCAGGTGCCCGTGCATCAGCGGAAAGGTGTTGTAGGCAAGGCCGGCACGCAATCCGGCCACCAGACCGCCGGACAGCACCATGAAAAAAACCAGCAGCGCCACGCCCTGCGAAAACCGGGCCATGCCGCTCGCCGACGCCGTGCGGCGCGGCTGCGGCCGCAGCAAATCCAGCGCGACCCAGAATTGCGCGGCGAAGATCAGGAAGGCCAGGCCCAGGTGCGCGGTCAGGCGAAGATGGCTCACGCGCGGTTCATCGACCAGGCCGCTGGCGACCATGTACCAGCCCATCGCCCCCTGTGCCGCGCCAAGCAGGAAGATGCCGCCCAGCTTCCACGCCAGCGCGCCGTGCACCTTGCGGCGCACCAGGAAATATAGATACGGCACCAGATACACGACGCCGATCAGGCGGCCGAGCAGGCGATGGAAATACTCCCACCAGAAGATGCCCTTGAATCCGTCTACGTTCATGTCGAAATTGCGCAGCTTGAACTCGGGGGTCTGCTGGTACTTGGCGAATGTCGCCTGCCACTCGGCGTCGTTCAACGGCGGAATAGCGCCGACCAGTGGCTGCCATTCAACCATCGACAGGCCCGAATGCGTGAGACGCGTGACGCCGCCCACCACCACCATGACGAACAGCATGGCGCAGCAGGCAAGCAGCCACACCGCGATGGCCCGCGAGGAATCCGTGACCGTCGCCATGGCGGGCGCCGGCGGTGGCAGGTGACTGGAAAAAACCTGTGAGTGGCTCATGGCGAAATCCCTGTTCTCAGCGGCCGCGATCGGCCTGGCACGGGCACCAGTAGAGCATGACGCAAATCCCGATTTCTTAAGGCACATCAAGTAAATCCGCGAACCATCTGCCTACAGTGACGGCACGCAATGCAAGCCGTTTTTCAACGACGGTCCCGATGACTTTTTTCCAAGGAGCACGACATGTCCATCCACAACCAGGGCGATCCTTCCGCGCACGACATCGACGACCCGAACGAACCGGTGCCGCTGATGCAGCAGTTGCTCGACAACCCGTTCCTGCTGCTGTTCCTCGGCGTGATGATCCCGATGGTGGTGTATTCGCTTTGGGGCGTGATCGACATCCTGACCGTACCCGCCGCCCGGTAGGCGCTCGCCGCAGATTCCCGAACCATCGACCAAAAAACAGGAGGAAATGCATATGAGCGCAATCTTGCCGCCGGCCAAACGACTGTGGTGGAAACACCCGCTGGATCGCGTCGAGGGGACGTGGATCGTCATTTCGCTGATCTGGTGCCTGATCATGTTTGCCATGATGGTTGGCTGGCATATCTGGGGCAAGCAGAACCTGTCGACCGAGACCTACAAAACCACGCCGGAACTGTTTTCCGGCAAGGCCCAGGCGATGGTCGACAAGTACACCGTGCGCACCGAGACCGAGGAAAAAATCCCCGTGGTCGCGCCGCCCGCCGGCAGCGACGTCTATCTGATCGCACGGCTGTGGAGCTTCTGGCCGATCCTCGAGCTGGAGAAAGACAAGACCTACCGCCTGCACATCACCTCGATGGACTACAACCACGGCTTTTCGCTGCAGCCGGTCAACATCAACATCCAGGTCGTGCCCGGCTATGAACATGTGATCACGGTCCGGCCGAACCAGTCGGGCACCTACTCGATCGTCTGCAATGAATTCTGCGGCATCAACCATCACACGATGGTCAGCCGCCTTTACGTGAAATAGGGAGGCGCAGATGACCACGACAACCTACCGTACCTGCCCCCGCTCGGGCCTGCAATTCGAGTCGCAAGCCGAGAAACTGATGATCGTCAATGCCGTCACGGCGGTGGTGGCGCTGCTGGTCGGCGGCATCCTTGCCGTCGGCGTGGTGCTGACCCGCTGGCCGGCGATCCACTGGCTGGCTGCGGACACCTTCTACA
>CAYQKN010000235.1:0-3772 GCA_964417885.1 uncultured Burkholderiales bacterium | reverse complement strand
GCGAAGCACGTAGCATGTCGGCTTATCAGGAAAATTTCTTCGCGCGCGGCCCCAGTCCGCTCGCCCGGCTGACTTTTTTTTCGCTGGTGTCGATCGCCATCATGATCGCCGACCATCGCTTCCAGGCGCTGTCGTTCGTGCGCCTGGGCGTGTCGGCGGTGATCACGCCGATCGAGCAGCTGCTGCGCCTGCCCGGCACGCTGGCCGCTCGCGCCAGCATTTACCTGGTCGACCAGCAGCGCCTGGCCACTGAGAACGCCGCACTGAAGGCGCAGGTGCTCGACCTCGCCGCCGCCAGCCAGCAGGCACGGCTGATCCGCGCCGAGCAGGCCTACCTCAATGCACTCGGCCCGGCCAGCGCCCGCTTTGCCGACCAGGGCGTGGTGGCCGAAATCATCCGCGACGCCCGCAATCCCTTTGCCCGCAAGGTGGTGATCGACAAGGGGCTGTCGCAAGGCATGCTGGCCGGCATGGCGGTGATCGACGGCAAGGGCGTGATCGGCCAGGTCACGGCGGTCGGCATGCTGACCGCCGAAGTCACCCTGACCACCGAGAAGGACCAGTCGGTGCCGGTGATGGTGGTGCGCAACGGCGTGCGCGCCATCGCCGTCGGCACCGGCCGCGACGGCACCATCGACCTGCCGTTCATTCCGGTCGGCGCCGATGTCCAGGTCGGCGATACCCTGGTCAGTTCGGGCATCGACGGCACCTATCCGGCCGGCCTCGCCGTCGCCACCGTGACGGTGGTGGACAAGAATCCGGCGTTCCCCTTTGCGCGCATTTCCGCCATCCCCGCCGCCGGCACCGACCAGCAGCGCTTCGTCAAGGTGCTGACCTATGCCGAGAACAGCAAGTATCCGCGGCCCGACGTGAAGACCGACGAGCGCAAGCCGGCCGCGGAACGCGCGGCGGGACCGGCACGGCGAAGGGACGGCCGCTGATGGATCTGTCGCCCGCCTCCCGCGATGCCATGCGCCTGCCGGCGCCGTTCCGGCTGCTGGTCGGCTCGGTGCTGGTCGCGCTGGTGCTGAACCTGCTGCCGTGGAGCGGCGCCCTGCTGCGCGCGCATCCGGATTTTCTGCTGCTGGTGCTGGTCTACTGGGCGGTGCACCAGCCGCGCAGCATCGGCCAGGGCTGGGGCTTCATGCTCGGCCTGGTGATGGATGTGGCCAACAGCGTGCTGCTGGGCCAGCACGCGCTGATCTACGTGGTGGCGATCTTCCTCGCCCAGCTGCTGCGGCTGCGGATGCTGCAGCTGAGCCTGCTGGAGCAGGCGCTGCATGTGCTGGCGGTATTGCTGGTGGCACAGGCGCTGGCGGTGCTGCTCAACCTGTCGCTGGGCCGCGAATTTCCCGGCATGCTGCTGGCGCTGGCGCCGCTGCTCGGTGCCGTGCTGTGGATACCGATGAACTTCATCGCCACGCTGCCGCGCTTCCGCCGCGCGCCGGCGCCCGTCACCGTGATGCGTTAGGCGCGGCATGGTCGGCACCACCCTCAAGAATCGCGAAGCGGAACTGAACGTGTTCCGGCGCCGGCTGCTGTTCACCGCGGTCGGCGTGCTGGCCGGCTTCGGCGTGCTGGCCGGCCGCATGATTTACCTGCAGGTGATCAAGCGCGATTACTTCCACACCCAGGCCGAGGCCAACCGCATCTCGGTGGTGCCGGTGGTGCCCAACCGCGGCCTGATCCTGGATCGCCACGGTGAAGTGCTGGCCGCCAATTACTCCGCCTATACGCTGGAAGTGATGCCGTCGCGGGTGCCCAACCTGGAAAAGGCGCTCGACGAGCTGGCGGCGGTGATCGATATCCAGCCGCGCGACCGGCGCCGCTTCAAGCGGCTGCTGGAGGAAAGCAAGAACTTCGAATCGCTGCCGATCCGCAACCGGCTGACCGAGGAGGAGGTGGCGCGGTTCGCGGTCAACCGCTACCGCTTCCCCGGCTTCGACATCCAGGCGCGGCTGTTCCGCAACTATCCGCACGGCGAGGTCGCCTCGCACGCGATCGGCTACATCGGCCGCATCAACGACGCCGAAGTGAAAAAAATCGAGGCCAGCGGACTGGCCGCCAAGTACAAGGGCACCGACCATATCGGCAAGCTTGGCATCGAGGGCAGCTACGAGGCCGAACTGCACGGCATCACCGGCTCAAGGCAGGTGGAAATCGACGCCGGCGGACGCGCCATCCGTTCCCTGTCCAGCAGCGCGCCGCAGTCCGGCAACAACCTGGTGCTGACGCTCGACATCAAGCTGCAGAAAGTGGCGGAGGAGGCGTTCCAGGAATTTCGCGGCGCCCTGATCGCGATCGACCCCAAGTCCGGTGAAGTGCTGGCGCTGGTGAGCAAGCCCGGATTCGATCCCAACCTGTTCGTCGACGGCATCGACCCGCAGAACTGGGACCAGCTCAACAATTCGCCCGACAAGCCGCTCAACAACCGGGCGCTGCGCGGCCAGTATCCGCCCGGCTCGACCATCAAGCCGTTCATGGCGCTGGCCGGGCTGGAATCCGGCAAGCGCACGCCGCAGTTCAGCATCAGCGACCCGGGTCACTGGTCGCTGCCGGGCGTGGCGCGGCCGTTCCGCGACTGGAAGCCCGGCGGCCACGGCATGGTCAATGCCGCGCGCGCCATCACGGTATCCTGCGACACCTATTTCTATGGACTCGCCAACGATCTCGGCATCGAGCCGATCTACAAGTTCATGTCCCAATTCGGCTTCGGCACCCGCACCGGCATCGACATCGACGGCGAGGTGCCGGGCCTGCAGCCCAACGGCGAATGGAAGTGGAAACGCTTCAAGCAGAAATGGTATGCCGGCGACACCATTTCGGTCGGCATCGGCCAGGGCTACTGGCTGACCACGCCGCTGCAGCTGGCCACCGCGACCGCGATCCTGGCCAACGGCGGCGTGCCGGTGGTGCCGCACATGCTCAAGGAAGTGGTCGACAGCAAGACCGGCGAGCGCCGGCCGCACATTCCGAAGACGCGCGAGGCGGTCAATTTCAAGCCCGAGTGGGTGCAACTGGTGCGCGACGCGATGGTCGAGGTCACCAAGCCCGGCGGCACCGCCGCCCGCGCCGGCGCCGGCGCACCCTACAGCATCGCCGGCAAGACCGGCACCGCGCAGGTGATAGGCATGAAGGCCGGCGAGAAATACGACGAGAAGAAGGTAAAGGAACGGTTCCGCGACCACGCCCTGTTCATTTCCTATGCGCCGGCCGACGACCCCAAGCTCGCGATCGCGATCCTGGTGGAGAACGGCGGCCACGGCGGATCGACCGCCGCACCGATCGCGCGCGAGGTGTACGACTACGCCCTGCTCGGCAAGCTGCCGGCGAAGAAACAGAAACTCGGCGACGACAATCCGAATGAAGCAACTGATTGAACACCTGTTCGGCCTGTTCGCCCGGCGGCTCGATGGCCCGCTGATGGTGGGGCTGATCGTGCTCGGCGCGCTGTCGATGACAGTGGTGTTTTCCGCCTCCGGCGGCATGAGCTTCGACCGCTCGCTGGGCCAGTTGCGCAATTTCGGCGTCGCCCTGATCGCGATGTGGATCGTTGCCAACATCCCGCCGCAGCAACTGATGCGGCTGGCGATCCCGATCTACATTGCCGGCCTGATGCTGCTGGTCGGCGTGGCCCTGTTCGGCGAGATCCGCAATGGCGCGCGGCGCTGGCTGCACATCGGCATCATCGTCATCCAGCCCTCCGAGATCATGAAGATCGGCGTGCCGCTGCTGCTGGCGTGGTTTTTCCACCGCAAGGAGGAAGGCCTCA
>CAYQKN010000234.1:0-3789 GCA_964417885.1 uncultured Burkholderiales bacterium | reverse complement strand
TCCTGGACATAGAGGGTTGCCAGTTCCGCGGTGAAGCCGGCCGCGGCCGGGCATTCGACGTCAAAGGTGACCACCGCATAACCCACCAGATTGCCGTTCCGCTCGGCGACCAGCACGGCGGTCGACGGCTGCGCGAGCAGGGCCAGAAACCGCTCGACGGTGAAGGTGTCCAGCACATAACGTGAAATGATCGACGAGATGCCATCGGTGGCATAGGTGTGCAGCCACACCTGCATGCCGAGTGCCGCAAGATTCTCCGCGTCGGCCGGCAGGCCGGCGCGAATGACAGGTTCACCATGTTCAGTCATCAGCACTCCGGGTCAGACGGCAAGAAAGCGGGCGATGACAGGATTGACCACTTCCGGATGGGTGAGTGGTCCCATGTGGCCGAGATCGTCGAACTCCACATACTCAACCCGCGGCAGCGCGCCGGCCAGCAATCGCGCGACGCCATGGGCCGACGCGGTTGATCGCTTGCCGACCAGATAGAGCACCGGGATATCGAGCGCGCGAAACGCCGCCAGCGGCGTCGGCTCGGTAAACAGCGCATGCTCCCAGCGGCGCACGTTGACCACCGACGCCGCAATGGCCGGCCGCCGCAACGCCGGTGTCTGTTGCCAGCTGCCGGCGCCCATCCAGTAGTCGATAAAACACGCAGCCGCCTGGTCGCGGTCGCCGGCATCGAGGGCCACGCCCGCCGCCGCCACCGCGTTGCGGATGCCATCGGCCGCGTTCGGCGGCGGTCCCTCGGCATCGATCAGGCCGAACAGGGTGGGCTCATACAGCGCCAGCGAACGCACCCTTCCGGGATTGGCCATGGCGACCATCAGCGCCACCGCGGCGCCGTAGGAATGCCCGACCAGCGACAGCGACGGGCCGGCGCGGGCCAACAACGGCTCCAGCAGGGCAACCTCGTCCGCCAGTGAGATGACACGATCCGACGGCCACTCCGGGCTCTTGCCGGAACCGTACGAGTCGGGCGCCAGTACGTGAAACGACGGTGCCAGCAGATCCATCAGCGCGCGCCACTGCGCCGAGCTGCTGGCGTTTGAATGGATGCAGACGACGGCGGGACCGGCGCCGGCTTCGCGAACAAAGGGTTCCGGATGCGTCATGGTTTTCTCACTTCAGCAGCAGGCGCACTGGCGCAGGCGGCAGGCTGGCGCTGGAACGGCATGCCACGCTGCCTAGCCACGACGCGCGGGCTCCGACTGGTGCAGGTAGACAGTGAATATGTCGCGTGGCGGCGCCACCGACACCTGCGCCAGGATTCGTCCGACCGCGCCGCGGTGGTAGCTGCCGTGGGTAATGATGTGCGCCAGCATCTCTTCGCGTGACATGCGCCCGGCGGCGCCATCGGTGAAGGTGAACGCAATGCTTTCGTCAAGCTGCGCAGGCGGCAGGTTGGCCACGTAGTCCACGTACCAGCGATCCCGGGTCGCCACGGCATCGCGCAATGCATCCAGCGCCGGCGTCTCAACTGTGTTGGTCGCGGTGAATTCATGCGCAGCGCCGACCAGGTGCGCAGCAAAAATCGAATCGACCACATAAATATGGTTGAGCAGGCGGATGGCGGCATGCCGTTCCGCCGCGTGCGTCGCTGGATCCAGCGAGCCGACGGTGGCGAACAACTCGCCATTGGCCCAGGCTTTGTGGTTGAACAGGGAGTGAAGCAGGGTGGATGCGCTCATGGTCGTCAGTATGTCCCGGAATTTCACGCGACCGGTGGATGCAGTCGCTGCTCAAGTTTTGCCTTTACCGCCGGCCACTCGTCGTCAATGATGCTGTAGCGCACCGAGTTGCGCTTGCGGCCATCGGGCATGATGCGCTCGTGGCGGATCACCCCCTCCTCCTTTGCGCCGAGCCGCAGGATGGCCGCGCGCGACGCCGCATTGGTCTCGTCGGTGGTGAATTGCACCCGCACACAGCCCATCTGCTCGAAGGCTTTGCGCAGCAGCAGATACTTGGCTTCGGTATTGGCGAAGGTTTTCTGCCACGAGGCCGCGAGCCAGGTGTGGCCGATCTCGAGCTTGCGATTGTTGCGGTCAATTTTCCAGAAACGGGTGCAGCCGATCACTTGGCCGGTCTCGCGCAAGACGATGACGAACGGCATCACCGACCCGGCTGCATGCCCATCCAGGGCAGCGCCGATATAGGTGTCAATCGTCGCAGCCGACGGCACCACCGTGAATGGCAGATTCCACAGCTCGCCATCGGCCGCGGCAGCGACCAGCGCAACAGCGTCGGCAGCAGCCAGTGGTCGCAACACAATGCGCGGGCCGGTCAGCGAGGGTTCGATCTGCATTCAGGCAATCCGGAATCCGCAACATGCAGCGTCGTGCCGGTGCCGCACCCTGCACGTCGCGCGTGACAGCATTTTCTCAGGCGTGATCTGCATCGGCAGCCGAAAGATCACACCACATGTGGCATTTGGCGATATAGCCTGCGGTGCCGCGGATGCCGAATGGCTCGACGCCGAACGGCACAAAGCCGTGCTTCAGGTACAGGCGCTTCGCCGCGGCATTGTTGTCGGATACGGTCAGCTGCACCAGCCGCACCCCGTCACGCTGGCGCGCGGCCGCCAGCACGGCTTCGACCAGTTTGTCCCCCAGGCCCAGTCCCCGGCAGGATTCGCGCACATACATGCCGACCAGCGTCGACTTGTGGCGCGTCTTGGTGCGTGTCTCAAAGGTCAGCGCCGCCGTTGCCGCCAGCACGCCATCGACCTCGACCCCGAACGCCTGGGTTTCAGCAGCCGGCCCGGTTTGCAGCCGTTTTTCCCACCAGCTGTCGGGCAGGCTGGCGCGCTCTTCCGGTGTGGAGGTGAACGCATCCGGATGCATGGCATACGCCTCCAGCATCAGGGCGCGGTAGTCATGGAGGTGGGCGATGGTGAGAGGGATGGTGTTCATGCGGACACTGATTGACGGTGGTTATGAATTGGATGCCGATTCAGGCTTGCCGGGCCGCAACAGGCTGTAGTACTGCGCGGAAACCGCCGGCAAGTGCAGTGGTGGCATGAAGCGCTCCAAAGCGCGGTGCGCGTTTGCGGCGTCACAGTGATCGAAGGGAGCGACCTTTAGCAACGAGCTAAAGCTCATGACTGTTCCCCTTTTTTGCGCTGAAAGAACCCGACGATCCCACCGACTACGGCGTACACAGCAATGTTGATCACCACGGACTGCGCTAAGACCATCTTCGCGTCCTCCGGGGTCATCCCTTCTGTAGCCATGACCATGATTGAGCTGGGCCAAATGACAACGGTAGATAAGACTGCCAATTGACCGGATAAGGTGTGATAGCCAAGCAGGACCAATGGAACAACAAGGCCGGTTACTGCGCCGATTGCAATTGCTCGCCACTTCATTTTGAGTCCCAACGCCCGCGCGCGCCATCGGACCAAGCAACCCGAGGGCTGTCCGAGCGCAGCGCGTTGCCAGGCGACATGCCCCATCTCCGAGTCAACGCGCGCGCCGGTAGTGCATGGCGACCGCGCCGCTGCGGAGCGGCCTCGCCGAGATCAACTCGAGCCGTCGCGTGCTGGGCAGCCCGCTCTCGTACAGGGTCGGGCCGTGGCCGGCGATCCTGGGGTGAACGAGTAGCTGGTACTCATCGATCAGATCCAGCCGGTCCAGCTCGGTCGCGAGCTTGCCGCTACCGAGGAGCACGCCGTCCGGGGTCGCGTCCTTGAGCTTTTGTACGCCGGTGCGCAGGTTGCCGGCGATGTGATGGCTGTTGGTCCAGTGGAAATCCGTTCGCGTCGAGGACACCACGTACTTCGGCTTGGCC
>CAYQKN010000233.1:0-3791 GCA_964417885.1 uncultured Burkholderiales bacterium | reverse complement strand
AGTCACGTGGACCGCTTCGACCGACAATGTCGGTGTCACCGGCTATCAAGTTGAGCGTTGCCTTGGTCTTTCGTGTTCCAACTTCGCTCAAGTGGGCACTCCCACCGCATCTCCGTTCGCCGATTCCGGTCTCACGGCGAATACCGGCTACTCCTATCATGTCCGTGCCGTTGATGCTGCGGGAAATGTCTCGAGCTGGTCCAATGTCGTTGGCGCCACAACGCCGGCTCCCGATACGCAAGCCCCATCCGCACCGTCCGCCCTTTCGACAACCGCCGCTTCTTCAACGCAGATCAATCTTACCTGGACTGCCAGTACCGACAATGTCGGTGTCACCGGCTATCGAGTTGAGCGATGTTCCGGATCCGCTTGCTCCAACTTTTCGCAGATTGGAACACCGACTTCAACTTCCTATTCCGATACCGGCTTGGCAACTTCAACACTCTATCGTTATCGTGTCCGCGCAACGGATGCCGCGGGAAACTTTTCCGCCTATTCGAATATTTCCGAGTCCGCAACGCCAGCCGAAACAACGCCTCCCATTTTGACCGGCGCGGACGTAATTGAGAATTTCACCACCCCAAAAACCTTCTCCGACGGAACCGCTTTCGGCTCCTGCAATCTCCTCACGCTGGAAACTGCCGGTTCGCCGACTGTCACCAATGCGAGCGGGAAATATCTCTTCGCTTCAAGTCCGGCAAAAGCGGATGGTTTCATTATTCGATCAACTAATGCGCTCCCCGCGACCTACAAGATTTCGGTCGATATCGGTAATGTCAACTTTGATCTTCTAAATGCCGCCGATGAAGAGAATGGCGCCTACTTTGTTTCCATTACGAATCAGGCCGGATTCCCACAACTGAATGACTGGTGGCATAGTTATCGAAAAGTCATGATTGATACGGACAATAATGTCTGGGGGAGTGGTGGAGCGCACCCGGTATTCTTCGGGTACTACAATACCAATGCGACAAGTGACGATATCTTCTACAACGGAACATCCAATGCATGGAATACTGCATGGAATTCAGCAACGAACTATGATCCAGCAAATTGGTACACTTTCGAAATAGAGAAGACCGCTACGCAGTATCTCTTCAAGGTCTATGATGCCTTTACGGGAACGATTATCAAGCAAGCGGCACGAAATATTTCCAATGTGAGATTTCCGTCCGATCCTGACTATCTCGCCATCGGCGATCCGCATACCAACTACTACAACGGCAGCATGAAGATTGCCAATATTCGGATTACCAATGCCGGATGTTCCGGCACCTCCGCCTCCTGCAACACCGTCACCACCACCAACTTCTCTCAAGCCGTCTACAACAGCTACGGTGCTCCCTTCGACGCCTTCCAAACCGGAACGAACCTCTTAGACGCGAAGTGTAACAGCGCCGACGCCCACACCATCAATCTCACCACCGGCGTCACCGGAGACACCACAAGAATCGTCTACACCAAAGGCTACTACTACGATCCCGTCACCGCAGGCTGGACACAATACTCTGGCACCTGTAACGGCGCCTTGAATGGAGAGTGGTGCCAAGGATCCATCTCTGCCACCATCACCAATCCCAATATCTCCACCGCAAGCGCATCGAATCCCGCCTACCTCGTCGGCATGACCTGCAGTGTGCAAAATGGATCTTGGCGCTGTGGATGTAGAGACACTACGTGTGCAAACTTCTACTGGCAGGTGCAGGGGGCGGGACAGTAGAAAGGGAAAACCGACAAGGGACAACAAACAACAAACAACAGACAACAGACAACGGGGAGCAAACAACGTTTTCCGCATCGTAGGGGCGGGGCTAGTCCCTGCCTGTTTCTGTTATGTGTGCTGGTTTCGTTGTTTTTCCTTCCCTCGTATGTGCGGATATCTTGGAAGAGATAATCAAAAACAGGACATCCACAAGGGGTGCCGCTACGGGGCGGTATACGCGTTTTTCGAATAGGGGTGTGGTATAATAAAAACAGTTTTTGTATAGGGAAATGAGACTATATGGGCATATATGATCTTGATGAACAACTCCATAAGCATGACGGTGAAATTCGTGAGGAGTTGAATCGAACTCATGAGTTTGATCCGGAGCGCATCGCTGATGATGCGAAAGTTTTGATTGAAAAAACGAGTCTGTGGCGTGGGGTTCGAGAGCGGTTCTTCTCTGATCGGTCGAAAGCGAAGCGTGTGGGAATATTGGCGATTGGCGGCATTGCATTGATTGCTCTTGTTGCGGCGATGTTTGTGCGTATTCAACAATCGCTCTTTTCGCAGGATCGGGTGACGGTTTCCGTGATGGGTCCGGGAAATGTGAATAGCTCAGACACAACCGACTTCGTCGTCTCGTATGAAAACGCGAATCGATCGGGACTTGTCGATGCGGAGTTGATTGTTTCGTACCCGCCCAATTTTATCCCCGAGGGAAACGAAAATACATTTCGCAATGATGCGTCGTCGAGCATTGTAACGATTGGAGATATCGCCGCCTTTGGAAAGAAAAGTTTTGATTTTTCGGGGAAGTTCTACGGATCAAAAGATTCGATCGCCTATATTCGCGCCGAACTTCACTACAAGCCGAAAAATCTGCAGAGCCAGTTCTCTGCGACAGGACAAAAAAGTGTGAATCTTCGCAAAGCGTCTCTTGCGGTTGAGTTGGAGGCGCCACTTTCGGTGCCGCCTTCCGGCGAGGTGAATTATCTCGTGAACTATGAAAATACGAGCGACACTCCGCTCTCGAATATGCGCATGAAAGCGACGTTTCCCCCTGGATTTTCTCTAAAGGATGCCGATCCGAAACCATCGGAGGGGGAAGTGGTGTGGTATTTGGGCAGTATCGCTCCCGGGGATAGAGGAAAAATCCATGTAACCGGCACCTTGAATGGTGTACCGAATGAAGCAAAGACGTTTCGCGTGGAGTTTGGCACATTTCAGGGAGACAATACGTTTCTCTCCTATAGCGATGCCGAACGCGTGACGCGGGTGGTGGCGGCGCCCTTTAGTATTCGACAATCCTTGAATGGCGCGAACCCTTCAGTGGTGAATCCCGGAGACGTTCTACACTATGTGGTCATGTACCAAAACAACAGTACTACCGCTTTGCGTGAAGTTATTGTGACGGTTGAACTGGAAGGAGATGCTTTGGATTTTTCTCGCCTTCAACCGGAAAAAGGCGCCTATGATAGCACTCGGAAAGTGATTACATGGAAAGCATCCGATGTGAAGCAGTTAGGAAATCTTCTTCCAAACGCGTCAGGGACAGTCGAGTTTAGCGTGCCGGTTCGGGACGACTTCGTGCCGAAGAGTGTGCTCACAAAAAACTTTCAAGTGCGGACGGTGGCAAAAATCGAAAGTCCGGATATTCCAAACCCGGCAGGTGCTAACAAGGTAGTAACAACCGATACGTTGTGGACCAAGGTGAATTCACGCCTTCTCTTAGAGACAACCGGATACTACAAAGATGGTGCTATACCGAATACCGGTCCGATTTCTCCAATTGTCGGACAAGAAACAACATATACTCTGCATTGGCTTCTTTCCAATACTACCAATGATGTGACGGGTGTCGAGGTATCGGCTGACTTACCAACGGGCGTCACATGGACCGGGAAGACCTCTCCGAGTTCCGAAAACATTTCCTACAATGAGCGCACGAATAAAATCATGTGGAATGTTGGGAGTCTCGGTGTTGGCGAGGGTATCCTCTCTCCAAAACGCGAAGTTGCTTTCCAGGTCTCGATTCGTCCGGAAGTGAATCAGGTTGATACCTCACCGATGCTTCTTGGCGCGTCTC
>CAYQKN010000232.1:0-3942 GCA_964417885.1 uncultured Burkholderiales bacterium | reverse complement strand
CGCCAGTTGCCGAGGACGATGTTGACGCCCTGCTCCTTCAGCGTCGGGATGCCGGCCTGTTTGTTCGGCGAGGACACGGCAAGTGCCCGCATCTTGCCCGAGGTGATGTGCTGCTGGAATTCGCTGACGCCGGAAATACCTGCCGACACGTGGCCGCCGATGATCGCCGCCACCGCCTCGCCGCCGCCCTTGAACGGAACGTAATTGACCTTGGAGGCGTCGACGCCCGCATCCTTGGCGATCATGCCGGCCAGGATGTGATCGGTACCGCCGGCGCTGCCACCGCCCCAGGAAATGCTGCCGGGGTTGGCCTTGAAGGCGGCAATCAGGTCCTTCAGGGTCTTGTGCGGCGAGCTGGCCGGCACCACGATCACCTCGTACTCTTCGGTCAGGCGGGCCAGCGGCGTCACCTGCGAGAGATCGACCGAGGACTTGTTCTGGATGATGCCGCCGACCATCACCATGCCGCCGATCATGATGGCGTTGGGATCGCCCTTGGACGAATTGACGAACTGCGCGAGGCCGATGGTGCCGGCGGCGCCGCCCTTGTTGTCGATCTGCGCGTTCTTGATGCTGCCGGCGGCGGTCATCGCGGCCACCAGCGCGCGGCCGGTCGAATCCCAGCCGCCGCCCGGGTTGGCCGGTACCATCACCTTGAGACTGTCGACCGCCAATGCGCCGGTGGAAACCAGCAGCGACAGGGCCGCTGCACCCAGCATGCGTGAAATGGGTTTCATTGCTCACTCCTCCTATGGTTTTCTGGAAAAAAACTTGCTGGTGGCCGCGACATGCGCCGGCGGCCGGCAATCCGGTTCGCGCCCGGTGGTCAGATCACTCCCTCACTCTTCAGGCGCGCGATTTCCGCATCATCGTAACCCAAGTTGAGCAACCACGTCGCGGTATGCGCGCCGAGCACCGGCGGCGGCAGGCCGGGCTGCATCGAAACGCCGCTGACGCGATAGCCGCCGCGCGTGACGCGCGCCGCCCGTCCCAGCCCCGGCACGGTGCCGAGATCCAGCACGAAACCGCGCCCGCCGACTTGCGGCTCGGCCATCACTTCCGGCACCGACAGGATCTGCCCCGCCGGCACGCCGGCATCGTTGAGCCGCTGTTCCCACTCCGCCGCCGGGGCGGTGGCGAGACCGGCCTCGATTTCTGCCTTCAGTTCATAGCGATGCAGCTTGCGCGACTCGCGCCGGGCAAAACGCGCATCGGCTTTCAGTGCCGGGCGGGCGATGACATCGCACAGGGTGTCGAACTGCTTCTGTTCGTTGGCGGCAATGTTGAGCAGGCCGCGCGCGGTACGAAAAGCACCGGACGGGGCGGCGGTGAAATTCTCGTTGCCCATCGGCTGCGGCGACTGGCCGGTGGCAAGGTAGTTGGACACCACCCAGCCCATCGACGCCAGCGTGGCCTCCAGCATCGAGACGTCGATGAAGCAGCCTTCGCCGGTCCTGGCCTTGCCGGCCAGCGCGGCGGCGATGGCGAACGCCGCGGCCATGCCGCCGATGGTGTCGCACACCGGAAAGCCGGCGCGCAATGGTGCAGTGTCCGCATCACCGGTGACACTCATCAGGCCAGACAGGCCCTGGATGATCTGGTCATACGCTGGGCGGTCCGACCAGGGGCCATCCTGGCCGAAGCCGGAGATGGCGCAGTAGACCAGGCCGGGATTGATTGCCTGCAGCACCGGGTAGTCGAGGCCCAGCCGGCGCATCACGCCGGGGCGAAAGTTCTCCACCAGCACATCGGCGCCGGCGACCATTTTTTTCAGGATCGCCTTGCCCTCGGCATGTTTCAGGTTGAGCGTGATCGATTGCTTGCCGGCGTTCACCGCCAGGAACGAGACGCCCATCGATTTGGCCGCCGCATCGGCATCGGCGCCGAGCCGGCGGGCCAGGTCGCCACCGTGCGGCGTTTCCACCTTGATCACCTCGGCACCCATCAATGCCAGCTGGAAGGCGCAGAACGGCCCGGCCAGGACATTGCTCAGGTCGAGCACGCGGATATGTTTAAGCGGCGCTTTCATTGTCGCTTGACACTCTACCGATTGCAGGCAGAATGTCAATAAAACAGAATGCCGTTCTGTCAGACAGAATTTGTTTGCAGCCTTCATCCTTCTCCCGACCACGAAAGCCCGCGCATGCCCCAGTCCCGATCCCGCACCGACACGCCGGCGGCCGACAGCGGCGGCGTGGCCGCGCTCGATCGCGCCTTCGCGCTGCTGGCGGCGTTCGGCCCGGCCGACGCCAGCCTGACGCTGGCCGAACTGGCCGCCCGCACCGGCCTGTACAAAAGCACCATCCTGCGCCTGGCCCAGTCGCTGGCGCACCACCGCTTCCTGGTGCGCCATGACGACGGCCGGTTCCAGGTCGGCCCGGCGCCGCTGGCGCTGGGCGCCCTGTACCAGCGCAGCATGCGGCTGGCCGACGCGGTGTTGCCGGTGATGCGCGAACTGGCGGCGCTGGCGGACGACGGCGCGTCGTTCTATGTGCGGGTCGACGACCGCCGCATGTGCCTGCACCGCGTCGATTCGCGCCACGCCATCAAGGATCATGTGCGCGAGGGCGACCTGCTGCCGCTGGCGCGCGGCTCCGGCGGCCGGGTGCTGGCCGCGTTCTCCGGTGCGCCGGGCAACCCCTACGCGCGCATCCGGCGCGACGGCTATTACCTGTCGACCGGCGAGCGCGATCGCGAAACCAACGGCATCTCCGCGCCGGTGTTCGGCAGCGGCCAGCGCCTGGCCGGCGCGCTGACCCTGGCCGGCCCCGGCTTTCGCATGAGCGAAACCAGGCTGCTGGCGCTGCGCGGCCCGCTGCTGGACGCCGCCGCGCGCATCACGCTGGCGCTGGGCGGCGATGCCGGTTTCCTGACCGCTGCTGCCGCGACCGTGCGTGCAGCATCCGGCACGCCGGCGCGCGCCCGCGCCGCGGCCACCCCGATCAACGTCCGACAGAAAAAGGCCCGCTCATGAATAGCGAACAATCCGACCTTGGCGAACTCGCCGCTGACTATTGGCAAACCGGCATCATCGACATTCACCCCGGCGTGATCCGGGTGCGCGGCTACCCGATCGAACAGCTGATCGGCCGCATCAGCTTCCCGCAGATGATCTGGCTGATGCTGCGTGGCGAGCTGCCAGGCGATGCCCAGGCGGCGCTGCTGGAAGCGGCGCTGGTGGCGTCGGTCGATCACGGGCCGCAGGCGCCGTCGATTGCCATCGCGCGCATGGCGGTGAGCTGCGGACTGCCGCTGAACGGCGCGATGGCCTCGGCGCTGAACACGCTCGATGACGTGCATGGCGGCGCGGGGCAGCAGGCGGTCGAGCTGTTTCACCACATCGCGCAGCGCAACGACGCTGGCGCCAATCTCGAGCAGGCAGTCGATGCCGCGCTTGAGCAGTTCATCGCTGAACGCGGCAAGTTCATTCCCGGCTACGGTCACCGCTTTCACCCGGTCGATCCGCGCGCACCGCGGCTGCTGGCGATGGTCGATGCGGCGGCAGCACAGGGCACGGTAGGCGGCCGCTTCGCCAACATTGCGCGCGCGGTGGAAGCGCGGCTGATGCACCGCAAAGGCAAACCGATCCCGATGAATATCGACGGCGCCACCGCCGTGATTTACGCCGAGCTCGGCTTCGATCCACCGCTGGCACGCGGCATCTTTTGCCTGTCGCGCGCGGTCGGCATCCTGGCCCACGCCGCCGAACAAAGCACGCGCGGCGAGCGCAACAAGGGACCGATGCCGCGGCAGATGCCGTATCGCTACACCGGGCATGCGGCGAGAGAACTTGCTGACCGAGATTGACATCGCCGCGCGATGCGCCGTACTACCGTTCGGTTATTGATGTTTCCCTTGATTGCAACACCGTCAACCCTCTCCCGGCCTGACGGCCACCCTCTCTCCCACGGGGACTTCCTTCGGTCGCCGCACGCGGGAGAG
>CAYQKN010000231.1:2365-4073 GCA_964417885.1 uncultured Burkholderiales bacterium | reverse complement strand
ACAGCAGGGCATCGGTCGCACGCAGGGTCGGCGTGAAGTGCAAAGCGGCCAGGCGGCTGATCATCTGGCGCAGGCCCTCCTCGGGGAAGGGGCGCGACAGGTTGTAAGTGCGCAGGCCGGCCTCAACGTGCGCGACAGGCACCTTGCGGTAGAACGCGCATAGCGCACCCAGAAACGCGCTTTCGGTGTCACCCTGCACCATGCACATGTCCCACGCGCGGCTGTCCATCACCTGGCCCAGCTGGTTGCGGCAGGCGGCAGAAAATTCTTCGAGTGTGCTGCCCGGGCGCTCCAGCCGGATGGCCAGCTCGATGTCGAAGCACTCGAGCATGCGATCGGCCATGTCGGCATGTTGGCCCGTGTGAACCCACACCGCGTCAGCCCAGCCCGTCGCGCGCAGCGCGTGATAGACCGGCGCCAGCTTGATGATCTCGGGGCGCGTGCCGCACACGATGGCGATCGACATTTTGCGCATTGATTTTTCTCCAGATTCCATGGGACCCAACGAATACATCTCGAGTACACAGCCGTGTTACAAAGGTCGCGCAACTGTGTGTGAATGCGTAGTTGAACAAGCATCTGTAACCCAGACGGCAGTCCCCAGTCGTGAGGCGGCGTAGGAGGGAACCTACCCTCTGTAAAGAGGGAGTCGCTGAAGCTCAGCGGTGTGAGGCTTGTCTGGGGTAGTGCACGCCCAGCACTTCAATGTCTTGCGGTCCTGCAGGCGTCAGCAGCCGGACGACATCGCCCTCGCGCGCCTTGAGCAAAGTGCGTGCGATGGGGGACACCCAGCTGACCTGTCCCTGGGCACTGTCGGCTTCGTCGATGCCCATGATGGTCACCGTACGCTCCTGGCCCGTGGGGTCGGCGTAGGTCACAGTGGCGCCGAAGAACACCTGGTCGCGTCCATGATGCACGGACGGGTCGGTCACCTCGGCCACTTCCAGGCGCTTGGTCAGAAACCGGATGCGGCGGTCGATCTCGCGCAGGCGCTTCTTGCCGTAGATGTAGTCGCCGTTTTCCGAGCGGTCGCCGTTCCTGGCAGCCCAATGCACTGCCTCGACCACCTTGGGCCGCTCGTCATCCATGAGCTGCAGCAACTCCGCGCGCAGCCGCGCATAGCCCTGAGGGGTCATGTAGTTTTTGGTGCCCGCAGGGATCTCCGGCGCGGCGATGTCATCGTCATCGCCATCGTTGTCCGTCTCGCGCGTAAAGGCCTTGCTCATGGCGCCAAGCATATCCGCGGCCATGGCGAGGCGCGGACCCGTCTCGTCCTAAAGCTTTAGCCGATGAGCAAGCTGCGCCAGCTGACCTCAATTTGCAGGGCAATCGCCTGGAACAATCCGCAAAGGGCATCCGCCTCGAAGGTGTCGAGCGGATCATTGATAAGCAGTACCGTGGAGAACGAATCTTCCAACGGCTCGGGGCAATCACGCAGGACGCGGCTGAGGCCTGGCTTAGAGACCGGCAAGCCTCAATCGACAGTGAGCGGGTCCAGCAACTTCGAGCAGGCTCTGAACGCCTGTTCGCAGCTGGCGCGGCAAAGTACCTGATCGAGTGCCAGCAGCGCCAGGTGCGCACGCTGGAGCTGATCGCGTACCACGTCCGCATCCTGCTGCCCTACATCGGCAGTCTGTCGATGGGCGATGTGTGCAACGAGGCGATGGAAGTGTTCAAGGCCGCCCAGAAGACCGGCGACCAGCACCTG
>CAYQKN010000231.1:0-2355 GCA_964417885.1 uncultured Burkholderiales bacterium | reverse complement strand
CGCTGCTGACCCGCAGCGATGCCGACCAAAACCACGGTGGGCGAAACAATCTGGATCGGACCTGTCACCCGATCCGAAATTGCACACTGGGCCACCTCCTTGATGGATCCGCGGTCCCATGCAACGAGTCGAAGCCGGCTTCGAGTTGAATCAGGCACCAGCATCCTCCATTGGCCCCCAACAGACACAATTGCCGAAAGACCCAGTTCGGACTTGCCAAGTATGTGATTTGAGAAGCCTGCAAGTGCTGCGATTTCGACTAACTGATTGCCATTGCGGCGATAGATCCTGAGCGAACCGCCGATATGCGGTGTCGTCACTGCGGCAATTTCAGCGCGTCCATCGCCATACTGCGCGGCAGAGATTCCTTCGGCTTTGGCGTGAGACGCCAGGAATAAGAACACTGCGAAAAATACGAGCAAGCAACTACGTGGTTTCAACGTCCAAGCGCCTGCCTGGGTCCACTCCATGGTTCAGACTTCACCCGTATATTCGCCCCGCGCGGGGTAGTCTTTGGAAATTGCAAAGTCAATGGCGCCCAGGAGGTCTTGAAACTGGGGCCGCGCGAAGGGCATGGTTTGGACCGCACTGTAGTAGAGCGAACCATCTGGCCTGACAAGAAAAACCCCTGGCTCACTGAACAGATCCGGCTCCTCCATGCCAATGGAGGTCTTTCCTCTCGATGTGCTGATGTAAAGCCCCCACTGTCTTGCATTTCGAAGGCTCAATCCATAGGCGAACTTGACGCCCTTGGCCTGAACCTTTTGGGTCATTTGCTGTCCGCGTTCCTCCGTGTCACTGCTGATGGCCGCGACTTGAACCCCCCGTGACGCAAACTCTGGAGAGAGCCGCTCAAGTTCGATCAAATACTTTGCACAGATTGGACAGTGCAGGCCTCGATAAAAAACAAGCAGGTCAAATCGCTCACCCGGTGACGCACCGAGCACAAAACGCCCACCACCGACAAGTGGAACATCAAGAGTAGGTACCGGAAAGCGTGGGACCAAGGAATTCAGCGTCATGGAGATCTCCTGCCTGGCGTTTTTTTGAAACGCACATGGGGGCTTGCTATCTGACGATGATGCCAGACGCAGAAAGAAAAACAGCTTAGAGACTATTCATCTCTAAGCTGTTGTTCTGTAACACTTATTGTTATGGTGCGGCTGGCAGGAATTGAACCCACGACCCCTTGGTTCGTAGCCAAGTACTCTATCCAACTGAGCTACAGCCGCGCAGCCCGCAATTATAACAGGCTGTTTCGAGGTTCAGGCACGGGCCCTTGGCGGGGCCAGGATCACTTCGATCAGGCAGGGGCCGGGCTTGTTGGCCGCCTGCTCGAAGGCCTTCGCGAATTCCTCGGCCGTGCTCACCGATTCAGCCCTCACGCCCATGGAGCCGGCCAGTTGCACCCAGTCCAGCGAGGGGCGCGACAGCTCGAACATGGCACCGCCTTTAGTGCCCAGCTTGGGCAGGCCGTGGCGTTTGACCTCATGGTCCAGGATGGCGTAACGGTCGTTGCGAAAGATCACGTTGACCACATCGGCCTGCTCGCGCGCCTGGCTCCATAGCGCCTGCACGGTGTACATGCCGGCGCCGTCGCCCTGAAAGGCGAACACCTTGGCATCGGGACGGCCCACGCCCGCGCCCAGGGCCAGCGGCAGGCCCTGGCCGATCGAGCCGCCAGTGAGGTTCATCCAGGTGTGGGGCTCTGCACCCGCCAGTGCGTCGTCGGCGCCGACAGAGCTGACGCCTGCCTCTTCGGAGACGATGGCGCCGATAGGCATGAAGCGGTTGACGATGGCCCAGATGGCCTTGGGAATCAGAAGGCCTGTGGGCAGGTCGGCCACGGCGCGCGCGGCAGCGCGAGGCGGCTGCGCGGCACCAACTGCTTTGGCAATAGCTTCCAGGAAGTCGAGCACCGATGCTTCCGGGCCGAGGTCCACGATCTCGGCGCCCGGCGGGGCCAGTTCGCTGCGCTCGCCGGGGCTGCCGAAGAACGCCACCGGCAGGCGGCTGCCGGCCAGGACCAGGCCTTTGCAGGCGGCCAGCTTGTCCACCGCCATCTCACGGAAATACGGCAGGCGCGCAACAGCAGGCACACCAGTACCACGTTCGTGACGCGCGTTGAAAGTCTCGATCATCAGGGCGCAGACCGTGACATGAGCGATGCTGTCTGCCAGTTTCAGTCCCTGCGCCGACAGCGCCTGGCCGCCCAGCAGCATCACGGCGTTGTCCGAGCGAAGCACGGCGGCGGCCGCGGCCGCGACGGGCGCGACAGGCGCGCTTGCAGCAGGAGCTGCGGCTACAGGGGATGCAGAGCCTTTGCTCGCCGACCACATCACATCCGCATTGGCC
>CAYQKN010000230.1:0-4195 GCA_964417885.1 uncultured Burkholderiales bacterium | reverse complement strand
GTGCTGGGGTTTGCATGATCAGGCAGCTTCCCGGCTGGCGCGCTTGCGCTCGTGTTCCAGCAGGAAGCGCTTGCGGATGCGAATCGTCTTCGGCGTGATTTCCACCAGTTCGTCGTCGTCGATGAATTCGATCGCCGACTCGAGCGACAACTGGATCGGCGGCACCAGCACCACGGCCTCGTCGGTGCCCGACGCGCGCACGTTGGTCAGCTGCTTGCCCTTGATCGGGTTGACCACCAGGTCGTTGTCGCGGCTGTGAATGCCGATCACCATGCCGTTGTACAGGCGGTCGCCGGGGGAAACAAACATGCGGCCGCGCTCCTGCAGCTTCCACAGCGCATAGGCCACCGCCTCACCCTGCTCGCCGGAAATCAGCACGCCGTTGCGGCGTGAGGGCAGGTCGCCACGCAGGGGCGCATATTCGTCAAACACATGGCTCTTGATGCCGGTGCCGCGCGTCATGTTCATGAAATCCGACTGGAAGCCGATCAGGCCCCGGGCGGGAATGCGGTAGTCGAGGCGGACCCGGCCACGACCGTCCGGCACCATGTCGAGCATGTCGGCCTTGCGCTGGCCGAGCGCTTCCATCACGGCGCCCTGGTGGCTTTCCTCGACGTCAACGGTGAGCATTTCATATGGCTCGCACTTTTCGCCGTTCACTTCCTTCATCACCACCCGCGGCTTGCCGACGGCGAGTTCATAGCCCTCGCGGCGCATGTTTTCCAGCAGGATCGTCAGGTGCAGCTCGCCACGACCTGAAACCAGGAATACGTCGGTATCTTCGGTCTCCTCGACCTTCAGCGCCACGTTGACCAGCAGCTCCTTGTCGAGGCGCTCGCGAATCTGCCGCGAGGTGACGAACTTGCCTTCCTGACCGGCGAACGGCGAGGTGTTGACCTGGAAATTCATCGTCAGCGTCGGCTCATCCACGCCCAGCAACGGCAACGCCTCCGCATTTTCGGTGCTGGCCACGGTGCAGCCGATGGACAGGTCGTCGATGCCGTTGATGAGAACGATTTCACCGGCCTCGGCAACATCCATCGGCACCTTGTTGAGGCCCTGGAAGCTTTGTACCTGGTTCACCTTTGCCCGCTTGGGCGGCTTGTTCGGCGTCAGCAGCAGTACTTCCTGGCCAGACTTGATCTTGCCGCGGCGGATGCGGCCGATGCCGATACGACCGACATAGCTGGAGTAATCGAGCGCCGAAATCTGCAGCTGCAGCGACCCCTCCGACTCGGCAAACGGGGCCGGAACATTCTTCAGGATGGTGTCCAGCAGCGGCCGCATATCGGTGTGCGGCTGCTTCCAGTCCAGCGTGGCCCAGCCATTCAGCGCCGAGGCGTAGACAATCGGAAAATCCAGCTGGTCTTCGGTAGCACCCAGCTTGTCCATCAATTCAAAGGTATGGTTGATCACCCAGTCCGGTCGGGCGCCCTCGCGATCGATCTTGTTCACCACCACGATCGGCCGCAGGCCCAGGGCCAGCGCCTTCTTGGTCACGAAGCGGGTCTGCGGCATCGGCCCTTCGACCGCATCGACCAGCAGCAGCACGCTGTCGACCATCGACAGCACGCGCTCGACTTCACCGCCGAAATCGGCGTGGCCGGGGGTGTCGACGATGTTGATGTGAACGCCTTCGTAATCGATGGCGGTGTTCTTGGCCAGGATGGTGATGCCGCGCTCTTTTTCGAGGTCGTTCGAGTCCATCACGCGCTCGGCGACGTGCTGGTGGGCGGCAAAGGTGCCGGCCTGTTGCAGGAGCTTGTCGACCAGCGTGGTCTTGCCGTGGTCCACGTGAGCAATGATGGCGATGTTGCGAATAGCGCGAGGGAGGAAACACTTCCAGGTAATGGGTGGAAACGGTGACAATCGCGAACTTCGATTGAATAACCATAAATTCTACCACGCCGGCTGCTTTTCCGGCCAGAAAATCCCTGCTTTTCAGTGATTTAGGCTGATTTTCAGCCTTCTTTGTTACGCATCCAGTCGGCAGTCTGGAAAAACGACTGCGCCAGCCGCTTGCGCAACGATTCCTCCAGGCCCACATCATCCATGGCGCGGATCATGCAGGCCATCCACTGATCGCGCTCGGCCGACGCGATGGCGTACGGCAGGTGGCGCGCGCGCAACCGCGGGTGGCCGTATTCCTGTTCATAGAGCGGCGGGCCGCCCAGCCAGCCCATCAGGAACTTGAACAGCTTTTCCCGCGACCCGGAGAGCGACGACGGATGCAGCTTGCGGATGGCGAAGTAGTCCGGGTCTTCATCCATCAGGTCATAGAAACGATCGACCAGTTTTCTCACATTCTGTTCGCCGCCCACCAGGTCAAACGGGGTCAGCGGATGACGCGGTTCATCGATATTTTGTGTCATGCGGGCATTTTAGCAACATGGTCACAAATGCCCGCCGGCGGTTCGGGTATATTCGGCCCATTGGACCAACGCAAATGACAATAAAAAAGTATCTCGCGCTCAAGATCGACGTAGACACGCTGAAGGGAACGAAGCTGGGCGTACCGGCACTGCTGGCGTTGCTGAAAAAGCACCAGGCCGGCGCCACCTTCCTGTTCAGCCTCGGACCGGACCACACCGGCCGCGCCATCAAGCGTGTGTTTCGCAAAGGCTTCCTTGGCAAGGTCAAGCGCACTTCCGTGGTCGCGCACTACGGCTTTCCGACGCTTCTCTACGGCACCCTGCTGCCGGGACCCGATATCGGCAGGCGCTGCGCGGACATCATGCGCCGCACCCGCGACGAGGGTTTTGAGGTCGGCATCCACACCTGGGACCATGTTCGTTGGCAGGACGGCGTCGGCGATGCCAGCGCCGACTGGACCCGGCGCGAGATGGAGCTGGCGCAGAACCGGTTTACGGATATCTTCAAGACCCCGGCACTGACCCACGGCGCTGCCGGATGGCAAATGCCCCGGCATGCGCTGCGGATGACGCAGGAAATGGGCTTTCTTTACTGTTCCGACGGCCGCGCGCTGCCGTCGGCGGGCACCCCGCACTTTCCGGTCGTCAATGCGGAAATCATCGACTGCCCGCAGCTGCCGACCACGCTGCCGACGCTGGACGAACTGATCGGCCTCGACGGCTGCAACGATGGCAACGCGCACCAGCACCTGCTGGCGCTGACCGCAACCGCGCCGGCTGCCATCGTCGCTTCCCGGCAGCCAATGGCGGCGCATGTGTTTACCCTCCATGCCGAACTGGAAGGCATGCGCCTGCTGCCGGTGTTTGAACAGCTGCTGACCGGCTGGAAGGATCAGGGCTATGAACTGGTCGCCGCTAACACGGTCTACCAGAATCTGGACCGGGCGCATTTGCCGTATTTTGAGGCCGCAAATGCTGCCCTTCCCGGTCGCAGCGGGTCACTGCTGATGCAGGGCAAGCCGTTCCTGCCCATGCTGGCCGCGGCCGCCTAGCGGATGCCGGGGCAACCGCGCGACATCTTTTTTGCATCTGAACCAGGAGCCTATCCATGCCAAACACGCCTGCCGATTATGAAGTCGCCGCCACCGGCAACCAGCGATTTTCCAGCGCCGCATTTAAGGGCCACCCGTACGTGATCTATTTCTACCCCAAGGACGACACGCCCGGCTGCACGCTGGAAGGCCAGCAGTTCCGCGACCTGCACCCGGAATTCATTCGCGCCGGCGTGATGGTGTTCGGCGTCTCGCGCGATTCCGTCGCCAGTCACGAGCGTTTCAAGGCCAAGATGAATTTTCCCTTCGACCTGCTGTCCGACAGCGACGAGACCATGTGCAGGCTGTTCGGCGTGATCAAGGAAAAAAACATGTACGGCCGCAAGGTGATGGGCATCGAGCGCTCGACATTTCTGATCGGACGGGATGGCGCGATCGTCCGCGAATGGCGCGGCGTCAAAGTCGACGGGCACGCACAGGCCGTGTTGGACGCCGCGAAAAGCATGGCATAATCGGCTCACAGTCAGGCACACGACCGCATTGATCCCACTCCTTCCGACAAGCCCTCTTGCAGCGACAGCTGCGGGAGGGTTTTTCACTTCTGAGTTCTCCACTTTGTGTCAATAAAGCGAGGCAACCACTTGGCTCCCAGACCCGGCAACGCAAAACCTTCGGCCCCCAAAGTCAGCACCAAGCTGTTCGTGCTCGACACCAATGTGCTGATGCACGACCCGACCTCGCTGTTCCGCTTCGACGAGCACGACATCTACC
>CAYQKN010000229.1:0-4231 GCA_964417885.1 uncultured Burkholderiales bacterium | reverse complement strand
TTGTTAAAGACATGGACCGGCAATGCGCTGAAATGATTCCTGCGCGCGGCAAATTCCGGCAATTCAGGTGCAGCAGCAGCCGGCCGGCGCCTCAGCCGTCGATCGGCCAGCCTGCCTCCAGCTGTTCAATCATCTGCTGCACGTTGAGGATGGTGAGGCCAAACCGGGCGGCGCGGGCCTTGAGGCCAAACACCGCATTGTCGCGCGACACCAGCGCATCGGCGCGGGCATGAAAGGCAAGGGCGATGAAATGTTCGTCATCGCGGTCGCGGCAGCGCGGGAAGCCGCCGGGCATCAGCAGTCGCTTCAGCGAAAAATCGGCCGGCATGGCCGCGACCTCGGTCTGCGCGCGGTAGCGCTCGAATACCTCGCCCTGGCGTGCCGCCGCGAGCTTCAGCTGCGGGTAGCCCAGCACCCGCTGCAGTTCATCGGTGGCCGGCGGGTGGGTGAGTATCGTGATGCGCCCGTCGCGCACACCGTCGCGCAGCGGGTTCATGAACGGATGATCGAACACCAGCCAGTCGATCACCACGTTGGTGTCGAGCACCAGCCGCAGTGGACGGCTCACAGCGCCTGTCCCGCCGCCACCGCCGATGCCCATGCCCACTGGAAATTGAATCCGCCCAGGTGGCCGGTGACGTCAACCACTTCGCCGATGAAGTACAGCCCCGGCACCCGCGTCGACTCCATCGTCTTGGACGAAAGCTCGCGGGTGTCGACGCCGCCCAGCGTGACTTCGGCCTTGTTGTAGCCCAGCGTGCCGGATGGACGCACCGCCCAGTCGTGCAGGCCGGCGCCAATCTCGCGCAACTTTTTTTCGTTGAACTGGTTGAGCGGCAGGTTGATCGCGTGCGCATCGCACCAGCTCTGTGCCAGCCGCTTCGGCAGCCGTTCGGCCAGCAGATTGCCCAGCTGTTGCTTGCTGTGACGATGTTCCTGCAGCCACTCGGTGGCATCGAAGCCGGGCAGCAGGTCGATGTGGATCGGTTCGCTGGCGGAGCCGTTCTGCCAGTAGGATGAAATTTGCAGGATCGACGGGCCGGACAGGCCGCGGTGGGTGAGCAGCAGGCTTTCGCGAAACCGGCCGCCGTTGCAGCTGACTTCGGCATCGAGCGACAGGCCGGACAGGTCGCCGAAGCGCGACAGCGTCTCGGGGTCGAAGCTGAGCGGCACCAGCGCGGGTCGCGGCGGGATCATCTTCAGGCCAAACTGGGCGGCCAGCTGGTAGCCAAATGGCGTCGCGCCGATCTTCGGTACCGCGAGGCCGCCGGTGGCCACCACCAGTGCGCGGCCGCTGACGCGACCCTGGTCGGTATCGACGGCAAATTCGTCGCCAGCGCTCGACACCGCCGTCACGGCGCACGGCTGGCGCCAATGGACGCGGGCGCGATCGCATTCATCTTTCAGCATGGCGATGATCTGGGTCGCGCTGTCATCGCAGAACAGCTGGCCGAGGGTTTTCTCGTGATAGCGAATGCCGTGCTTTTCCACCAGCTTGATGAAATCCTGCGGCGTGTAGCGCGCCAGCGCCGAACGGCAGAAATGCGGATTCTGCGACAGGAAATGTTCCGGCCGGGTGTGGATATTGGTGAAGTTGCAACGGCCACCGCCGGAGATGCGGATCTTTTCGCCCAGCTTGGGATAGTGGTCGATCAGCAGCACCGATTTGCCGCGCCGGCCGGCCTCGGCCGCGCACATCATGCCGGCCGCGCCAGCGCCGATGACGATGGCGTCGAATGCCGTCATCGGTCAGGTCCGGCGGGTGCGGTCCCGGCCTGACGAGGCGCCGTCACGCCGCCTGCCGCGGCAGGACGGTGCGCAGCCACGCGTAGCCCAGCAGGGCGGAGACGATCGAACCACCCAGCACGCCAAGCCGCACCGCGACCGCGTAGCCGCCGGCGTTTTCCTCCCAGGCCAGGGTACCGATGAACAGGCTCATGGTGAAGCCGATGCCGCACATCAGGCAGACGCCGAATAGCGACTTCCAGTTGACGTCGTCCGGCAGGCTGGTCCAGCCCAGCTTGACCGCCACCCAGACAAAGGAAAAGACGCCGATCGATTTGCCGACGATGAGGCCGAATGCGATGCCGGTCGTGACCGGCTGGAACAGGGCGTTGGCGTTGACCCCGGCCAGCGAAACACCGGCATTGGCAAAGGCGAAAGCGGGCAGGATGGCGTAAGCCACCAGCGGGTGCAGTTCGTGCTCGAGCGTGCGTGCCGGGCTGTCGCCGGCGGCGTCCGGGCGCAGCGGAATCGCCAGCGCCGTGGCCACCCCCGCCAGGGTCGCATGCACGCCGGATTTCAGCACGCAGATCCACAGCAGCATGCCGACAAAGATATAGACCGGCACCGAGCGGACGCCGGCGCGGTTCAGCGCATACAGGGCGGCAAGCCCGGCGCCGGCCAGGCCGAGCGAGACCACGTTGAGGTCGGCGGTGTAGAACACGGCGATGATGATGATGGCGCCCAGGTCATCGACGATGGCGACCGCGGTCAGGAACACCTTCAGCGACACCGGCACCCGGCTGCCCAGCAGCGCCAGCACGCCAAGGGCGAAGGCGATGTCGGTGGCGGCCGGAATCGCCCAGCCGCGCAGCCCGATCGAATCGCCCCAGTTGAATGCGGTGTAGATCAGCGCCGGCAGGATCATGCCGCCGAGCGCGCCGACACAGGGCAGCACCAGCGATTCACGCGTGGCCAGACTGCCCTCGAGCAGCTCGCGCTTGATTTCCAGCCCGACCAGCAGAAAGAAAATGGCCATCCAGAAATCGTTGATCCACAGCAGCATCGGCTTGGCGATGTTGAGCGGGCCGATCCGCACCTGCCCGGGCATGTCGAGGAAACTGTCGTACCAGGATTGCAGCGGCGAATTGCTCACGACAAAGGCGATCGCGGCGCAGGCGATCAGGATCAGGCCGGCGGCGGACTCGAGCCGGAAAAAACGTGTCAGGGCCTGCGAAATGATCTGCATGTTGTTCAGGTTTTGGGGTGACGGAAGCAGGTGGTGAGATGGTCGTTGACCATGCCGGTGGCCTGCATGAAGGCATAACAGATGGTGGAGCCGACAAACTTGAAGCCGCGCTTCTTGAGGTCGGCGCTGATGGCATCGGACAACGGGGTTTTGGCAGGCACTTCGCCGATAAGTTTCCACCGGTTGCGAATCGGTTTGCCGCCGACGAAGCGCCAGATGTAGGCATCGAAGCTGCCGAACTCGGCCTGCACCGCCAGGAATGCGCGCGCGTTGGTTACCGCGGCGTTGACCTTGAGCCGGTTACGGACGATGCCCGCATCCTGCAGCAGCGCCTCGATGCGCTGCGCGCTGAATTTCGCCACCCGTGCGGCGTCAAAGCCGTCAAAGGCGCGGCGGTAGTGTTCGCGCTTGGCGAGAATGGTGGACCAGGACAGCCCGGCTTGCGCACCTTCGAGGATCAACAACTCGAACAGGGTCCGGTCATCGTGTACCGGCACGCCCCATTCGCGGTCGTGATAGTCGATGTAAAGCGCGCCCAGCGGCGAATGCTCGCACCAGGGGCAACGCACCACGCCAGCCGCCTCGACCGGTAATGTCGGCAAGCGTGGAATAAGCGGTCAGCCCTTGATGTAGCTTTCGAGCTGCGAGATGGTCAGCTCGTGATCGGCAATGGTGTCGTTCATCAGGTCGCGGATCGAGACCATGCCGACCACGGTATCGCCGTCCACCACCGGCAGGTGACGGATGTTTTTTTCCGACATGATCGCCATGCAGTCGCGGGTGCCGGTCTTCGGCTGTACCACCAGCACATTGCGGGTCATGATCTCGGCCACCTTGGTTTCCTTCGAGTTCTTGCCCTGCAGCGCGATCTTGCGGGTGTAGTCGCGTTCGGACAGGATGCCGACCAGCTTGCCCTTTTCCATCACCATCAGCGCGCCCACGCCTTTCTCGGCAAACACCTTGATCGCCTCGTAGACGGTTTCGTCGGGACGCAGGCTCCAGAGCGTGTTGGGACGGTTCTTTAACAGTTCCGAGACCGGTTTCATGTTGCACCTCTCCTGTCTGTGGTGACGTCGATGCGTGGCCGGGGTGTTCCCCGTGTTTCCTGGACAGCCGCGTCAACCCGGCGAGGCCATGACGACGATGTTACCTCGTTACATGTTCGGATAGTTGGGGCCGCCGCCGCCTTCCGGCACCACCCAGACGATATTCTGCGTCGGGTCCTTGATGTCGCAGGTCTTGCAGTGCACGCAGTTCTGC
>CAYQKN010000228.1:0-4238 GCA_964417885.1 uncultured Burkholderiales bacterium | reverse complement strand
GTGCCGCCTTCGCTGGCCGCGATCTGCCGGATCGCCTGCTCGAACACCTCGGGCGGCTGGCCGCCCTGGATCAGGTGACGGTCGTTGATGATGACCGACGGCACCGCGCGGATGCCGTTCTGCTGCCAGAACGCTTCGGCTTGCCGGACTTCGGCGGCACGGGCATCCGACTCCAGCACCGCGCGCGCCGCCTCCACGTCCAGCCCGACCTCGGCGGCCAGCGCCAGCAGCACGTCCCTGGCGCCCGGGTTGCGGCCCTCGCCATGATAGGCACGCAGCAGCGCGTGCTTGAGCTCGCGCTGGCGCCCCTGTTCGCCGGCCCAGTGCAGCAGGCGGTGCGCATCGAAGGTGTTCCAGACCCGGCTGCGATCGCCGAAATGGAAGCCGACCTCGGCGCCGCGGGCGCGGATGTTGGCGCGGTTGGCCTCAAGCTGCGCGGCTGAGAGCCGATACTTGCTGGCAAGGTACTCGCTCGCATCCACGCCCTCGACCGGCATGTCGGGATTGAGTTCATAGGGCTGCATGTGCAGGCTCACCGGGATGTCGTCGCCGATGCGCTTGAGGGCGATTTCGAGCGCATTGAGGCCGACCGCGCACCAGGGACAGGCGACATCGGAAACAAAATCGATTTTCATGTACTTTGAGTCGGTGGGCGATAAAGCATCATTTTAGGCGCATTGGCATTGTCGTCGGCGCGAGCGGCGTGGCGTTGCCGGGATGTGGGAAGCGTTATCGGCGAGCCGGCCACGCGTTCTATTTGCGACTACGTACCGCAGCAGAGACATGACCGTAATGCCGCCCGTACCAGTCCGGCCGATCACTCAGGCGCGCACTGACGCCTTGTTCGCGCACGGCCTCCAGGTCGCGAAACAGCGCGGTGACAAAGTCGATGAATACCCGTACCCGCGCGGTGCGCCGGTGACTAGCGCGGTACAGCAGGTTGATCGGCGGTGCGTCCTGCATTTCCCAGTCGAGCAGCACCGGCTGCAGCCGTCCGCTGGCAAAATGCGCCTGCGCAGAGATATCGGATATGCGCGCGACCCCTTCGCCGGCCAGGATCGCGTCGAGATTTACGTCGCGGTGGTTGCTGGTCAGCCAGCCGCCAACCGTGACCGCCACTTGTTCGCCGTTGCGCGTGTAGCGCCACAGGTCGATGACGGTGCCCACCGGGCTGCGAAACGCGAAGCAGTTGTGACGGACCAGTTCCGTGGGGTGCTTGGGCATGCCGTTTGCCACCCAATAGGCCGGGGTGGCGCAGGTCAGCTGGCGGGTCTCGGCGATGCGTCGATGGACCAGATCGGCGTGATCCGGCCAGCCCATCAGCACGAATGCATCGACCGAACTGGCATCCGGATCACTGATCCGGTCGACCACGCGCAGGTCGATGCGGATTTCCGGATAGCGCAGGTGGAATCGTGGCAGCGCCGGCAGGATGCAATGTTGGGCAAGCTGCGCCATGGCGCCAATCACGAGTGTGCCGCGCGGGCGGCCCGCAGCACCGGCCACGGCGTCGTCGGCCGCGGCAATCTGCTCGAGCAAAGGCTGGCAGGCTTCCAGATAGTTCTCGCCATCCGCGGTCAGGGTCAACCCCTGCGCGGTGCGGTCGAACAGGCGCGTGTCGAGGCTGCGTTCGAGCGAGGTAATGAGCTTGGCAATGGCCGGGATGCTGACTTCGAGGCGCCGGGCGGCACCGGAAAAACTGTGGGCCTCGGCGGCGGCGACGAAATACTGCAAGGCCCGCAACTTGTCCATATTGCCCCCTCATCGTTCGACCACGCCGATTGTGCTGAAACCTTTGGTTAAAGGCAACTGTGCCCTGGGGACTATTCCCTGGCGGCAGATGAAGGCCTATCGTTGCGCCATCGAGTCCCCGGAGGTGAGCATGAAATCCATACTTCGCAAATCACTGCTCTCGCTGTGCATGGCCGCGGTAGTCGGCCCGGCCTGGGCAGGCTATCCCGACCGGCCGATACGCCTGATTGTGCCGTTTCCGGCCGGTGGCGCTTCCGACACCGCCGCACGCAGCCTGGGCCAGGTGGTGGCGAAATCGATTGGCCAGCCGGTGCTGGTTGAAAACCGTCCCGGCGCCGGCGGCAGCATCGCCGCGCAGGCGGTGATGAATGCAGCGGCTGACGGTTACACGCTGCTCTGGGGTACCGCGTCGATGGTGGCGATTCCCTTCATCCAGCGCTCGGCGCCGTTCAAATCCTTCGACGAGTTTGCGCCGGTGTCGATGGTCGGGCGGCTGACCTATTGGGTGTTTGTCAGCGTCGGCGTGCCGGCACGGTCGGTCGCTGAGCTGATCAGTCACGTGCGTGCCAACCCGGGGAAGATCAGCTACGCCACCGGCTCACTTGGCGAATACATGGTCACCACGCAATTCATGAAGGCGGCAGGAATCGACATGACCCAGGTGCCCTACAAGGGCGGTGCCCAGGCCATGCCCGATCTGGTGGCCGGGAGGGTGCAGGTCAATATCGGCCCGTTCGCTGGTGGTTACCCCCTGGTGCGCGACGGCAAGCTGCGGATGCTGGCGACACTGGCCAACGAGCGCAGTCCGGCCGCACCAGACGTGCCGACTCTTGCCGAGGCCGGTCTGCCCGGCGTTTCCAATGCCACCTGGCAGGCTATTTTCGCGCCGCAGAAGACGCCGAAGCAGGCTATCGAGCGACTTTCCCGAGAGGTGGCGGCGGCGCTGCGCGACAGAAGCCTGCGGGAGCAGTTTGCCCGGCAGGCGGTGCAACCGGAAGGCTCCACGCCAGCCGGTCTCGCGGCGACGATCCTCGAAGACCAGGAAATCTGGCGCCGGTTTGTTCGCGATAACAACATTCCGCAGGATTGATCATGCCTTCCGCAACCTCCGCAGCCGCGATCCGGGCCAATGCTTCGACCGATCCGGCCGACGCCGTGGTTGGGCGTCTGCTGGAGCAGATCGGTGCCAGCTGGATGACGCAGGCAATCAGCGTGGCGGCCGAACTGCGGCTGCCTGACCTGCTGGCAACTGGCCCGCGCACAGTCGATTCGCTCGCCGGCCAAACGCAGTGCGACCCCGCCGCGCTGCATCGCCTGCTGCGGGCGCTGACCAGCCTGGAACTCTTCGTCGAACAGGACGACGGCGCCTTCGCGCTCGCGTCCGCCGGCAATCTGCTGTGTGCCGATACGCCGCAGTCAGTGCGGTCGTGGGCGATCTGGTGCGGAAAATATCACTGGCCGGTTTGGGCCAATTTGCTCGGCAGCGTCCGGGCCGGTGTCAGCGCGCGCGAACTGGCGACCGGCCGGCAAGGCTATGCGCATATCGAGGACGACCCGGAAGGGGGGAGAATCTTCAACGGCGCGATGGTCGAGATCACCCGGCTGGTCGCCGCCGAACTGGCACGGGTGGTGGATTTCTCGGCGGCGCGCAACGTCGTCGACATCGGCGGCGGCTACGGCGAACTGCTGAGCGCCATCCTGTCAGCCCATCCGCACCTGCGCGGCATCCTGTTCGACCTGCCGCACGCCATGTGCGGCGCGGCGGCCCGGGCCGGCCAGGCCGGCGTCTCGGACCGCTTCGAACTGGCCAGCGGCAGTTTCTTTGAGGCGATTCCGCCGGGCGCGGACATGTATCTCCTCAAGAGCATCCTGCACAACTGGAACGACGCCCAATGCGGCGTCATCCTGCAACAATGCCGCCGCGCGATGCCGGACGGGGCGCGACTGATCGTGGTCGAGCGCATGATGCCCCAGCGGTTGAGTGCGTCCGCACATGACCGCGCGGTTGCCCGCTCGGACCTGAACATGCTGGTCGGCCTGGCAGGCCGCGAACGGACGATGGATGAATTTGCATCACTGCTGGCAGATGCCGGCTTGCGGGTGGCACGTGCCGGCGCGGCGGTGCGCGAATTCACCGCCATCGAGGCACTGCCCGTCTTGTAGCGGCCGCGTGGCCGGCGGCCGTCCATCATGCCCGCCGCCGGTGGCGTACGCTGTGCCGCGGCCGTGACCGGTTTTCATGCAACATGAAGACTGCGCGACAATGATCGCGATGTCACCCCCCCCTTCCCGCGGAGCAGACGTGCAAATAAAGCCCACCGACCCAAGCCTCGCGTCACGTTTCGGCAAGCCGCAGGAAGGCTGGCGCCTGCGTCTGTACACGATCATTTTCGAAGCCGATACGCGCGCCGGGCGCGCGTTCGATGTCGCGCTGATCTGGCTGATCCTGGCCAGCCTGGTGGTGGTGATGCTGGACAGTATCGCCA
>CAYQKN010000227.1:0-4258 GCA_964417885.1 uncultured Burkholderiales bacterium | reverse complement strand
CCATCCTGCAGATGCTGCGCATGCTGGAGCGCTTCGACATCGCCGCGCTGCGGCCCGACTCAAGTGCTGCGGTGCACCTGTTTTCGGAAGCCGGACGGCTCGCCTACGCCGACCGCGAGCGCTACGTCGCCGACGACCGCTTTGTCGCGGTGCCCACCGCCGGCCTGCTTGACCCGGACTACCTGCGCCAGCGCAGCGAACTGATCCGCGCGGAAAAATCGATGGGCCGGGCGGAGCCCGGCAATCCGCCGCTTGCCGCGTCGCGCGCCGTGGCGCTGGCCGATGGCGAAGCGCTGGAACGGCCCTCCACCAGCCACCTGTCGATCGTCGATAGCCGGGGCAACGCGGTCAGCATGACCACCTCGATTGAATCCAACTTCGGCAGCCGGATTTTTGTCCACGGCTTTTTTCTCAACAACCAGCTGACCGATTTTTCGCTGGCGCCGACGCGCGACGGCGTGGCCGTGGCCAACGCCGTGTATCCGGGCAAGCGGCCGCGCAGCTCGATGGCGCCGACCATGGTGTTCGATGGCAAGGGCGAGCTGCACAGCGTGATCGGCAGCGCGCTGGGCTCGGTGATCATCAACTTCATCGCCCAGACGCTGGTGGCCACCATCGACTGGAAGATGGACATGCAATCCGCCATCGATTTGCCGCACTTTGTTAATGATAAGGCGACCACCGAGATCGAAAAAGGCACGCCGCTGGAGAACCTGCAGGCGTCGCTGCTGTCCATGGGACACGAGGTGCGCGTGATCCCGCTCACCAGCGGCTTGCACGGTATCATGCGCAATACGGCGGGTACGCCGGGCTGGCAGGGCGGCGCCGATCCCCGGCGCGATGGCCTTGCGCAGGGCCACTAGACACATTTCAAGCCATTCAACTTCCAGGACGCTTCATGAAAATCACGCATTTGTTCGCGCTGGCGCTGCCGTCAGCTGCCGCCCTCACCCTGAGTTTTGCCGCCGTGGCGGCCGAGCCGGCCAAGGCCGCGACCGCCTCGCCTGCGGTTGCCGCGCAGGCGGCACCGATCGTTCTGACCGCCAAGCAGCCGCTGCCCAAGACCGTCAACCAGCTGGTGATCATCGAGCAGGCGCCCGGCGATGCCAACGCCAAGCCGGTCGATGTGCTGACCGCGGTGCTGGTCAACTACACCGGCTGGCTGTATGACCCGGCGAAGCCCGATGGCAAGGGCGCGCAATTCGATTCCTCGCTGACCCGCAAGACACCGTACGGATTCATGATCGGCGTCGGCCGCGTGATCAAGGGCTGGGACCAGGGCGTGGTCGGCATGCGGCCGAAGGGCAAGCGCACGCTGATCATTCCGCCATCGCTGGCCTACGGCGACGCCGCACGACCGAACATCCCGGCCAACTCGACGCTGATCTTTGATATCGAGCTGATTGACGTGGTCGGCGCGGCACCGGTCTCCACGCCGGTCAAGATCGGCGCCGCCGACCCGCTGCCGCCGGTACCGAACCAGATCGTCTATATCGACCAGGTGGTCGGCAGCGGCGCGGAAGCAAAAAGCGGCGTGCCGGTCACGGTGCACTACACCGGCTGGCTGTACGACGTGAACGAAAAGGGCGGCAAGGGCACCAAGTTCGACAGCTCCGTCGATGCCGGCAAGACGTTCCAGTTCCCGCTCGGCGCCGGGCGCGTCATCAAGGGCTGGGACCAGGGCGTGGCCGGCATGAAGGTCGGCGGCAAACGCACCCTGATCATTCCGGCGCAGTACGGCTACGGCGCGCGCGGCGCCGGCGGCGTGATTCCGCCCAACGCCACGCTGATTTTTGATGTCGAGCTGCTCGACGTGTTTTCGTCCGGCGGCAAATAGGAGCGATCGTGAAACTCACCAGTACCAGCTTCGAAAACGGCAAACCGATCCCGCCGGAGTACGCCTTTTGCGGCATGGATGCCAAGACCCACGCGACGCTGTCGAACAACCACAACCCGCAGTTGAGCTGGAGCGATGCGCCGGCCGGCACCAAGTCCTTCGCCATCATCTGCCACGATCCGGACGTGCCGTCGAAAGGTGACGACGTCAACCAGGAAGGCCGCACGGTGCCGGCGTCGCTGCCGCGGGTGGATTTCTTTCACTGGGTGCTGGTCGATATCCCGGCCGGCGTGCACGCCATCGGCGGCGGCGAGCTGTCATCCAGCGTGACCGCCAAGGGCAAACCAGGCCCGGTCGCGCCCAACGGCATGCGCCAGGGCATCAACGACTACACCGCCTGGTTTGCCGGTGACGGCGACATGGGCGGTGACTACTATGGTTACGACGGCCCCTGCCCGCCGTGGAATGACGAGATCGTGCATCACTACGTATTCACCGTGTTCGCGCTCGACGTCGACAAGCTGGCAGTGAGCGGCCGCTTCAACGGCGGCGACGTACGCAGCGCGATGGCCGGGCATGTGCTGGCCGAAGCGTCGATTACCGGTCTCTATACGCTCAACCCGACCGTCAAGCTGTAAGCCACTCCCGCAACCCGGAAAACCCACCTGCACAGATGGGTTTTTGTTTGCGGCTCGCCTCAGCAACGGCTGAAGCCGTCACGCGAGCGTCGGCGACCTTGAGCCCGCCACCGTGACGCTGCGGATGTCATTTTCTTCGCCGTCCGGTAGCAGTTTTTGCGCTTTGCCAATTTCGTCAGCGTCGAAATGGCTGGGAATCAGCCCGCTCGTCTACACTCGTGCAGCGATCACATTGTCATTAAACCCCGAGGCTGGCCGATGCTCCTTCCACGACGCACCAAACTTTCAGCAGCACTTTGCAGTCTTGCCGCATTCTCAGTATTGCCAGATGCCGCTGCCGTTCACCTGAGCCAGACCGGCAGCGGCCAGGTGCTGATTTTCCCGTACTACACCACGCGCGCATCCACGGTTCCCAACACCAGCGGCGAATTCAATACCGTGTTCGCCATCACCAACGGCACCGCGGACCACAAGGCGCTGAAGGTGCGATTTCTGGAGTCGCGCAACGGGCGCGAGATCAAGGACATGAACGTCTTCCTGCGACCGAACGACATGTGGACCGCCGCAATTATTTCGACCGCCACCGGCGCGCGCATTGTCACCAACGACAATTCCTGCGTCACGCCGGGTGATTTGTTCACCCGTGCTGGCGCGGACAACTTCAGCGATGCGAATTTCACCGGCAACAATGCGGACTTTCATGGCGCATCGCTGGATCGAACGCGAGAGGGCTATTTCGAGGTGATCGAGATGGGTGTGATTACCAATACCGTGCTGCACGGCCATATGCTGCCGACAGGCTCGGGCGTTCCCAGCAATTGCAGCGCCGTTCACGCGCTTGATCCCGCCAACGGTGGCAACACCGCCGATTTCCCTTTCCAGCAACTCGCCGCGCAGACCGGTGGCCTGACCGGCCGCGCCAGTATCATCAACCCCGAGTCCGGCATCAATTTCACGTACGTCCCGACGGCGCTGGATGGCTGGACGGATACGGTGCGCTATGGCGGCGTGGGCACAGGCATACCCACGTTAGGTAGCGCCACGCCACCCGTCAGCAATATCAGTTTGGCCAACGGCGACCAACTTCGTTCCACCTGGGCGACCGGCATTGACGCGGTTTCCGCCGTGCTGCTGCGGGACAGCATGCGCAGCGAGTACATCAATGACGTCGGTACGGCCTCAAGAACCGACTGGATACTGACCCTGCCGACCAAGCGCGAACTGATTTCTGCCATCGGCTCGAAAGCGCCATTCCATTTTCTGGCCGGTGCACACCCAAGCTGTCAGGCCCAGTTGATCAACGTCGGCTTTGCCGCCTATCGGCGCGATTCGGTCGAGCCCGCCCCATGTTCCTCTCCGTTTCCGACGGTCTGCCCTTTGCCTCCACCGGCCCTCAACCCCAGCGATATCTGCTTTGCGGCGTCTGTCATACCTCTGGGCGCAGTTTCGGTAGTGGGTTCCCGAAGTACCGCTTTTTTGAGGTCGCCCGCCAATACCTTTGTGCTCTCGTCCAATACTACCGCCGGCGCTGCGACAAGCGTCCCCGGTCAAGTGCAGGGCCCGAATGGCTCGCTGACGCTGGCGTTGACTGGCAATACCCATCGCATGACACCGCTCTCATCAACGCTGAACGGCCAATCGATTCCGGTTCGCACGATGATCGGCGTGCCGATGGTCGGCTTCGGTATTCACAGCTATACGCGCTCCGGCGTGGTGTCCAACTATGGAGGCGTGATTCCGGCGACCTATACCATCAGCCCGATGAATTTGCAGTAGTAGCATC
>CAYQKN010000226.1:0-4269 GCA_964417885.1 uncultured Burkholderiales bacterium | reverse complement strand
CAGCAATGAACGCAGCGCATAGGTTTGCGAGCCAAGTTCGACGCGTGCCACATCTTTCAGACGCGTCAATGCACCGCCTTCGCTTTTCAACACGATGTCGCCGAATTCTTCCGGCGTGGTCAGACGACCCTGGGCATTGATCGACAGCTGCAAGGGAGCGCCGCCGGGATTCGGCGATGCACCGATACTGCCCGCCGATACCTGTACGTTTTGTTCGCGGATCGCATTGACGATTTCGGTTGCGGTCAAGTTACGCGCTGCCGCTTTTTGCGGATCCAGCCAGACGCGCATGGCGTAGTTACCGGCACCGAAAGCCAATGCCTGACCAACGCCGTCTAGCCGCGCCAGATCATCTTTCACGCGCAAGTTAGCGAAGTTGGAAAGATAGAGCGAGTCGTAGGTTTTGTTCGGCGAGGTCAGATGCACCACCATCGTGATGTTCGGCGAACTTTTCGCCGTGGTCACGCCGAGTGCACGCACGGTTTCCGGTAACCGCGGCAAGGCTTGCTGCACGCGGTTTTGCACGCGCACGGCAGCCTGGTCGATATCCGTGCCCTGCTTGAAGGTAACGGTCAAACTCATTGTGCCGTCGGAACCGGCAGCCGATTTCATGTAGGTCATGTTCTCGACGCCGTTGACCGCTTCTTCAATCGGTGCGGCCACCGTTTCGGAAATGGTTTTCGGATCGGCACCGGGATACAAGGCGGTAACCTGCACCGACGGCGGCACGACATCGGGATATTCGCTGATCGGCAATTGCGGAATCGCGATCAGGCCGGCCGTGAAAATCAGGATGGATAATACCGCCGCAAAAATCGGGCGGTCGATGAAAAACTTGGACGCATCCATGTGGTGGTCTTTGCTCATGATTATTTTCCGGCTTTGGCGGCAGCAGGATTGGCAGGCGCAGGCGGTGCCTGGTCAGGCTTGTCCATCGGTACCGTGAGCGGCGTGACCGGTGCGCCGGGATAGAAAATTTTGCGCACGCCGTTCACTACCACGATGTCTTTCGGATCCAGGCCTTTCCTGACGACCCGCAAGCCGTCGACGTTTTCACCGAGCTCGACGTCTTTGCGCACGGTGGCATTCTTGTCGCCCAGCACATAAACGAATTTACGGTCCTGGTCGGTCGAGACTGCCATCTCGTGAATCAGCATGACCGTTTGTTCGCCGCTGCCCAATAAACGCACGCGGGCAAACAAGCCTGGCGTGAAAACGCCATCGGTATTGCGCAGCTCGGCTTTCGCACGAATGGTGCCGGTGCCGGCATTCAACTGGTTGTCGACGAACACCATTTCGCCTTTATGCGGATAACCGGTTTCATTCGCCAAACCGACTTGCACCGGATTGCGGGCATCGCGCGAACTTTGGCGCTGTCCGTTCTTCGACATTGCCTGGTATTTCAGATACACCTGTTCGTCGCCTTCGAAGGTGACGTAGATCGGATCCATCGTGACGACGGTCGATAACAGGCTTGTGCCGGGAGACACCAGGTTGCCTGGCTTCACCAAGGCCGCACCGATACGGCCATTGATGGGCGAAGTGATTCGCGTGAAACTCAAATTCAATTCGGCTTGCGTGACCGCAGCCTGCATGGAGCCCAAATCGGCCTGCGCCTGCTGCAGTTCACCGCGGCGCTGATCGAGTTCGCCCTGCGATGTCGCCTGTTCCTTTATCAGGCGTTCGCTGCGAGCGAGTTCGGTGCGCGCCAGCGCAACGCGACTTTGCGCGCGCGCCACATTCGCCCGCGCGCTATCGACGGCAGCACGGTATTCGCGATCATCGATCGAAAACAGGAGTTGCCCGCGTTTTACTTCGCTGCCTTCATTGAAATGCACGGCGGCAAGATAACCGGAAACCCGCGGCCGTAATTCGACGGTATCCACCGCCTCGATGCGTCCGCTGAATTCGTCCCAGAGTTGCACTTTTTTCTGCACGACCTGGGCAACATTGACCTGGGGTGCCGGGAATGCCTGTTGGCCGCCGCCGCTGCAGGCGCTCAGCAATGCCGCGCTTATAAGTGAAAATGACATCGCGATGATTAATTTGTTCTTGCGCATACCCGGCCCCAAAGTTCAAAAAAGAATTCCCGCTGTCGCGGGAGTGTGTGGATTAATTGTTCGTGACGAACCGGTGCTTACCGGTCTTCCCCGTGTGTTTTATGCCGGGAAAATTCCCGTGCGAATGCCGCGTGTCGATTCGTGTGCTCATTTTGTCCACTCCTTGGCGAGCGCCTCGATGCGCGCAATCACTTTTTTGCGCATCGTTTCTGGCATCACGTGGCAACGGGTAATGTCCTGCCAAAACAAGCCGGCAGCTGCCAGTTCCAGAATCATGATGTTGACTTCCTTCGGCGTGCCTTTTTGCATGCCGTAACGCTGGCGGTTCAGTTCGCGAACAGGCTCCAGCAATTCCTGGTCATGGGTCAGCGCACTCATCATGCCGGCGACGAAACGCCGTTGCTCGTCGCTTGTTCGGGTCATCGCCCGCAGGCAGCCGATCAGGTCTGCGGCATCGGCGTTATCGAGCTTCGGCCGCAAGTTCTTTTCCATCGTCTCCCACTGCAGCATGTCGCGCTCCATCAGCGCGCGCAACAGCAAGTCCTTGGTCGGAAAGTGATAAGTGATGCCGCCACGGGTGACGCCACTCTCCTTGACCAGCTGGTCATAGGTGAGATTGCCCGCACCTTGCTGCTGAACAATGCGTTCGGCGGCTTGCAGGATTTTTTCTTTGGAAGCGGGCGGGCGGGCCATGACAGTTTCTTTACAGTACGTTCTGTATAGAAATTACAGAAGTCTCGACGCACTGTCAATCTCGGAAACGCATTCCCCCATGGAAACAGGACAGGCCGACGTCAAATAATTCCGGTTTGCCGATTTGTACGCTACCGCACTGGTGAATGTCATGAGTAGCTGACATCATCGCGGCTCGGCTCAAAAACTTGGGCTGTCGGCAGCCTTCCAATCAGGCTCGCTGTTTATAGGCACAAGTCACAGGGGCTCATCATGATCAATCTTGAAAAACACGCGCGGCATATCCGCGCGGGCATTACCGGTTCATTCTTTTTGCTGGCGGCATCGTCAGTATTTGCGCAGGAAGTGCCGCGCATTGACGCCGTTTTCGTCGACAACCCGAACAACCGTTTCTTCATTTCCGGCGCGGCGCTGCTGCGCAATTCGACCGTCAAGATCAATCTTGGCGAAGCAGGCCTGCCTGGCGACATCAAAAGCTTCTGCGCCCAAGGTAGCAGCACGTCGGTCATCGTCTGCACCTTCCCGGGCGGATTACCGCCGGCTGGCGATTACGCGCTGACCGTTTCAACCAACTATCCACCGGCAACGCGTTATTACGACACCCGCTATAACCTGACCTTGGGTGGCGTTGGCCCTGCAGGCCCGACCGGAGCAACCGGTGCAACTGGCCCACAAGGTCCGACCGGCCCTGCGGGTGCCACCGGTCCTGCCGGCACTCCGGGCCCGATGGGAACACCCGGCGCCCCCGGACCCATGGGAGCACCCGGCGCTGCCGGGGCAACTGGCCCGATTGGATCAACGGGACCTGCAGGCCCGATAGGCCCACAAGGACCAACCGGCGCAACAGGCCCTCAAGGCCCTGTCGGATTGACCGGTAATACCGGTCCTGCCGGTGCAACAGGTCCAGCCGGCCCGGCGGGTCCAACAGGCGCGACTGGCCCACAAGGTCTTCAAGGAACTCCAGGTGCTGCCGGCGCAACGGGTGCCACAGGACCAGCGGGCCCGGCCGGCCCTACTGGCGCGACTGGCGCAACAGGTGCGACCGGTCCTGCAGGTGCTGCTGGAGCGGGTTCACGAGTACGTGATGCCAATGGCGTCGTGTTAGGTACTTTGCTCTCTGTAACGCGTACGGGCGTCACCCTCATCAATTCCTCCGGCTATCAGTACAGCCTGAATTGGAATGGCACAGTCGCTAACCAGCAAACCTGGTATTCAGGTGCAAACTGCACCGGCACCCCCGTTTTGAATAATGGCGGTACCTCGGGTGCCATTGCTTATGGCAAAACCGCCTTCCGTTCTACCGCGGGCCAGTTTTACAAAATCACCACGTTCAATGCGAACTTTGAAGCGGTCAGCGTCAACAATTTGATTACCCCGGCTTCGATCGACAATGTCGGCACTGGTTGCAGTGCGTCATCGGGTTCTGGCGGTGGTTGGGCTCTTACCGCCATCAACTCCACCGATGTCGGCATTCCTGCCACGATCGTTCCACCTCTGCAATTCCCTTAACACCGAA
>CAYQKN010000225.1:0-4275 GCA_964417885.1 uncultured Burkholderiales bacterium | reverse complement strand
TTCCGGTATCTCGGGCCTGTTCATGGAAACCCACCCGGATCCGTCGAAAGCGCTGTCCGACGGCCCCAACGCCTGGCCGCTGCCGATGATGAAGGATTTGCTGGCGACGCTGAAACAGATCGACCTGCTGGTGAAGAAAAACGGATTCGCCGAACAAAAGTTGATGTAACCACCAACCCGACCGCGCCCTGGTCGCACCCGCTCGCGCCGCAGGCAACGGCCGGGGCCGCCAACCGCCGGTTTCAATTCTGGACGAGCAAACAACATGACCGCAATCGTAGACATCGTCGCCCGTGAAATTCTCGACTCGCGCGGCAATCCCACCGTTGAAGCCGATGTGTTGCTCGAATCGGGCGTGATTGGACGCGCCGCGGTGCCGTCCGGCGCCTCCACCGGTTCGCGCGAGGCAATCGAATTGCGCGACAAGGATGCCACCCGTTTCCACGGCAAGGGGGTCTTGAAGGCGTGCGAGAACATCAACACCGAGATCTGCGAGGCGGTGATCGGCCTGGATGCTTCTGAACAGTCGTTCATCGACAAGACCATGATCGAGCTCGACGGCACCGAGTCCAAATCGCGCCTCGGCGCCAACGCCATCCTGGCCGTCTCAATGGCTTGCGCAAAGGCGGCGGCCGATGAATCCGGGCTGTCGCTCTACCGCTATCTCGGCGGCGCCGCGCCGATGCAAATGCCGGTGCCGATGATGAACATCATCAACGGCGGCGCACATGCCGACAACGTGCTCGACATGCAGGAATTCATGATCATCCCGGCCGGGCTGCCGACGTTTCGCGAGGCGCTGCGCGCGGGCGTGGAGATTTTCCATACGCTGAAGAAAATCCTCCACGCCGAGAAGCACAACACCAATGTCGGCGACGAAGGCGGTTTCGCCCCCAATCTCGCCAACAACGAGGCGGCGCTGCAGTACATCATGAAAGCGATCAGCGAAGCCGGCTACACCGCGGGCGAGGAAATCCTGATCGGCCTGGATTGCGCGGCCAGCGAGTTCTGCGTCGATGGCAAATACCGCTTCGAAGCGGAAAAGCTCAGCTTCACCTCCGCCCAGTTCACCGATGTGCTGGCCACCTGGTGCGACAAGTATCCGATCGTGTCGGTCGAAGACGGCATGGCCGAGAATGACTGGGACGGCTGGGCGCTGCTGACCGAGAAGCTGGGCAAGAAAATCCAGCTGGTGGGCGACGACCTGTTCGTCACCAATACCAAGATCCTGCGTGAAGGCATCAGCCGCGGTATCGCCAATTCAATCCTGATCAAGGTCAACCAGATCGGCACCCTGTCGGAGACTTTTGCCGCCATCGAGATGGCCAAGCGCGCCAACTACACCGCCGTGATCTCGCATCGCTCCGGCGAGACCGAGGACACCACCATTGCCGACATCGCGGTTGCCATGAATGCGCTGCAGATCAAGACCGGCTCAGCCTCGCGCTCGGACCGGATGGCCAAGTACAACCAGCTGCTGCGCATCGAGGAAGAGCTCGGCGACGCCGCCAGCTATGCCGGCAAGTCGGCGTACTACAACCTGAAATAGCGCCCGCCGTTGAAGTATCTCCCGCACACGCTGGCTGTCATCATCCTGGCCATCCAGTATCCGCTCTGGATGGGCAAGGGCAGCTGGCTGAAGGTGTGGGATTTTTCGCGGCAGGTCGACCAGCAGAAAGCAAAAAACATCCAGCTTGCGATTCGCAACGCCGGCCTTGATGCCGAGGTGCGCGATCTGAAGCAGGGCATCGACGCGGTGGAGGAACGTGCCCGGGTCGAATTCGGCATGATCCGGTCGGACGAAGTATTTGTGCAGATCATCGACAAGCCGGCCGGCAAGGCTGCTGGCAGCCGTTGAACGTTGCCGCCATCCGGAAGTTCTGCGGCAGCCTGCCCGGGGCATGCGGCGAGATCAAGTGGCAGGTGGACCAGGTCTACTCGGTGGGCGGGAAGATGTTCTGCGTCGCCTGTAGCGACAAAGCCGGCCGCGGTCAGGTGTCGTTCAAGGTCGACGATGACCTGTTCCTGCAATTGACCGACCGGCCGGGCTTTATCCCTGCGCCGTATCTGGCGCGGGCGCGCTGGGTGCAGGTCATTGACCTGAGCATGGTCCCCGACCGCGAACTGAAATCGCTGATCCGCCGCTCACACCAGCTGGTGACGGCAAAACTGACGCGCAAACAGCGGGCATTGCTGGGCCTCGACTAGCAACGCAATTTTCTGCAGGGTGCAGGCTGGAGAAGCCCTGTACATCGGCTTCTCCAGGGCAATGCCGCCAGGAGCCGCGCCAATGCTGGTTCCCAGGCCGGTGGTCACGACGACCTGTTGTCGGCGCGCCGATCCTCCGCATGCGAGGTCGCCTGCAGGAAACAGCTCAGCGCGCTGGCGGCGACGCAGATTGCCCACAGGATGAAAAATCCCAGCGTGTACACCGCCTGCCGGCTGGCGTGCACCGGGTGTCCCAGCACCACCAGTTCGGTCGGGTCAACCAGTGTGAACACAATGCCGACGCCCATGCCAGCGGCGATGAACGACGGCCACAGCACCCACATGATGTATTTGGCCACTTGAGCCTCCGCGGGCGCCGTGCGCTTACCGGGCGCCGAGTTCGATCGGCTGCTCGTTCATCGGCCATTCGCCGGTGAGCCGCCAGTCACGCGCCGAATCGTCAAGGATGACTTTCCAGCGTGCCTGTTCCAGCTGCGGCAGCGCCGCCGAGTAGGTGCCATCGGCGCCGCGTGACAGCACGATTTCGCGGTCAAGGCCGCCGCGCGTCGGGTGGCTGACGGTCAGGCGCAGTTCCGCCGCGGCCGGCTTGCCGCTGGCAAACGCGAGGGCAATGCGGCCATTGCTGCCGGACATGGTCAGGGTCGCCCGGTAGCCCAGCTGCTGCGCGCGCGTGTCGCGATGCAACGTCATGTTGATCGCCTTGCCTTCCTTGTAATAGTCATCCGCGACCAGGCCGTCAAAGCTCTGGATGGCGAAGCCGAGCGTGAGGAACCCGGCCACGACGACGATCGCCGGGCCGGCCATCAGCAGCCATGGCCAGGGTTGGCGATACCAGGGATCGGCGGCAGCGTTGGTCGAGGTAGTCATGGCGTCACTTTCTATTTGAAAAAGATGGATTTTTCATGCAGCGAGAAGTCGTCGGCAGCCGGGCGTCCCTGCTGGTCGACCGCCTCGATGTGGAACATGATGCGATTGGAACCCTTCTGTGCCTTTTCGCCTGGCGCGCGCAGATTGACGCCGAACAGGCGCGTTGACGCCGGCTCAAGTTTCAGCGGCGATTCGATGCCGGTCACCGCAAGCCCGTCGATGCCGGTCGCGGTGATCTTCAGGTAACGCGTCTGTTCCTGCGTATTCATGATCTGCAGCCGGAACACGTTCTCGACCAGGCCATCCTCGACTTCGCGCGACAGCGCGGTGCGGTCGCGAATCACGTCGACCTTGACCGGTACCCGATGGTACAGGCTCACGCCGGCGGCGATGATGATCGCCCACAGCACGACGGTATAGATCATCACCCGCGGCCGGAATACGCGCCGGATCATTTCTTTCCAGCCGAGGTGCTGGCTGACACCGTTGAGCGAGGCATAGCGGATCAGGCCGCGCGCATAGCCCATCTTGTCCATCACCTGGTCGCAGCCGTCGATACAGGCGGTGCAGCCGATGCACTCATACTGCTGGCCCTTGCGGATATCGATGCCGGTCGGGCATACCTGCACGCAGATTTCGCAATCCACACAGTCGCCAATGCCCGCCGCCTTCGGGTCGACTTTTTTCGACCGTGAGCCGCGCGGCTCGCCACGCTCTTCGTCATAGGCGATCACCAGCGTATCGCGATCGAACATCACCCCCTGGAAACGCGCGTAGGGGCACATGTACTTGCAGACCTGCTCGCGCATCCAGCCGGCGTTGCCGTAGGTGGCAAAACCGTAGAACAGGATCCAGAAGGTCTCCCAAGGGCCCAGGGTCCAGCTGGCCACCTCGCTGGCGAGCAGCGTGATCGGCGTGAAATAGCCGACGAAGGTAAAACCGGTCCAGAGTCCGAACAGGACCCAGATCAGGTGCTTGAGCGCCTTGCGGCCGAACTTGACGCCCGACATCGGACCGTCGTCGAGCCGCATGCGCGCGCTGCGATCGCCCTCGACCTTCTTCTCGATCCACATGAAGATCTCGGTGTAGACCGTCTGCGGACAGGCGAAGCCGCACCAGAGTCGCCCGGCCACCGCAGTGAAGAGGAACAGCGCCAGCGCCGCGATCACCAGCAGGCCG
>CAYQKN010000224.1:0-4312 GCA_964417885.1 uncultured Burkholderiales bacterium | reverse complement strand
CGCATTTTCGGCTGGACCGCCGCCGAGGTCACCGGCCGCAACGCCAACGACTTTGGCCTGGTCCATCCGGACTGGCGACCCAACATCCGCTCGCTGACGGTCGAATTGCTCGAGGGCCGTGCCAAGCGCAACCGGATGATCGCGCGCAACGGCACCAAGGACGGCCACTACATCTATTGCGAGTGGTTCAACTCCGCATTCGTCGACACCGACGGCAAGGCGATGGCGATCCTGTCGCTGGCGCAGGACGTGACGCTGCGGGTCGAGGCGGAGGAACACCTGCGCCTCGCGGCGACCCACGACGCCCTCACCGGCCTGGAAAACCGACAGTCGCTGATCACCAGGTTGGAACACGCCCTGACCCGCTGCCGGCGCGGCAATCTGCCGCTGGCGCTGCTCTACATCGACCTCGACCAGTTCAAGCCGGTCAATGACAACCACGGCCATGCCGCCGGCGACGAACTGCTGCGCCAGGTCGCGGGCCGCCTCAAATCCTGCGTGCGTGCCGTCGATACGCTGGCGCGGCTGGGTGGCGACGAATTTGTGGTGCTGCTGGAAATCGACGTCCGCGACGACACACCGGAAATCATCCAGCAGCGCATCCTCGCCGATCTGGCCGCGCCGTTCCAGCTGGGCACGTCGACCGTGACCTGCGGCGCCAGCATCGGCGTCAGCCGGTTTCCGGCCGATGCCACCGATGCCGACCACTTGCTGGTCTGCGCCGACCAGGCGATGTATCGGGCCAAGGCCAGGCGATGATGCCGTCAACGGGCCGGGCGGCGGGGCGCGCCTGATGCAGCTTGAAGACTGGCGCGCGGCCGGCAGGTTCCGCGATTCGCCATACGGCCCGCTCTTCACCCGCACCGAGGGCAGCGGACCGGCGCTGCTGTTCATCCACGGCTTTCCCACCGCCTCATGGGACTGGTCGGCGGTCTGGCCGGCATTCACGCCGCATTTTCGCTGCCTGACGCTGGACATGGCCGGCTTCGGCTTCTCGGCCAAGCCGCGAGGCGCGACCTACTCGATCGGGTTGCAGGCCGACCTGTTCGAGCACTGGCTGCGCAACGAGGGTGTCACTGAGTACGCCTGCATCGCGCATGACTATGGCGACACGGTCGCCCAGGAATTGCTGGCCCGCCAAGGCGGCGACGGGCCGCGGATGACGCGGCTGGTGCTGCTCAATGGCGGACTGTTCCCGGAAACGCATCAGCCGTTGCCGCTGCAAACGCTGCTGGCCGGACCGCTGGGGCCGCTGATTGCCCGCCTCACCACGCGCCGCAAATTCGCCGCCAACATGCGGCGCATCTGCACCCGTCCGCTGGATGACGCCGAGGTCGACGCGATGTGGACGCTGCTGCTGCACCACGACGGCCTGCGGGTATTGCCGAAACTGATCGGCTACATGGCCGAGCGGCGAGCGCATCGCGAACGCTGGGTCGGTGCCCTGCAGCGGGCGGCGATTCCGGTCCGCCTGGTCGATGGCCTTGACGATCCGATTTCCGGCGCGCACATGGTGGCGCGCTACCGCGAACTGATCCCGCGTCCGGACGTGGTCGAATTGCCTGGCGTGGGCCACTATCCGCAGATCGAATCGCCGGCCGCGGTGACGGCAGCCGCGCTGCCGTTCCTGCGCGGGTGACCGGCATGCAACAAGCAGGCTCGACATGAAAATTCCCGAATTGCTGAAGTGTGGCAAGCTGCACTGATTCCTGCGAGGAACAACATGAGCAACGACCCATCGACCCACTGCAAGACCGGGCTCCGCACCGAAGGCCTTTACTGGTGTCTGGCTATCCTGATTTCGTTCATCGCCACGGCCGCACAAGCGCAATCGCTGGTGGGTGTGCAATCGCGCAAGGCCCACGCACCAGGCAGCGTCGACTACGACCTGGCCATTGATATCAACCAGCCCATTGCAGGACAGGTCACCTTTGAGCCGCGCCCCATCGGCAGCGGCCACGCGATCGTGTTCCAGTTCGACGGGCCGATCAGTCAAGCCGGCACGGCATCCGCCGCCCCCACGGGCATCGCGTCGGCGCAAATCAATCCCGGCAACAACAGCGAAGTCATCGTCAGCCTGACCGGTGTTGCCGACAACACACGCGTCACGGTCACGCTCAGCGGCGTCAACGGTGGCGCCAACGCATTCCCCGTCTCGCTCGGCTTTCGCGTCGGCGATTTCAACCACACCGGCACCGTCACCGCCGCCGATGTGAGCAGTGCCCGGATACGCACCGGCCAGACCGTCACCAACAGCAATTTCCAGTTTGACCTCAACACCAGCGGTATTGTCAGCGCGGCCGACCTGTCGGCGGTGAAGCGGCGGTCCGGACTGTACAACGCGCCGCCGGTGGTTGATGCCGGCAGCAACCAGACCATCACGCTTCCGGCGACGGCCACGTTGGCCGGCACGGCCACCGACGATGGCCTGCCCAATCCGCCGGCGACACTGACTTATGCCTGGTCGCGCCTCAGCGGGCCCGGCAGCGTGGCCTTCGGCAATGCGAGCGCGGCCGGCACCTCGGCCTCGTTCACCGTTTCCGGCAGCTATGTGCTGCGCCTGAGCGTCAGCGACAGCCTCGCCACCACCAGTGCTGACACCACCATTACCGTGAACCCGGGTCCGGCATCGACACTGAGCGTGGCCGGACTTTCCAGCCCGCGCGCTGCCGGCACGGCGGGAACCATGACGGTGACGGCGCGCGATGCCAACGGCAACACCGCGACGGCCTATGCCGGAACCGTGCACTTCACCAGCAGCGATACGACCGCGACCCTGCCGGCCGACTACACCTTCACCGCGGGTGACGCCGGCATGCATAGCTTTGCCGTGACACTCAATACCGCGGGCACGCAATCGGTAACGGTGAACGACACCGCCAACGGCGCCATCCTCGGCTCCCAGACCGGCATCGTGGTCAATCCCAGCGCACTGCCAGGTCTGTTCGAGAAACCTCATCCATGGAACAAGGATGTGTCGGCATTCCCGGTTGCCTCGCGTTCGGCTGCGATTATTTCCGCGCTGAACAGCATGGGTGGATGGAGCACCGGAACGCCAGGCGCCCCGGTGACCAAGCTGCAAGTCGATTTTGGCTTTTCGCTGCTGTTTGCCAACGCCGCGACGCCCAAACTCAACGTTACCGGCGTGTCCTACAACGGCGTGCCCTACTGCTACGGCGGACCGGATTGCGATCCGGTGCCGCTGCTGATGCCTGTTCCGGCCAATGGCAACACCGAGAGCAGCCCGACCTACGCTTGCCCCGATCCGGGCAATGAAGACTGTCACGTGCTGGTGGTCGATACCAGTGCCAAGAAACTCTATGAGCTCTACCAGGCCGATGGCACGGCCACCAACCTGACCGCGTTTGCCGGCTTTGTCTGGGACCTGACCAAACAATATGGCGATGTGCTGCGGGGTGACCAGTGCACGTCAGCCGACGCTGCTGGGCTGCCGATTGCGGCATTGCTGCCGACAGCAGATGAGGTCGCCGCGGGCGAGGTACCGCATGCGTTGCGCTTCATTTTGCGCAACGACAAAATGAAAAAGGGCAGTGCTCCCAACGGCGTATTCGTGCGGCCAGCGACACACGCCGGCGGTCCGTCGAACACGACCAACCCCGATGCGCCGCCATATGGCGTTCGCTTTCGACTCAAGTCAACCTTTGACGAGAACGCGGCCTTTCCAAACAGCCCGGGCGCCCGGGTCATTGCCCGCGCACTGAAGAAGTACGGCATGATTCTTTCCGATGGCGGCAACATCCCGCTCACCTTCGCCGACGACCGGCTTTCCACCAACAAATGGGCAAACGCGAACATCAACATCAATTCGCAGACGTTCGTCAATATGCCGGTCACGCAATTCGATGTGGTCGATCTCGGCCCCGAGATCGTCAATACCTACGAATGCGTCCGGGAGCCGTAGCCGCCGTTCTTGCGCGGCTAGTCGTTGAATTTCGGCGGCTTTTTCTGCATCCCGGCCATCATCGCTTCCTGCAGGTCGGTGGACATCAGCATGGCGGCGTTCCAGGTGGCGATGTAGTTGAGGCTGTCGGCCACCGAATGGTCACGCGCGTAGACGATCATTTCCTTGGTGCCGCGCATCGCCAGCGGCGACTTGGACGCGATCTCGGCGGCCAGTTGCATCACGCCGGCGAGCAAGGCGTCGGGCGTATCGAAGACGCGATTGACGAAACCGATGCGGGCGGCTTCGTCGGCGGTGAATTTGCGGCCGGTGTAGGCCAGCTCGCGCACCATGCCGTCGCCGATCAGTTTGGGCAGCCGCTGCAGGGTGCCGACATCGGCGGTCATGCCC
>CAYQKN010000223.1:0-4368 GCA_964417885.1 uncultured Burkholderiales bacterium | reverse complement strand
TTTCGCGCGCCGCCGCTTCGGACACGTAGACCATGGTGCCGTAGGCGATCACGGTAACCGCGTTGCCCGGGCGTACGATCGACGCAGTCTCAAGCGGAACCGTGTAGTACCCGTCCGGCACCTCGCCCTTCGGATGCTTCGACCATGGCACCACCGGCTGGTCGTGGTGGCCGTCGAACGGGCCGTTGTAGAGCCGTTTGGGCTCGAGGAAGATCACCGGGTCGTCGCATTCGATGGCAGCGATCAGCAGGCCCTTGGCGTCGTAGGGATTCGATGGCATCACGGTGCGAATGCCGCACACGTGCGTGAACAGCGCCTCCGGGCTCTGGCTGTGGGTCTGGCAGCCGTAGATGCCGCCGCCGCAAGGCATGCGAATGGTGATGGGTGCGGTGAAATCGCCGGCGGAGCGGAACCGCAAGCGCGCTGCTTCCGAGACAATCTGGTCGCTGGCGGGATAGAAGTAATCGGCGAACTGGATTTCCACCACCGGCCGCAGGCCATACGCGCCCATGCCGACGGCAGTGCCGACGATGCCGCCTTCGGAGATCGGTGAATCGAACACGCGCGAGGTGCCGTACTTCTTCTGCAGGCCTTCCGTGCAGCGGAACACGCCGCCGAAATAGCCCACGTCCTGGCCGTACACCACCACGTTGTCATCACGCTCCAGCATCACGTCCATGGCCGAACGCAATGCCTGGATCATGGTCATGGAAGTCACTTTCATATTGATCCCGTCCATGGTCAGACTCCCAGTTCCTGGCGCTGCCGCTTGAGGTGGGCCGGCATGTCCTTGTACACATCCTCGAACATCGCCGCCGGGCTTTGCACGTGGCCGTCGGCCAGCGTGCCGAAGCTCTCGGCTTCCTTCTGCGCGGCGGCGACCTCGGCTTCCACTTCCTTTTGCAACGCCTCGTGCTCTTTGTCGGACCAGACGCCGAGCACGATCATGTGCTGCTTGAGCCGCGCGATCGGGTCGCCCAGCGGGAAGCGCTGGACATCGGTGGCCGGCCGGTATTTGCTCGGGTCATCCGAGGTCGAATGCGCGCCGGCTCGGTAGGTCACCCATTCGATCAGGGTCGGGCCGAAGTTGGAGCGGGCGCGCTCCAGCGCCCATTTCGAGGCCGCGTACACCGCCAGGAAATCATTGCCGTCGACCCGCAGCGAGGCAATGCCGGAACCAACCCCGCGCGCCGCGAACGTGGTGCCCTCGCCCCCGGCGATGGCCTGGAAGGTCGAGATCGCCCACTGGTTGTTGACGACGTTGATGATGACCGGTGCGCGGTAGACATGCGCAAACGTGAGCGCGGTGTGGAAATCCGCCTCCGCCGTGGCGCCGTCGCCGATCCAGCCGGACGCCACCTTGCTGTCACCCTTGATGGCCGAAGCCATTCCCCAGCCGACCGCCTGGATCATCTGTGTGGCGAGGTTGCCCGAGATCGAGAAAAAGCCGTGCTTCTTGTACGAGTACATCACCGGCAGCTGGCGGCCTTTGAGCGGATCGCGCTGGTTGGAGAAGAGCTGGCACATCATCTCCACCATCGGCACCTTGTCGTTGGCCAGCAGCAGGCCCTGCTGCCGGTAGGTCGGAAAGCACATGTCGCCCTCGCTCAGCGCCAGCGCGTGCGCGGTGGCGATCGCCTCCTCGCCGAGGCACTGCATGTAGAACGACATTTTTTTCTGCCGCTGGGCGATCAGCATGCGCGCATCGAAGGCGCGCGTTTTCAGCATCGCGCGCATGCCGCGCTTGAGAAAGGCGGCGTCAACATCCGGCGCCCACGGGCCGAGCGCGTGCCCTTCGTCGTCCAGCACGCGGATCAGCGCAAAGGCGAGGTCAATGGTTTTGGCGGGCACCTCGTTCACCGGCGGCCGGCGCTTGGCACCGGCAGGTGAAAGGTGCAGGTAGCCGAAATCTGTCTCCTGCCCCGGACGCCCGCTGGGCTCGGGAACGTGCAGGCGCAGCGGCCCGCTCGCAGGAATCGTTCTGGTCATCTCATCTCTCCTCGCGGGGTTGTGCCCCGTCGTCGATCTTGGTGTCGAACAGGTTTAAGCATCAATGGCCGGGATCGCCGGACAGCGATGCGTCGCTTTACGCAGAGGGATTCTAGCGCGGGACGGAGGTGACGATTTGATCGATGTCATGGGGCAGCGAGATGTTTTCAATTGCTGCGCTGCGCAATGGTGCGAGGTGTCATCGATTTGATTTCGCGCCGATCTACAAGTGAAAGTCCAGCATTGGTGCGGGTCGTGGCGGCATCTCATGCTGGGAGGCGCGCCAGTGCTTGCGTTTGCGTTTGCCTTTTTAACCGCGCCCCTGCTGACGCGGCTCGATGAACAGAAGAATAGCGAAATGTCGTCCCGGATTTAGTCCGGGGACAAAGGTTACAAACTTCAACTTGGGTCCCGGACTAAATCCGGGACGACATTACCTTTTAAAAGCGGTAGTCGCGCTGCGACACGGGGTCCCCATGAGAGTCGCCGAGCAGCGGAGCAAACGCGGGAGGGGTCCGCGAGGACTGTCTGAGGGCGAGCCCAAAACCAAGCGTAGCCATGTTGACCATTCGAGCCCGAGTTCCGCAGCGGCCCGCGTTTGTGAGCAGCGCAGGGAACCCCGACAGCTTTATCGTCGGGGCGACGAACCTGGGGTCGCCTTCTTTTGGTTACTTTTCTTGGCGAAGCAAGAAAAGTGACTAGCCGCCGGGCTACCCCCGGCATGTCAAGCCGCCGGCAGTGCGCCGCGGGCAGTGCGCCGCGCATTACGCCGCCACCTTCACCCGAATCTCCTTAGACGCCCCTGCCACCGGATTGCGAAACCGTTCCAACAACTCCGCCTCCCGCTTCTTCGCCTCAACCAGATGCTGATGCTTCACATGGCCGAATCCGCGAATGAATTCCGGGACGGAGGCGATATCCACCGCCACCTCGTAGTTGTCGGCCGACAGCGACGCCAGCAGGGAATCGATGGTGGACTGGTAATCGGCAATCAGCTGCCGCTCCATCTTCCGCTCCGCGGTGTAGCCGAAAATATCCAGCACCCCGCCGCGCAGGCCCTTGAACTTCGCCAGCAGCGAAAACGCCGTCATCATCCACGGCCCGAACACGCGCTTTTTCAGTTCACCCGTAGCCGGATCGGTTTCGCTCATGATCGGCGGTGCCATGTGGAAGGTCAGCTTGTAGTCGCCTTCAAACTGGTCGGCGATGCGCTTGCGGAAATCGGATTGCGAATACAGCCGTGCGACTTCGTACTCGTCCTTGTAGGTCATCAGCTTGAAGGCGTAGCGGGCGACCGCGGCCGACAGCGCTTTTTTGCCGGGAAACTTCTCGCCTTCCAGTTTCTGCACTTTGGCCACCAGCGCGGCGTAGCGATCGGCCCAGGCCGCATCCTGGTAGCCGGTGAGAAATTCCTTGCGCCGCGCGACCATTTCCTCGATTGACTGCGACAGCCGCTGCGTGTCCGGCTTGGCCTCGGGCGGCGTGGCAACTTTCTGCACCGCGCGCAGATCGACCGCGGCACGGCGTCCCCAGTCGAAGGCCTGCTTGTTCTTTTCCACCGACGCGCCGTTCAGTTCCATCGCCCGCATGATGGACGCCAGCGACAGCGGGATCAGGCCCTTCTGCCAGCCGAAGCCCATCACGAACGGGTTGGTGTAGATCGCGTCACCCAGCAACGCCGTGGTGAGCTGCGAGGCATCGACGAAATCGACTGCTGCCATCGCGTCCTTCAGCACCGCTTCCATGCCGGCGACCGGGATCTGCAGGTCGGGCTGCTTGGTGAAATCGCCGGTGGGGGAAACATCGGCATTGACCACGCCGGCGGTCACGCCTTTCTGCATCTTGGCCAGCGCTTCATCGGAGGTGGACACGATCATGTCGCAACCCAGCAGCACATTGGCTTCGCCGGCGGCAATGCGCACCGCGTGAATGTTTTCCGGCGCATGGGCGATGCGCACATGGGTGTAGACGCTGCCGCCCTTCTGCGCGAGGCCGGTCATGTCGAGTACCGCGACCCCCTTGCCCTCGAGATGTGCGGCCATGCCGAGTAGCGCGCCGATGGTGACCACACCGGTGCCGCCGACGCCGGTGATGAGGATTCCCCACGGGCGGTCGAGCGACGGCAGCACCGGCTCCGGCAGGGTGGAGAGAACTTCCTGCACCACCGCCTTGCGCTTTTTCAGCTGGCCGCCTTCGACGGTGACGAAGCTGGGGCAGAAGCCCTTGACGCAGGAAAAATCCTTGTTGCAGCTCGACTGGTCGATGGTGCGCTTGCGGCCGAACTCGGTTTTCAGCGGCGCCACCGACACGCAGTTCGATTTCTTGCCGCAGTCGCCGCAGCCCTCGCACACCAGTTCGTTGATGACCACGCGCTTGGCC
>CAYQKN010000222.1:0-4424 GCA_964417885.1 uncultured Burkholderiales bacterium | reverse complement strand
CACGCAATTCTGCGCGTTGATCTGCAGTTTCCGGCCGCCGCCCGGTGCCTCGACAAACTCGTACACACCTGCCGGGCAGTAGCGTTGCTCCGGTCCGTCGTACAGCGCGAGGTTGGTGTCGACCGGCACCGCCGCGTCCTTCAGCGTCAGGTGCGCCGGCTGGTCTTCCTCGTGATTGGTGCTGGAGATGAAGACCGAGGACAGGCGGTCGAAGGTCAGCACGCCGTCCGGCTTCGGGTAGTCGATCGGTGTCGCTTCGGACTTCTTCTTCAAGGTCTCGTGATCGGCGTGCTGGTGATGCAGGGTCCACGGCGCCTTGCCGCCGAACACCACCTGGTCGATGCCGACCATCAGGCTGCCGGTGTAGAGCCCCTTGCTCATCCACGGCTTGAAATTGCGCGCCTTGCGCAGCTCATCGTGCAGCCAGCTGTTTTTGTAGGACGCCGGATAGTCGGCGAGCTCATCGCCGGTCCGGCCCGCCTTGAGTGCGGTGACCACGGCGTCGGCCGCCAGCATGCCGCTCTTGATCGCGGTATGCGTACCCTTGATGCGCGAGGCGTTGAGAAAACCGGCGTCGTCGCCGATCAGCACGCCACCGGGGAAGGTGAGCTTGGGCAGTGACTGGTAGCCACCGGCCGCGATCGCACGCGCACCGTAGGCGATGCGCTTGCCGCCGGCGAAGAAGTCGCGGATCGCCGGGTGCGTCTTGTAGCGCTGGAATTCCTCGAACGGCGACAGGTAGGGATTGGTGTAGGCGAGGCCGACCACGTAACCGACCGCAACCTGGTTGTTTTCCAGGTGATACAGGAACGAACCGCCGTAGGTGTCGGAGGCCAGCGGCCAGCCCGCCGAGTGCACCACCAGGCCCGGCACGTGCTTTTCCGGTGCCAGTTCCCACAGCTCCTTGAGGCCGATGCCGTAGACCTGCGGGTCGCGTCCTTCGCGCAGGCTGAACTTGTCCTGCAGCAACTTGCCGAGATTGCCGCGACAGCCTTCTGCAAAAAACGTGTATTTGGCGTGCAGTTCCATTCCCGGCTGGTAGCGCGAGGTGTGCTCGCCGGTCTTGCCAACGCCCATGTCGCCGGTGGCGACGCCGCGGACCGCGCCGTCGGCATTGAACAGCACCTCGGCAGCGGCGAAACCCGGGTAGATCTCCACTCCCAGCTGCTCGGCCTGGGCGCCAAGCCAGCGGCACACATTGGCCAGGCTCACCACGTAATTGCCATGGTTCTGGAAGCAGCCCGGCAACATCCAGTTTGGTGTGCGAGTAGCCGATTTCTCGGTCAGGAACAGGAACCGGTCCTCGGTCACCGGCTGGTTGAGCGGGGCACCGCGTTCCTTCCAGTCCGGGATCAGTTCATTCAGGCCGATCGGGTCGATCACCGCGCCGGACAGGATATGGGCACCGACCTCGGAACCCTTTTCGACAATGCAGACCGAGACCTCGGCATGCTGCTGCTTGATGCGAATGGCGGCGGCCAGTCCGGCCGGCCCGGCGCCCACGATCACCACGTCATATTCCATCGATTCGCGTTCGGCCATGGCGGTATGCGTCTTTTTATTGGGAGTAGCCGTTATTATAGGGGCGAAGCGGATTCCGACTGCGAGTCCCACCCACCGATCCGATTGCCATGCCAGCCTCCGATGCCGCCGCCGTTCCCAGCCCGATCCTGCTGTTCAGCCAGCAATTTGCCATCCGCTGGGATGACATGGATGCGATGGAACACGTCAACAACGCGCAGTACCTGTCGTACTTCACCGAAAGCCGGGTCGCGTGGGCCGAGCAATGCGGCCTGCGACTGATGCGCGACGGGGTCGGCATGATTCTGGCCAAGGCCAGCGTCACCTACCGCAAGCCGGTGGAATACCCGGCACAGGTGGTGGTCAACCTGTACCCGGGAAGCATCGGCCGCACCAGCTTCACCATGATCAACACGCTGACCGTGGCTGGCGACCGCGATCCGGCCGCCACCGGTGAGTTCGTCCTGGTCTGGTTCGATTACGTCAACAAGAAACCGGCGCCGGTGCCGGATTCGCTGCGCGCGATTCTCACCGGCGGAGGCAACTAACGTGGAAAAGCTCTGGGTCGGCCTGCTGGCCGTGGGCGCCGGGTCGGCCATCGGCGGTTGCGCGCGCTGGGGTTTGTCGGTGTGGCTCAATCCGCGCCACGCGCATTTTTTCTGGGGCACCTATGCGGCCAATGCGCTCGGCGGCCTGCTGGTCGGCGCCGGGGTGGCGTTTTTTGCCAATCACCCGACGCTGCCACCGGCCTGGCGCCTGTTTGCCATCACCGGCGTACTGGGCGGACTCACCACCTTTTCCACCTATTCGGCGGAAGTCGTCGGCCTGATGATTCGTGGCGAAATTGCCTGGGCCACGACCGTCGCCGCCACGCACCTCATTACCGCACTGCTGCTGACCGCGCTCGGATTCTGGGCCTACCAGCAACTCGCCGCCTGACCGGCGGCTTTAATGATCGGGGTGTTCGAGCCCCGCGTTGAGCAGGGTGCGGGCCTCGAAAATCACTTCTGACGCGGTCAGGCCGTGTGGCGCCATGCCGTGCGCCATGCAGGCATCGGCTGCCGCGCCGTGCAGGAACACGGCCAGCCGCGCCGCGTCCAGCGCCTCCATGCCCTGGGCCAGGAAAGCGGCCAGCATGCCGGATAGCGCATCCCCCATGCCGCCCGACGCCATGCCGGGATTGCCGGAGGTATTGATAAAGTAGCGGCCGTCGGCGGCGGCGACGATGGTGCCGGCGCCTTTCAGCACCACCACGGCATGGAAGCGCCGCGCCAGCGCCAGTGCCGCGGTGACGCGGTCCTGTTCCACCTGGGCCACGGTGACGTTGAGCAGCCTGGCCGCCTCGCCGGGATGCGGTGTCATGACCAAACTCCAGGACTGGCGCGGCGTTTCAGGCTGTTTTGCCCGGGAAAGCGCGCCAGTGCTGGGGTTTTGCCCGGCGCTTGCCAGCAAGCCGGCAAAACTGGCGGTGCCGGCAATCAGGTTCAGCGCATCGGCATCGAGCACCAGCGGCAGCCGGCGCGCGAGCGCGGCCGCCAGCAGGCGTGGCGCGGACTTGTCGATGCCGAGGCCCATGCCGACCGCCAGTGCGGTCAGGCTGTCGTCGGCCAGCAGGTCATCGGCCTTGCGCATCATCAGTTCCGGATTGAGCGGATCGAACGGCGGCGTGTCCTTGGCGGCAATGCCGAGAAACACCTTGCCCGGTCCCATGTAGAGCGCGGCGCGCGCCGCCAGCACGGCAGCCCCGACCATGCCCTCGGCGCCGCCGATGATGCCGACATTGCCATAGGTTCCCTTGTGCGAATGGTTGCGTCGCTGCGGCACCAGCGAACGCACGCTGTCGGCCAGCAGCAACGCGCCGTTGCAGGCAGCCGGCGTCACGCCCAGCATGTCGAGATGCACCTCGCCGGCGTGATCCTTGCCGTCCGAAGTGAACAGGCCGGGCTTGAAACCAAGAAAGGTGAGGGTGTGGGTGGCGACGATGGCCGTGCCCATCGCGATGCCGGTATCGGCGCTGAGGCCGCTCGGAATATCGATGGCGATTACCGGGATGCCTCGCTCGGCACACAGCCGATTGGCGCCGGCGATGGCCGCGGCGAAGGCGCCGCCCGGCGCGCGGGCAAGACCGATGCCGAACACGCCGTCGATGACCAGGTCGATTTCCTCGTCCTTCGGCAGGGCGCTGACCACCAGCCCCTTGGCGCGGACGAAGGCCGCGTGGGCGTTGCGCGACGCCGCATCGGCAAATTTGTTGTCCCCCAGCGCCACCACGGTGACGCGCTGGCCGGCTTTTTTCAGCGCGGCCGCCGCCACCCAGGCGTCGCCACCATTGTTGCCGGGACCGGCCAGCACCAGGATCGACGCCGACTTTTTCTTTTTCACCAGCGTCTGGGCCAGTTTGGCCACGGCGTTGCCGGCGCGCCGCATCAGCGACACGCGCGGCGATTTGCCGGCGTGCGCCTGCTCGATGACGCGGATTTCGTTCGACGTATAAAGCGCGAGGCTGGCGTTGCCGTTCATGGGACCAATACCGTGTCCTTGGCCACCACCGCGGTATCGGGGTAATCGAGGCTGTAATGCAGGCCGCGGCTTTCCTTGCGTGCCTGGGCGCAGCGCACGATCAGTTCGGCGGTCTGTACCAGGTTGCGCAGTTCGATCAAGTCGTTTGAAATGCGGAAGTTGGCGTAGTACTCGTGGATTTCGCCCTTCAGCAGTTCGATCCGGTGCATCGCGCGTTCCAGCCGCTTGTCGGTGCGCACGATGCCGACGTAGTCCCACATGAAGCGGCGCAGTTCGTCCCAGTTGTGCGAGATGACCACCGATTCGTCGGCATCGGTGACCCGGCTTTCGTCCCATTGGGGCAGGCTTGGCAGGATGCTGTTTTTTTTGCCCAAAATGTCGTT
>CAYQKN010000221.1:0-4452 GCA_964417885.1 uncultured Burkholderiales bacterium | reverse complement strand
CTCGCCGCCGGCATGAACCTGCACGTATTCACCACCGGCCGCGGCACACCCTACGGCCTCGCCGCCGTACCGGTGATCAAGGTCGCCACCCGCAGCGAACTGGCGCGGCGCTGGCATGACCTGATGGATGTGAACGCCGGCACCATCGCCGATGGCACGGCGACCATCGAACAGGTGGGCTGGGAGCTGTTCCACCTGATGCTCGATGTCGCCAGCGGCCGCAAGCAGACCTGGGCCGAGAAGTGGAAATTGCACAACGCGCTGGTGCTGTTCAATCCGGCACCGGTGACCTGAGCCGGTCGCGTCCGGCCGGCCGGCATCCGGCACAATAGCGTTCGATTGCGCCGGGCGCCGCAGCGGTTGTCTCAAGAACAGGCAGGAACGACCCGGTCGTGCCCGGCAGTTGCAGGAAATCTGCCGCGCGGACGCGCCAGATTTCCCCGCCTATGTTGCCCACCCGCTTGCGCTTTGCGCCGATTTGGCCCTTACTTGTCGCACCATGCCTTTTGGCAACCAACTTTGCAGGCGCTGCTGAACATGCCCAACCGTTCCCCACCCAAGCCGTTTTCGATGATTCGCGAGTTTCACCTTGCCGACTGGTTCACGCTCGGCAACGCCGCCTGTGGCATCGGCGCGGTGTTTTCGATCATGACTTATCTCGAGACCGCGGACGTCAGCCATGTCTACTTTGCGTGTTACCTGATCATCGCCGCGTTCATCTTCGACATCCTGGACGGCCGCATCGCGCGCTGGCGGCAGAAGTCCTCGCCGCTGGGACGTGAGCTCGATTCGCTCGCAGATGTGATCTCCTTCGGCGTCGCGCCGGCGATGATCGCCTACGGCTGCGGCATGCAGGGCCTGTACGACCGCATCGTGCTGGTCTATTTCGTGGTCTGCGGCGTGTCGCGCCTGGCCCGCTACAACGTCACCGCCGAGGCCCTGTCGGAAGGCGGCGACAAGGTGAAGTATTTCGAAGGCACGCCGATTCCCAGCTCGCTGTTGCTGGTGTTCATGATGATGTGGGCCACCGCCGCCGATGCGCTGCGCGAAAATCTCTGGTTCGGTGTGGTGGCGATCGCCGGCTTCAAGCTGCACCCGCTGGTGCTGGTTTTCGCCATCTCCGGCTCACTCATGATCAGCCGGATCCGCATCCCGAAACTGTAGGCCGGCGCCCGCGACGGCGCCGCGATCGATCAGCGCCGGCGCCTGGCCGGACTGCTCTTCGCTTTCGCCATCGCCGCTTCCTGCTGCTCGTCTTCCCTGGCCATCTGGTGCTGCGTTTTCAGCCACGCCTTCAGCGACGCATCGCTGCGACGAAGCTCGGCGAGATCACGGCGCATGCCCATGATGTTGCTCTTGCCGGCTGCCACGGTGGCGTTCAATGCCTTCCTGAGCGAAACCGCATCCAGCACGCCGCGGGGGCCAAAGCCGAAATCGTCACGCGCCATCTGCTCCAGCTGGCGGCATTCATGCTGCAGCGCCTGGTACTGTTCGCGCAGGCTGTGGTTCACCTGCAGCAGCTTTTCATCCGCCATGGTCGCGGCTGCCAGCGAATCCACCCTGCCCGACTCGAGTTGCAGCTGCAGCAGCTTGAGCAGGTTGCCGCTTGCATAGGCCTGGTTGGCTTCCTTCATCAGCGCGGTCTTGCGCAGCCGCTCGACCTCGTCGGGTTCACGATCCGGATGCAGTGCACTGGTCAGCTTGCGATAGATTTCCTTCATCAGCCGGCCGGCATCCAGCGCCTGTTTCTCTGCCTTCAACTGCTGCGCCGACTTCCTGCCGCCGCGCTTGGCCGCCGCCCGCGCCTCGGCACGCGCCGCTTCCGCCGCGTCCTGCTCCTGCAACAGGCGCACCGCCTCGGCCATCAATTCGTCCTGGGTGAGCGGTTCTCGGTCGTCGCCGTCCGGTCCCACGCCCAGCAGCGCCTTCAGGCTCGCCTCGATGCGGGCGTCTTCTTCTGCCGCCAGCGCATCGAGCGTATTGTCGCTGTGGCGATTGAACACCGCCGCCATCTCCGGGCCATATTCCGAGTCGAGGAACTGTTCGGCAAGCTGCAGCACCATGTCCTTCATGATCCTGCGCTGATTCGCAGTCCAGGCCTTGCGCAGCAACTGCGCATCCAGCAACAGCACCATCTCGCGCGCAATCTTTGCCTCTTCGTCATGCAGCGCCTGCAGTTTCGTCATGTATAGCGGGCGAAAGGTATCGAGCAATCCGCCGAGTTCCGTCAGACGCCGCTCGACCTGCTCGATCTTCGCCACCCATTGCGTGAACGCGCGCTGCGCAGGCGTCAGCCTGGCGCCCGGCGTGGCGACCAGTTCCAGCATGCTACCGGGCTCAGGTGCGGAGTGGTCGGGGTACAGGTCGATGGTTTCGGCCATTTCTTCTCAGGGCGGGTTTGGATTGACAGTGCCACACGGATGGCGTGGAGCGGATCTAGCATAACGCGCAATATGCCGTCGGCGCGATCGGCAAAAAACTGGTTCAAACTAACGCGCTGTTTGCTGCCCTTTCACGGAGTCCGTTGCATGCCTCGCCTCGCCTTTGTCGCCTTGCTGTTTGTCCTGTCCTGCCCGCCGTCCACCATGGCTGCTCGCGCCCCGCTCACCACCGTCGCCGAACGTTCCGGTTTTCTCAACACCGGCCGCCACGACGAGGTGATCGCGCTCTGCGCCGCATTCCAGAAGGCGCACCCGAAAGCGGTTCGATGTGTCGAATTCGGCCGCACCCCCGAAGGCCGGCCGATGCAGGCCCTGATCGCCACCCGTACCGGCGCCTTCACGGCCGCCGAGGCCAACCGGCGCCTTATTCCGGTGCTGCTGGTGCAGGGTGGCATTCACGCCGGCGAGATCGACGGCAAGGATGCCGGCTTCCTCGCCCTGCGCGACGTGCTCGAGCGCAAGGCTGCTGCCGGCGCGCTGGACAGCCAGGTGCTGGTGTTCGTGCCGGTGTTCAACGTCGACGGCCACGAGCGATTCGGCCGGTGGAACCGGCCCAACCAGCGTGGCCCGGTGGAAATGGGCTGGCGCACCACGGCGCAGAATTTCAACCTCAACCGCGACTACGCCAAGGCCGATTCGGCTGAAATGCAGGCGATGCTTCGGCTGGTCAATAGCTGGGACCCGATCGCGGTCATCGACCTGCACGTTACCGATGGCGCGAAGTTCGAGCACGACATCGCCATCATGGTCGAGCCGGTGCATGCCGGCGATGTGCCGTTGCGCACAGCCGGCAAGGCATTGCGCGATGCCGTCATTGCCGACCTGGCGCGTGCCGGCTCGCTGCCGCTGCCGTTCTATCCATCGTTCGATGTGGCCGACGACCCGGCATCTGGCGTCACCGACGGCGTCTCGCCGCCACGTTTCTCCACCGGCTATTTCCTCACCAGAAACCGCTTCGGCATGCTGGTGGAGACACATTCGTGGAAGGACTACGCAACGCGGGTGCGCATCACCCGCAACACGGTAGTTTCGGTGCTGTCGCAGATCGCCGAGAACGGCCGCGCCTGGCGGAAGATCGCGCAGGAGGCCGATGCGCGCGCGGCGAATGCCGGCGGCCAGCCGGTGGCGCTGACGTTCAAGGCAAGCAGCAAGTCGCGCACCTTCGACTTCCGCGGCTATGAGTACAGTCGCTCGCTGTCCGATATTTCCGGTGCGCTGATGACACGCTATGACGAGACCGCGCCGCAGATCTGGAAGCTCGTGGTGCGGGATGACGTGCGGCCGGACCTGACGATGGTGGCGCCGCGCGGCGGCTATATCGTCCCCGCCGGCCACGCCATGGCGGTAGCGGCCAAGCTGACGCAGCACGGCATTGCCTGGCGCCGGCTGGCGGGGCCGTTGCAGCACGCCGCCGTGGAGACGTTCCGCGCCGACACCGCCGAATTCGCCACCGCCTCCAGTGAAGGCCGTCAGCGCCTCACGCTGCAGGGGCGATGGCAGGCCGCGTCGCGCGACGTTGCCGCCGGCAGCCTGTTTGTGCCTATCGCGCAACCGAAGTCGCGGCTGGTGATGTCGCTGTTCGAACCGCAGGCGCCGGATGCGCTAGTGGCCTGGGGACACTTCAACAACGCGTTTGAACAGAAGGAATACATGGAAGGTTATGTGGCGGAGGAGGTGGCGCGCGAGCAGCTGGCTGCCGATCCCGCGCTGGCCGCGGCGTTCAGGAACCGGCTGGCAACCGACGCGGCGTTCGCGGCCAGCGCGTCGGCGCGGCTCGATTTTTTCTACCGCCGGCACGCATCGTGGGATGAGCGGTTCAATCTATACCCGGTGATGCGGATAGACGTGGTGCCAAAGTAATGCGGCATGACGCGCCCCGTGGTGCGCGAGACGATTGCCGCCAATGCGCGACCGGTGCCAGGCGGTAGCAGGATTTTCAACACGCCCTTGCTCCGCAACGCGCTGTCCATGCGGTTCTTCACGGCAATCGCCCGCAAAGCCGCACCAGTGC
>CAYQKN010000220.1:0-4459 GCA_964417885.1 uncultured Burkholderiales bacterium | reverse complement strand
CAAAGCCCGCGACCAATGGCCCGCGGTGGAAAAAACCACCAGGGTATTGCGCTAGTGAATCCCTCCACAGGCAGCCGGCAAAGAAAAAGGGGGCGACTCGCCCCCCGATATCCTCACTCACTCAGTGCGTACCTCGCATTGCCGGATGTATTCTTGCGCGGCCGCGTCTTCGCCACGCGGCAACGATCACCCTGACAACCCACTGCGAACGGCCTCCTGATTGTGGCCAGCGGGCGCGGAATCGACAAATGAAAAATCGCGATAGCCGGTATCGACGTCATCGATACTCCGGCGCAGTCCAACCCGCGTTGCGCATTTGCCGATGGCTGCCGGGCTCACCGCAACGGGGCAATCCGCCGCGCGGCTAATCGGTTGCCGCTTGCAACATCAGTTGCCGCAGCCAGCCGTGTGCAGGGTGATTGTCGGTCCGAAGATGCCATGACAGCTCCAGGTCGTAGCCGGGTACGTCAAATGGCAGGTCACGCACCGACAGGCCGAAGGTGTTGGCCTGGCCGCGCGCCAGGCGGCTGGGCAGTATCGCGACCAGGTCGCCGTCCGTCAGCAAAGCGAGGGCGACGGCAAAGTACGGCACCGACAGCCTCACGTTTCGCACCAGTCCCAGACGGCTGAATGCCTGGTCGACGTTCGAAGCGGCTTCGCCGTGGGCAACGACATTGACGTGCGGGTAGCGCAGCAGGGCCTCGATGTCCGGCACGGCGCCGGCTGCCGGGTGCCGCTGATGACAAACAAAGGAGAACGTTTCATGCAGCAGCGTCTTGTGCAAAACATGTGGCCGCTGCTGCGGCGACACCGCCGCCGCGACGTCCACCTCATCACGCTCGATCATGGCGATCAGGCGTTCCTGCGAGACCGGAATGATGTCGAGCCTGACCTGGGGCGCCAGGCTGGCAACCTGATGCTGCAGCTTCGGCAACAGCAGCAGTCCGAGATAGTCGGTCATGCCGATGCGGAAGGCCTGCCTGGCACTGCCGGGATCGAAAGCACCGGGACGCTTCACCGTATCGCTGATGGATATGAGAAGGTGCTTGAGGGGCGCGCGCAGCTCCTTGGCAAACAGCGTCAATTCCATCTTGCCGTCCACCCGCACCAGCAACGGATCACCGAACATGATGCGCAGGCGCTCCAGCGCGGCGCTGGTGGCCGACTGCGAAAGATGTATCCGCTTGCCGGCGCGCGTGACGTTGCCTTCATCAAGCAAAGCGTCCAGCACCACCAGAAGATTGAGATCGTATTTGCGCAGGTTCACGGCCTGGTTCCTCCGGGTTGCGCGACGCGCTGACGCCGCTGGCGGTGATCGTTCGGGGGGCTGCGGCATGATGCCGCAGCAATTATCTGTCACGCCGGGCCGGATGCAGTGGCTGCGGCAGAACCGGGAGCAGGAATGTTACGACAGCTTGTCTGGAAATTCGCCGTGCCGATCCTGGCGATCCTCGCGCTGGCCACCTATGTCGCGGCGCCCTACGTCGACCGGCTGCTGACAAACTGGTTCCGGACCGATATCGAGTTGCGCTCGCGGGCACTGTTCAACTCGATGGAGTACGCACTGGTCAGCCTGGTGCGCGATCCCAATCCGACCAACCTGTCGCAGTATCTGGAACGGCAAACCGCCGACGAACGTCTGCATGCGATCATCGTCTGCGATTCTGCCGGCAAGCCGATCAGCCGGTCCGCCAGTGCTCCGGCTCCGATTGACTGCAAGCCGGCGGCGACCACCGCCCGCGGCCAGACCGTGTCGATGGACGGCAAATCGTTTCATGTCGCGCGTTTTGTCGCGGCGGCGGGCAGCGCGGCGCCATTGAGCGTGGTGCTGGTTCATGACCTGAGCTTCATTGACCGCCGCCAGGTGTCGGCGCGCGATTACCTGATGGCCGTCGTATTCCTGATCAGTGTCGCGGTGGTCCTGATCGTGGTCGGGATCGCCTGGCTGATTCTGAAGTCATGGATTCGCGGCCTGATCGGCGATATCCGCCGCAAGTCGTTCCTGAACGAGCTGGCCGGTACGCCGGGCTCCCAGCGCGAGGTACTGTCCCAGGTTCGCAGCGCACTCCGCGAACTGGAGAGCGCGCAGCGACTGGAGATCGACTATCGGGAGAACTGGACACCGGAAGCGCTCCAGCACCTGGTCAAGGAGCGGCTTGAGTCGCCGGAAATGATGGTGGTCTCCAACCGTGAACCCTATGTGCACAACCGTGCCGCGGACGGCAGCATCGAGGTGAGCTATCCCGCCAGCGGCATGGTGACCGCAGTTGAGCCCGTCATTCGCGCCTGCGCCGGCCTGTGGCTGGCACATGGCAGCGGCTCGGCTGACCGTGACACCGTCGACAAGACTGACCGGCTGAAGGTGCCGCCGGGCGATCCATCCTATACTTTGCAGCGCATCTGGCTCACCGAGGAGGAAGAGCAGGGCTACTACTACGGCTTCGCCAATGAAGGACTCTGGTCGCTGTGCCACCTGGCCCACGTCAGGCCGATTTTTCGCGACAGTGACTGGGCACAGTATCAGCAGGTCAACGAAAAATTTGCCGACGCCATTGTGCGTGCGGCGCGCAGCAGAAATCCGGTCATCCTGATCCAGGATTTTCATCTGGCGCTGCTGCCGAAGCTGATCCGGCAGCGCCTGCCGGAGGCGACGATCGCGCTGTTCTGGCACATTCCCTGGCCGAGCGCCGAGAGTTTCGGCATCTGTCCGCAGCGCAATGAACTGCTTGACGCGATGATCGCCGCCGACATCGTCGGCTTTCATACCCGCTACCACTGCCAGAATTTTCTCGCCACCGTCGATCGTTACGTCGAATCGAACATCGACCATGAGCAGCAGCGCATACGCGCCGGTGGCCACGCCTGCCAGGTGGCTTCCTACCCGATTTCGATCGCCTGGCCGCCGACCTGGCTTGGCGATGTTGCTGCTGCGGCTTCCTGCCGCGCAGCAGTGTGCGAACGGCTGCAGATTCCACGGGATGCATTCATCGGTGCAGGTGTGGAACGCTGGGACTTCACCAAGGGCGTGCTGGAACGCTTCGAGGCCATCGAATACCTGCTGGAGCGGACACCGGGCCTGATCGGGAAACTGGTTTTCATCCAGATCGCCGCGCCAACCCGCAGCCGGCTTGCCGCCTATGCCCGCCTGCAGGAGGAAACACGGGCCGCCGCCAGCCGCATCAATGACCGGTTTCGACAGGATCGCTGGGCACCGATCGTGCTGCTCGACCGCCACCATGAGCCCAAGGAGGTATTCGAGTACATGCGTGCGTGCGATTTCTGCCTGGTCAACAGCCTGCACGACGGCATGAACCTGGTGGCCAAGGAATTCGTTGCCGCGCGCGAGGACGAACGCGGTGTGCTGATCCTGAGCGCATTCGCCGGCGCGTCACGCGAACTGGTGGAGGCATTGATCGTCAATCCGTACGATATTGCCGGCACGGCGGAAGCCATCCGCCAGGCCTGGAAGATGAGCGCCGAGGAGCAACGCGAGCGGCTGAGACTGATGCGGCGAACGGTCAAGGAAAACAACGTCTACCGCTGGGCCGGCCATATGCTCAACGATGTTGCCCGGGTGCGCCAGCGGCAGCGCATTGCCGCAATGCGCGAGGCGGTGGAACCGCGCTACACCAGCTTCATGGACTTTCTCTGATGGGCGGGTCGCTGGATGCCTGGCAGTGGCTTCGGACCCCTGCCGCGCGACAACCGCTGGCGCTGTTCATCGACTTCGACGGTACGCTGGTAGCGTTCGCGCGGCGGCCGGACGAAATTGTCGTGTCGCAGGGCCTGGTCTCATTGCTGGTGGCGCTGGATCAGGCACTGGATCAGGCGGTTGCGATCGTCAGCGGCCGTCCGCTGGCGCAGATTGACCATTGGCTGCGGCCGTTTTCCGCGGCCGGTGCCGGCCTGCATGGCGCCGAGATCCGGCCGGCCGCCGGTGCGGCCGTCCAGACACAGGCGGTGCCACCGCTGCCGCCGGAGGTTGGCCGCAGGATGGCGATGATCCTGCAGCAGCTTGCCAACCCGGAACACTACCTGCTGGAAGAAAAAGGCGCCGGCCTTGCGCTGCATTACCCGGCGCAGGCCGACACCACCGGCGTCGAAGCCGCAATGCGTGACTGCCTGTGTGGCCACCAGGGCTGGCAACTGATGCAGGGCCGCCGGGTATTCGAAATCCGCCACGCAACGGCAACCAAGGGGCGGGCCGTGCAGGCGCTCGCGCAGTCGCAGATATTCGCTCGCCGCCGACCGGTATGCCTGGGTGACGACGTCACCGATCTGGACATGTTCGACGCGGTGCGCGCGGCCGGCGGCGTCGCCATTTCTGTCGGCTCCCGCATCCGGCAGTACGGCACCTTTTCGCTGGCCGGCCCGGGCGAGGCGCGCACCTGGCTGCAACATCTGTTGGGGACTCAACGCGGAATGAAAAATGCGTGACAATGCACGCCATGCCGACAAA
>CAYQKN010000219.1:0-4592 GCA_964417885.1 uncultured Burkholderiales bacterium | reverse complement strand
TTGCCATTTGCTGTCCTCGTTAATTTCTCGGGGTTACCTTTATGTGCTGCTGTCGACCGATTACTGAATCTGGTGCTCTTGACGCGGATTGAACGCGTGGCCTCTCCCTTACCAAGGGAGTGCTCTACCACTGAGCTACAAGAGCGAATTCTCTGGAGCGGGTGAACGGGATCGAACCGTCGTCGTAAGCTTGGAAGGCTTCTGCTCTACCATTGAGCTACACCCGCATCGCGATTGACTTCACCTGCTCCGTGAAACTGTGGTGGAGAGGGCTGGATTCGAACCAGCGTACTCGTAAGAGGGCAGATTTACAGTCTGCTGCCATTAACCACTCGGCCACCTCTCCACGGAACCCAGCATTATCCAGATTTTTTGGCAAATGGTCAAATAAGACCGTGAATTGTTGGATATTTTCCGCCAGGCCGCGGGCCTGCCTGGCATCGCCGGCATTGCAGCTGCCGGCAATTCAACTAGAATCGATTGGTCCGATAACCTGCCACGCCATGCCAGATCCGGTCCATTCCATCATGAAACCCAGAACCCGACCCGCTTCGGCAAAAATCGGCATCCCGGCAACCTGCATCCTTGTCGGACACTTTTTGTCTGCGCTAAGTTTCCCTGCGTTATCCCAGACAGTAAATGCCCACTCCGGCACGGCGCGAGCATCGGTGGTGATTCAACCCGCCGATCCGGCTGACCTGGTAGTCAAAGACGAAGTCTTTGCCCTGTTTGACGGACTGGTGCGCGAGCTTCGCCAGGGGGGCTATGTCATGTTCATGCGGCACGGATCCGTGCTCGCCTCATCGGCCGATGTGCGCAAGGCCGGGCAATGGTGGCTCGATTGCCAGTCCACGCAACGGCTCGCGCCTGCCGCGCCGGTACACGCGCGGGCCATTGCAGACGCATTCCGCCGGCAGAAAATTGCGGTAACCGAACTGTTAACCAGCGAGTACTGCCGCGCGTTTGATACCGGCGTGCATTTCGGACTGGTCGCACCGGCAAAGACAGCGGCACTCAATGCGTTCGGGACCCAGGCAAACGAGCCGCCGGCTGCCGCGCTCTCGGCCGCTGTAGTTGACCTGCTTTCCCGGCCGACGCAGGCCAGGTCGAATCGCATGCTGGTCGGTCACGCCCTGCCGCCGTCCGCCGTACACCCTGCGCTGGCCTTTCTGGCCGAGGGACACACGGCAATTTTCAAGCCAGAGGGCAACCAGCGATTCCATTACGTCACCACGCTTTCACCCGGCCAATGGCAATGGATCGGCAAACAGGTTGTCGCCGACCCGACGACGCCCCCGCCACAGGTGCAGCAGGTTGTCGCACAGCCGGCTCCCAATCAAATCCTGATTGCCCCGGACCGCGAAATCAAGGGCATGCAGCTGATCCAGGCATTGCGCAATGGCGGCTACAACCTTTACATGCGCCACGCCCAGTCAACCATCGGCCAGGATGGCAGCCTGCTGCAAACACCCGCCTGGTGGGAGAACTGTGCAATACAGCGCAACATGTCGGACACCGGCCGCGAACAGGCGAGAAAAGTCGGTAGCGGAATCAAAGCGCTCAAGATTCCCGTGAACCTGGTGGTCACCGCGCAATTCTGCCGCACGCGTGAAACCGGGCACCTGCTGGGTCTGGGGCCGATCGAAGTGACGGAAGACATGAATCACCAGATTGGCCAGCGGGCGGGCTTCGATGTCAATGCCGCCCGCTTCCGCCGGCTCGCCGAATTGCCGCCAAAGGGAACGAACAATATCCTGGTCTCGCACACCCACGGCAGCCCTCGTCCGGAGGAACGCATCATGGGCGGGATTCAGGAAGCCGAGGTGGTGGTCTACCGGCCGGATGGCAAAGGCGGATCCGAGCCGGTCGCGAGGATTCCGGTTCCGGAGTGGGACAATCTGGTGAGCCTCGCCGCGGCAGCCAGGCCCTGAAGGTGGTGCGAGACGAAATCTATGCGACCGGCGTGCCGAGTCGAACCACCTTTACCATCTTGTCCTGGACCTGCAAAATTTCGATCGGGTAGTCGCCAATCGTCACGGTCAGTCCCGGTTCCGGGATATCTTCCAGATATTCAAGCAACAAGCCGTTGATGGTCTTCGGGCCCTCAAGCGGAAAACGGAAGCCCAGTTTCCGGTTCAGCACGCGCAACGGACACGAGCCTTCGGCAATGATCGAGCCGTCGTCCTGCTTGCGATAAAGGCCCGTGTTCATCGGCGACTGACTGGTGAATTCACCGACGATCTCCTCCAGAATGTCCTGCAACGTCACCAGGCCCTGGATTTCGCCATATTCATCGACAACCAGCGCCATCCGACGCTGGTTCTCCTGGAACAGTGTCAATTGCTGCAGAAGCGGGGTTCCCTCCGGAATGAAATACGGCTCGCGCATGATCTCGCGCAGCGTTTCCTTGTCCAGCGGCTCCTTGCGCGATGCATTGAGCACCTTGCGCACATGCACCAGACCGACCACGTTGGACAGGTCTCCGTCATAGATCACCACACGGGTGTGATGCGCCGTGGCCAGGTTGTTGCGGATATCCTCGATCCGGTCGTTGATGTCCACCCCCTCGATCAGCGAACGCGGCGTCATCGTGTCGTCAACCGTCATGGTTTCCAGATCGAACAGGTTCACCATGATGTTGCGGTGCTTCTTGGGAATGAAATGGCCGCCTTCGAGAACCAGCGTACGCAATTCCTCCATTGACAATTGCGAGTGCCCCTCCTCGGGTGGCCGGATGCGCAGCAACTTCAGCAGCACCTGCACGAAAAGATTGACGAACCACACCACCGGGTAGGTCACCTTCAGCAGCGGGGTCAATACGTAACTCGCCGGCAGCGCAATGCGCTCGGGGAACCTGGAACCGATGACCTTGGGAGTGATTTCGCTGAACACCAGGATCAGGAACGTCACCACGCCTGTGGCAACCGCGAGCACGTACTCGTCCTTGCCAAGCAGCCGTTCGGCGATGATTGCCGTCAGCACTGCCGCCGCGGAATTGACCAGATTGTTGCCGAGCAGTATTACGCCCAGCAACCGCTCGGTACGCGACAGCAGGTTCTGCGTCAGCACCGCGGACCTGCTGCCCCGACTGACCATATGGCTCAGACGATAGCGGTTCAACGCCATCATGCTGGTTTCGGCGATCGAAAAGAACGCCGAGACAAACAGCAGGACAATCAGCGTGCCGAACAGCCAGCCAAGGGGTATTGCGTCCATCCGGGATTTTCAGGTCAGACGCGTTTCAGGATGATCTCGAGCACAAACTTGCTGCCGACATAGGAGAGCAGCAGCAGCGCGAAACCGATCAGCGTCCAGCGGATGGCCACACGGCCACGCCAGCCGAATTTCCAGTGCCCAAACAGCAGGCCGCCAAAAATCACCCAGGAAAAAACCGCGAACACGGTCTTGTAGGTTAGCTGGAATGCCTTGCCAAACAGCGTTTCGGAAAAGAATACCCCGCTGGCGAGCGTAACCGTCAGCAGCAGGAAGGCAACGCCGAGCAACTGGAACAGCAGGCGCTCGACGCGCAACAGCGGCGGCAATCCCTGCAGGGCCAAGGGCAGGCTGCCTTCATGCAGCCGCTTCTCGAGGAACAGCATGAAGGACGCGTGCAGCGCCGCAACCGTAAACAGGGCATACGCCAGGATGGCGACAACGAAATGCAGTTTAAAGGCGAAACCGGCGTAGTTGACCACCCGCTGCGCCGGCATCGCGAGCGGCAGCAGGGAAACGATCAGCGCGATCGGCGCCAGGTAGAGCGCGCTCAGCCTGAGGAACTGGTTGTCGAAACCGATCAGGAAGTACGCCATCATCACCAGCCATACGATCAGGGAAATGGCGTGGGAAAAGCCGATATTCAGGCCGTCATCGCCAAACAGCGAGTAGCCAAGCGCCAGGCCGTGGGAAATCAGGCCTGCGGCGAAAACTGCTCGCAGCAGCGCCTGCCGGCCGCTCGACAGCGCTCCACCATGCTGGCCAGCCGGAGAGACGACAGGCAGCCAGGCGATCAAAGCCGTCAGGCCATAAATGACCGCGGTGGTAAAATGAAAATCAAGGCTCGGCATGAATGACACGATGTGCCACGAAATAAGCATTTGAGTTTACACCATCCCCTTTTGGTCTTGCTGGCCCAACAGTCGCAAGAAACCGCAACGAATACCTTTCCGGTCCCCAGGCATGCTCGATAACCTCACCAATCGCCTCGCAGGCATTGTCAAGACGCTGCGCGGCCAGTCGCGTTTTACCGAAGAAAACATCGCGGAAGCGCTGCGCGACGTCCGCATGGCATTGCTTGAGGCCGACGTCGGCCTGCCGGTGGTCAAGGATTTCATCGCGCGCGTCAAGGAAAAGGCGCTCGGCGCCGAGGTGATGAAAAGCCTGACGCCAGGCCAGGCGTTTGTCGGCATCGTGCACCGCGAACTGGTGACGCTGATGGGTGGCGACACGGCGGAATCAGCCGCGGCAGGCATGCCGCGCCTGAACATGCTGCCGTTGAACCTGGCGACAACGCCGCCGGCGATCATCCTGATGGCCGGCCTGCAGGGTGCCGGCAAGACCGCCAGCGTCGGCAAACTGGCCAAGCTGCTGAAGGA
>CAYQKN010000218.1:0-4653 GCA_964417885.1 uncultured Burkholderiales bacterium | reverse complement strand
CGAAACGAGGCGACCATGATGGCCATGGCGGCCGCCAGCGCCACGCTGGTCAGGATGCCGGCGGCGGCGATGACGGCGTTGCCCGGTGCCGCGCCCAGCCGCGCGACGGCGAGGCGAGCGGGTACCGCCGTGCGCACCGGCAGCCACCGCGCCAGGGTGGCCGCGATAGCGGGCAGCAGCACCACGCCGCCGGTCAGGATCAGCGCCACCCCGGCGTAGCCGCCCAGCGGCAGGCCGTCAATCGGCGCAATGGTGCAGACCGGAATGCTGGCCAGCAGCAACAGCAGTCCGATCAGCGGATGGCCGCGACCCTCGAACAGGGCGGCCTCATCGCCGGCTTTCAATGCCTGCGCCGGCGATACCGTCGCCGCCTCGCGTGCCGGCAGCCAGGCGCCGGCGATGCCGGCCACCACACCCAGGCAGACGTAGACTGCCGCCATCAGCGGCTGAAACTGCAGTTGCGGGCGTACGCCGGAAAAATAGCCGGCGCCCAGGTCGCCGCCGAGCAGTTGCATCGCGCCCCATGCCAGCACATAGCCCAGCGCCACCCCCAGCACGCCGCCCGCCAGGCCGAGCGCCGCCCCTTCGCCCAGCAACCAGACGAACAACTGCCGGCGCGACAGGCCGATGGCACGCAGGAAGGCAAACTCGGTCCGGCGCCTGACCACCGACAGCGCCTGCGCCGAGAACACCAGGAAGCCACCGGTCAGCAGTGCCATCGCCGCCAGCATGGTCAGGTTGACGCGATAGGCGCGGGAAAGATTGCCCGCCTGTTCCACCGCCGTGTCCGGCGCGTCGATCTGCAGCCCGGCGGGCAGCGAGGCCTGCAGCGCCGCGCGCGCGGCCCCGGGTGCTGCGCCCTCACGCAGCCGCAGGTCGATGCGGGTCAAGCGTCCCAGCCGGGAGAAGCGATTTTGCACCGCGGCGATATCCATCACCGCCAGCCGGCGGTTGTCGGCGGAGCCGGGAATATCACCGGCGATGCGCAGTTTCAGGATCCTGCCGGCGACCGGCACTTGCAACACTTCACCGCTGCGGACGCCGAGTGCTGTCTGTGCGCCGGCGCTGAGGAAAATGGCATCGTCGGCCAGGGCCGCGAATCGATCCGAGCCGCCGGCCGGGCGCGGAAACAGCACCGGCGTCACCGCGCCCAGCGTGAACACATCGACGCCGAGCAATTGCAGGGTCCCGGCTTTGCCGGCGACCGCAATCTCGACTTCGACGATCGGGCTCGCGTCGAGTATTTCCGGCCGTTCGCCGAGTTGCGCCAGCACGCCTTCGTCAAATCCGCCGCGCGGCCCCACCACCAGCAAATCCGCCTCGCCGACCACCGAACGCAGTCCGCGGCCGAACTCGGCCAGTGCGGATTCATGCACCGCCTGCACCGCCATGCCGAGTGCCACGCCCAGCACGATCGCGCTGACCGAGAACAGGGTGGCGAGGCGCCGCTTGGCCAGCGAGCCCAGAAACACCCGCGCCAGTTTCATGCGCCCAGGCCGTCGGCGGTGAGATGCAGGATGCGATCGGCGGTGGCGGCGGCCTCGCGCGAATGGGTCACTAGGATGCCGATCGCGCCGGCCTCGCGAATGCGATCGCCGAGCAGGCCGAGTACCTTGGCGGCATTGGCCGGGTCGAGATTGCCGGTCGGCTCGTCGGCCAGCACCAGCCGCGGGCGGTGTACCAGCGAACGGGCGATGGCCACACGCTGCAGCTCGCCGCCGGACAGTTCGCGCGGCCAGCTCATGGCGCGATCACCGAGACCCACCGCCTGCAGCAACTGCTGCGCCGGCTGGTCAGCCTCGGCACCGTCCTTGCCCAGCAGCCACAACGGCAACGCGACGTTTTGCAGCACCGTCAGATGCGGCAGCACATGAAATGCCTGGAACACGAAGCCGAGCTTCTCGCGGCGCAGGCGGGTCAGGGCGTCATCGTCGAGGGTCGCGTAGTCGCAGCCGTCAAGCGCCAGCCGGCCGCTGTCGGCGCGGTCGAGCCCGGCAATGAGGTTGAGCAGGGTGGATTTGCCGACGCCGGATTCGCCGACGATGGCAACGTACTCGCCGGGAGCAAGCCTCAGTGACACCTCTCGCAGCACGCTGCGGCCGGCGAAAGTGCGGGTCAGTTGGTCGATTTCAAGCATGGTGCCACTGTGACAGATTGACGCCGCCGGCGCGCAGCCAGCAGGACCTACGGGCGAAGCCACCGGCGATCAGTGCGGCCGTTCCTGGAAGTGCGGCGCGGATTCGCTCTTTTCGGCGCCGATCAGGCGGTCGAGTGCGGGGTCGCGCCGGTGATTGACGCGATTCCACTGCATGATCAGCACCATCATGGCGGCGACAAAACCGCCGAACAGCACGATGATCATGTTGATCGAGAACTGGAACGACAGCATTACCGAGTAGATCGCGACCATCAGCAGGATGTTCAGCTGCTCGTTGAAATTCTGCACCGCGATCGAGTGGCCCGCCGACAGCAGGACATGACCGCGATGTTGCAGCAGCGCATTCATCGGCACGACGAAAAATCCGCCCAGGCCACCGACCAGGATCAGCAGCGCGCACACCACCGGCATGGCGTGGGTGACCGGCATGAACATCACGGCAAAGCCCATCGCGATGCCGAACGGCAGCACCATCAGCGCATTTTTCAGCGTCATGTAGCGCCCGGCAACGATGGCGCCGATGATGGTGCCGACGCTGGCCACGCCCATCAGCATCGATGCCTGGTCGAGACGCAGGCCGAGATGCGCCTTGCCCCACTCGAGCACCATCAGCTGCAGTGTCGCGCCGGCACCCCAGAACAGCGTGGTCACCGCCAGCGAGATCTGGCCCAGCTTGTCTTTCCACAGCGTTTCCACGCAATGCCAGAAATCGGACACCAGCGTCAACGGATTGGTTTGCTGCTTCGGGTAACGCGCGCCGGTGTCGGGAATGTTGAGATTGAAAATGGCCGCGACCGCGTAGAAAACGGCGATCACGATGATGGCGGCCTCGGGTGGCGTATCGACACCGGTGCTGAAACCGGGCAGGTCGAACGACAGCAGCCACGTCGACACCCGGGGACTGACCAGCGCGCCACCCAGGACGGTGCCGAAAATGATCGACACCACCGTCAGGCCTTCAATCCAGCCGTTGCCCTTGACCAGCTGATCGGGCGGCAGCAGTTCCGTCAGGATGCCGTACTTTGCCGGTGAGTACATGGCCGCGCCGACCCCGACCAGCATGTAGCCGGCGAAGACGACCCAGAACTCGGTATTGCCCGGCAGGTGCAGGAAATCGTAGAAGAAAATGGTGAAGCAGCCGACGATCTTGATCGCGTTGGTGACGAACATCACGCGGCCCTTCGGCACCGCGTCGGCGAACGCGCCGACAAACGCCGCCAGCACCACATACGACACGGCGAAGCCCCATTTCACCATCGGCGTCATCCAGCTCGGGCCGTCGAGCATCTGGATCAGCGCAATACAGGCGATGAACAACGCATTGTCGGCCAGCGAGCTGAAAAACTGCGCCGCCATGATGGTGTAAAAACCGCGCTTCATTGGTGTTTTGCGAATCGGCTGCGCCCGTTGGATCAGGCGACGAGTAGTGGAGGACAGGGGTTCATCTTAACCGATGTGACGCGGCGTTCCCCGGGGTGATTTTTGCTGCACAGCCGCAAAGGCGAATTGTCGCCGGCGCTATTGCAGCGCGCCGCGGAACTGGTTGTTCAGCTGCGTGGTCGATTGATTGGAACGCGCCTCGCGGCGCTCGTCCAGGCTGGGTTCGCGCGGCAGGCCGTCAGGGCCGTAGATGCCGCACAGGCCGATGAAGCACAGTGCCAGCTGGGTCTTTTCCTTCGGTGTCATCGGCCGGTCTTTCTCCAGACGCTCGCGAAATTGCGCCATGGGCGCTTTTTTCGGACCGACATAATCCTCCGGCTCGATCCGGCCTTCCACCAGGATTTCGTCCAGGCGCGTGACGGCCTCGACGCGCTTCTGATCGTCTTTCGAGAAGCGCTGCGGCGTCGCCTGGATGAACTCCTTCGGCAGTTTGCGGGTTGCGGTCTGCGCCGGCGTGTCGAAGGCGGCCGGCGCAGGCGCCGCAGTCGGCGGCGCCTGCGCCGCGGCTGGCACCGGCAGCGCCGCCAGCAGCATCACCAGCAGCGCGCTTCTCACCGCTACAGCACTTCCGCCGCGTGATCGGCCAGCCGCGAACGCTCGCCGCGCTGCAGCGTGATATGGCCGGAATGCTGCCAGCCCTTGAAGCGGTCGACGACGTAGGTCAGGCCCGATGAACCTTCGGTCAGGTAGGGCGTATCAATCTGCGCAATATTGCCCAGGCACACCACCTTGGTTCCCGGCCCGGCGCGCGTGATCAATGTCTTCATCTGCTTGGGGGTCAGGTTCTGCGCCTCATCGATGATCAGGAATTTGTTGAGGAAAGTGCGGCCGCGCATGAAGTTGAGCGATTTGACCTTGATGCGCGAGCGGATCAGGTCGCGGGTCGCGGCCCGGCCCCAGTCGCCGGCCTCGTCATCGGTCGCGTTGAGCACGTCGAGGTTGTCCTCCAGCGCGCCCATCCACGGGTTCATCTTCTCTTCCTCGGTTCCCGGCAGGAAACCGATGTCTTCACCAACCGGCACGGTGACGCGGGTGATGATGATTTCCGAATAGAC
>CAYQKN010000217.1:0-4740 GCA_964417885.1 uncultured Burkholderiales bacterium | reverse complement strand
CCCCACGACCAGCGCGCAGGGGATGCCCGCGAAGGTTGCCTGGCATGCGGCGAACACGATCTCCGGAATCACGACACCCTTGCTGAAGGTTGCGGCCATTGCGAAGGTGCCGGCCACATTGTCAAACAAGCCTTTGCCGAACAACCGGCCGGAACCACCGAAGTACGCGTTGCCCTCGGTGAACGCGAAGCTGTAGCCGTAAATCAGCCACAACACCACGATCAGCGAGAAGACCACAAACACTTGCATCAGTACCGACAGCACGTTTTTCGAGCGCACGAGGCCGCCATAGAACAGTGCGAGGCCCGGTACCGTCATCATGATGACGAGCAGGGTCGAAACCATCATCCAGGCGGTGTCACCCTTGTTCGGTTCCGGTGCCTTTGCGGCGGGCGCTGCCGGAGTGGCAGGTGCGGCGCCGGCGGCGGGTGCGGCAGCAGCAGGCGCTGCTTCTGCGGGTTTGGCAGCTTCGGCCGGTTTCGCCGCGTCTGCGGGTTTTGCGTCAGCCGGTTTGGCTTCGGCTGCGGGAGCGGGCGTGGCCGCCGGTGCCTGCGCGAACGCCATGTGACTCGCGCCGAGCGAGAGAGCGGCGCAGAGCGCGCCGACGAAGAGACGTAGTTTCATGTTCTGTAACCCCCGCTTAGAGCGCGTCCGGACCGGTTTCACCGGTGCGGATGCGAATGACTTGTTCAACTTCGAACACGAAGATCTTGCCGTCACCGATCTTGCCGGTGTTGGCGGCCTTTTCGATGGCTTCGATCACGCGCTCGACGAGTTCGGTTTTGACCGCAACTTCGACTTTGACTTTCGGCAGGAAGTCGACGACGTATTCGGCACCGCGATAGAGCTCGGTGTGGCCCTTTTGCCGACCAAAGCCCTTGACCTCGGTCACGGTGATGCCCTGCACGCCCACGCCGGCGAGGGCTTCACGCACCTCGTCAAGCTTGAACGGTTTGATGATGGCTGTAACCAGTTTCATGACAGGTTTCCCCCTTTGTTAGAACGACTTGGTGTACTTGATCAACGCGTACGGCGTCGTCTTGCCGGTGAATTTCTTGCCGGCCGGCGTGTAGAAGCCCTTGTCGGCATCGGTCGCGGTCACGCCGCCGGACAGCGCGAAACCGTTGCCGAAGTCGTAGCCGAGTTCGACCTTGCCGTCGGTGTAAGTGCCGGCGCCGCTGTTCTTGATGATCTGGTGACCGACGTGCGCCGTCAGCGTCAGGTTGTCGATCAGCGGGAAGGTGCCGGTCAGGTCAAAGTAGCCGCTGTTGCGCGCATTGGCGACGCCGAAGATCGACTTCGATACGACATGCGAATACTTGAGCGTGAACATCTTGAAGGTGCCCGCTACATAAAGCTCGGTGGTGTCGGGCTTGGTGGCGCCAGGAGCGACCGAGCCGGTGTAGAAGTATTGCAGCACGCCGACGTCGTAGGCGATCGGGCCGGCTTCGCCCTTGTAGCCCGCGTAGAGATCAATCTCTGCGTTGCCGCTGCTGATGCCGTAGTCCTTGAGCCAGCGGATGCTGGAGCCCCAGGTGCCGATGTAGAAGCCGCTCGGGTGCGCGTAATCTGCCCCGATTTGCAGCGCCGGTTTGAAATCCGACTGGTTGAGTCCGCGGTAGATGTACGAACTGGCAACGCCAATGTTGACCGAAAACGGTGACGGCGGCTCCGCCGGGGCGGGCGCAGGTGCCAGCGCGGCAGCGGGCGCCGGCGCGGTTTGCGCAAACGACAGGCTGGCGAGCAGCGCGGACACGGCGGTGACAACGAGGGTCTGTTTGAATTTCATCGTGAAGCTCCTGAGGAAGAGGGGATATCGTGTGTGGCTGTACAACTTGTGACTGGGCACTTCATCGCAAGCGCCGTGCCAGCTTGTCGACGTGACGATGCACCGCCTTCCTGCGGTGAGCGGGTACTTTTTTGGGGCGTTAGATGCCGGGCATTTCGTGTGCGCACCAAAACAATGCATTCATCGGGACGCCGGTTCCGCGAGTGACTGCTGCTTTGCTAGACTGCGGTCATGACTCTGGATGAACTCGCCGCACAGCTCAAGGCTGTGCTTGCCGGAAACCCCGGCGAAGATTTGCAGAAAAACCTGCGCGCCACCCTGACTGCGGGCCTGGCGCGCATGGATGTGGTCACCAAGCAGGAGTTCGACGTGCAGCGCGAAATGCTCAACATCCTGCGCGCGCAGATAGACGAGCTGACAGCAAAGGTGGATGCACTGGAAAAGGATAAGGCTGCGGCAGCAGCCGGCAAACCTTAGGGCGTGTTAACGCGCTAGTTCGTGTCCTCGTCGCGGCTTTGTTGCCGCGCGCTGCGCCAGATTGAGCGCAACAGCCACAGACCGCCCAGTACGGCTGCACAGAAGCCGAGAAAACCGAACGCCGGCAGGCCGAACAGCATCGGCCCGCCCGATACCGTCATCACAATCGACGAACCGATGATCAGTGCGGCAATGACCAGCGCCAGCGACATCCGGCTCGCGGCGCGGTCGATCTGGTCGCCCACACGTTTCAGGTGAATCAGCTCCAGCCCGACGTTCAGGCGTCCGCGTCGTGCCGTGCGCAACAGCGTCGACAGGTCATGCGGTAGTTGCTCGGCCACCGCGAGCGCGCGGCGCAGCGTCTGCCAGCCACGTTTGGCCATGACTTTCGGCTGGTAGCGGGCACGCACCACCTGACGCAATAGCGGCAGCGCCTCGCTGGCCATGTGGAAATTCGGGTCGAGGCCGCGGCCCATGCCTTCGAGCGAAATGAAGGCCTTGATCAGCAGCGCCAGATCGGCCGGCAGCGCGAGGTGGTGATCGCGCAGGATGGCCGTGACGTCCGACAGCATCTGCCCGAGGCTCAGGTTGGCGAGCGGCGTGTCGTGATACTGGTCGACGAAGGCCTCAATCTCGGTCTCCATGAGCGACAGATTGAGCCCGTGGCCATCCCCGGTCCAGTCCATGAGCACGTCGGCGACGGCCTGTGGCTGCCGCTCGACGAGACCGAGCAGCAATTGCAAAAGCTCCTCGCGCCGTCGTTCCGAGAGCCGACCGACCATGCCGAAATCAATGAAGGCGACGCGATTGCCGGGCAGATAGAACACATTGCCGGGATGCGGATCGGCGTGAAAGAAACCATCCTCCACGATCATTTTGAGCACGGCGCCGGCACCGCGTTTCGCCAGCAACGCGCGGTCAAAACCTTCGGCGTCCAGCCGCGCGAGATCACTGCCGGCGATGCCACCGACGAAGTCCTGCACGTTCACGCGCTTGCCGGTATGCGCCCAATGCACGCGCGGGATCACGATGTCGGGCAGCGTCGCCAGATTCTTCGCCATGCGCTCGGCGTTGTGGCATTCCGCCGCCAGATCGAGTTCACGGCGCAGCGAGCGCGCAAACTCACGCACCAGGTGCTGCGGGCGATACGGCTTGAGCGCCGGCATTTGCGATTCCGCAAGCGCGGCCAGCCGTCCGAGCAAACGCAGGTCGGCCTCGATCACGGCCTCGATGCCGGGACGACGGATCTTGACGATGACCTCGGTGCCATCGGCCAGCGCGGCGCGGTGAACTTGGGCAATCGACGCGGCGGCCAGTGGCTCGACGTCAAAGCGCGCGAATGCGGCCTCGGGTTCGCCGCCCAGATCCTCACGCAACTGTGGCCGCAGTGCATCGAGCGGCACGGCGGGCACATGGGCGTGCAGCTTTTCGCATTCGGCAATCCACCCCGGGCCGAACAGATCGGCGCGACCGGCCAGCACCTGACCGAGCTTCACGAAGGTCGGGCCCAGTTCTTCGATCGCGAGGCGCACCTGCACCGGCGGCTCCAGTCGCGCGAGATCGGCGGCGTGATCCCAGTTGAGTGCGTGCCCCGCACGTTCGAGCTTGTCGGCGAGGCCGAGCCGGCGCACGGTATCGCCAAAACCGTGGCGCAGCAGCACGCCGACGATCTCGTTCAGGCGACCGATGTCACGCGCAGTGTCGATGGTTTCGATCAGCATGGGCAGACGATGTTAGTCCGTTCGCGGAGACGGTGGATGCCCGTTCATGTGCTTTTCCGGGCGCCAGAAAACGATATGACTTTTTCTTTAAAGCCTTATTGTGAAGGGCATGGCGCATGAAAATACATAAAGTCGACAAATGGCATTTTTTATCGCCATGCCCTTTGCAATAAGGGTTCTACGAAAAAGTTGTCAGGTGCCCAGCCGCTCGCCAACCGCCGGATGGCCACCGCCTGCGAGCCATGCCGACACCGCCATGCGCTTGCCGCCAGGCCGTTGGATTTCGGTGATGGCCAATAACGACGAGCCACAGGAAATGAGTAGGTGCTCACCTTCTGCCGCCATCACGGTGCCCGATTCAGAGCCCAGGCAGGACGGTACTGGCACCAGTTCCGACGCCCAGAGCTTCAATTTTTCGCCATTCCACAACGTCCAGGCACCGGGTGCCGGATTGAACGCGCGGATCTTGCGGTCGATGTTGACGGCGCTGTCGGACCAGTCGACTTGTGCTTCTTCTGGCGTTACCTTGTTGGCGTAGGTGATGCCGAGCGCCGATTGCGGCGACACCGCCATTTCGTCGCCGCGGCTCATGCGCGTGAGCACATGCACGATGGCTTCGGCGCCCAGCACGGCGAGGCGGTCATGCAGTTGGCCCGTGGTTTCGCGGGGTCCAATGGCGGTAAAGGTTTCCAGCAGCGTCGGCCCGGTATCGAGCCCGGCCTCCATCTGCATGATCGCGACACCGGTCTTGCC